>JBCBUY010000086.1:0-13946 GCA_039817885.1 Pseudomonadota bacterium | reverse complement strand
TGCTCAGCTCCTTCTATTCAAACCTTCTCCGCCTGTATTCAGGCGGACGGGCCGAAGCCTCAAGACTACCTGAAAAACCGTTGGAGTATTATGGCTTCGGCCCGTCCGCCTGAATACAGGCGGAGAAGGTTTGAATAGAAGGAGCTGAGCATATTGATGGGGCCCAACCACTGAACCCAGGGACGCTGGCGACCGGCTACGGATTCTGTCAGCCGAGCAATGTCCCTGCTCTCATATTGGCCGTCGCCGGTTTTCGTATTCACCAGATAGGGGAATTGGGTTTTGCCGCCGAGCATAGTTACATCGGGGCGATAGCGAAGACCGCGCTTTGGACATGGTTTCACATGAACGATGAGCCCCGCCTCGCTAATCGACTCTCTTGCGATGCGGCAGAATGGGCATGCTTCAAACTCGTAAAGGACAGGCATTGGATCATGGTCCATTGTCTGTGTCGGCGAGCGGCCCGCCCCGAGCCTTAGGGTGGAGACGAGCGCTGACAGGGTCCAATTGAACCAGTAGATCATGACGCTGCTAGCCTGCGTTTATGAAATCGCGACCGGCATAGACAGCTTGAACCCCCAACTCCTCTTCTATTCGCAGAAGCTGATTGTATTTGGCCAGTCGATCGGACCGAGACAGCGATCCCGTTTTGATTTGTCCGCAATTGGTCGCGACTGCGAGATCGGCAATGGTTGTATCTTCAGTTTCCCCCGAGCGGTGTGACATGACCGCGGTATATGCATGGCGGTGTGCCAGATCGACGGCGTCCAAGGTTTCCGAAAGCGTTCCGATCTGATTGACCTTCACGAGGATCGAGTTGGCCGCTCCCTTCTCCAGACCCATGGCCAGACGTGCCGGATTGGTCACGAAGAGATCATCTCCGACCAGTTGGCAAGTGTCACCAACCGCTTCAGTCAGGGCGACCCAACCTTCCCAATCATCCTCTGCCATGCCGTCTTCGATCGACACAATAGGATAGCGGGAGACCAGGTCGGCGAGATAGGCGGCCATTCCTTGGTTATCCAGGGTCTTGTCTTCGCCCGCGAGCAGATATTTCCCGTCTTTGTAGAATTCGGTCGAAGCTGCATCGAGGGCAAGGGCGATATCCTCGCCAGGCGCATACCCGGCGGTTTCAATCGCTTTCATGATGAATCCAATCGCCTCATCCGTCGATGACAGATTGGGGGCAAAACCGCCCTCATCACCGACATTGGTATTGTGCCCTGCAGCGCTCAGACCTTTCTTCAGGGCGTGAAACACTTCTGCGCCCATGCGGAGGGCCTCAGCGAAGGTGTCGGCCTTGACCGGCATGACCATGAATTCCTGAATGTCGATCGGATTGTCAGCATGTTCGCCGCCATTGATGATGTTCATCATGGGGGTCGGTAGAATGCGGGCGTTTGACCCGCCGACATAGCGGAAGAGCGGCAGCGAGCAGCTTTCTGCAGCGGCCTTTGCGACGGCCATGGATACGCCGAGGAGCGCGTTGGCACCCAATCGTGACTTGTTGTCGGTTCCGTCGACCTCGATCATCAGCTCATCGATAAGACGTTGCTCTGTGGCGTCCAACCCGACAAGCTCATTCGCGATCTCACCGTTCACTGCACCAACGGCACCAAGAACGCCCTTGCCGCCATAACGGTCGTCGCCGTCGCGCAGTTCATGGGCTTCATATGCGCCGGTAGAGGCCCCGGACGGAACCGCCGCGCGCCCGACGGCACCGTCGGCTAGGGTCACCTCTGCTTCGACAGTTGGATTGCCGCGGCTGTCGAGAATTTCGCGGGCAAACACGTCAATTATTTCGCTCATGGAATCGGGCTCCGATCAGAATTTCGCTGCTCCATACGAAAAACGCCCCCGGCTGGCGAGGGCGTTTTTCTTAATATCTGCGAGAGAGCAAACCTAGAAATCGTCTTTTGGCTCCAGGATCTGCTTGCCACGATACATACCGGTTTTGAGATCAATATGATGCGGGCGGCGAAGCTCGCCGGAATCAGCGTCTTCGATATAGGTATTGCCCTTCAGGCGGTCGTGCGATCGGCGCATGCCGCGGCGGGATGGAGTGATCTTACTCTTAGGGACAGCCATAATGCTCTATCCAATTGTTTTTGGGGCGGTTGCCCTGTCTGAATCCAAGCGCGCCTAGTACAGGCCCGAACGCAAGATATCAAGTCATAATCACCAGCGGCATATGATTGCGAAGGGTGCTCTAACCTGCCGTATGGTTAACAGCGCTTAAGGATGCTAAAACAAGGTGGGAGGTGGCGCGTCCCCACCAGTCTCTCATGGTTCAAATTATTGGAGAGAATACAATGCTTTTTAGGACAATTCTGGCAGGTGCGGCTGCCGCGACATTGGCTGGTTCGGCGAGCGCTCAACTGGAGATCTTCGAAGACTATACGCTGAGCGATGCGGTCTGGGAGGTGTCGACCATTAAGGTCGATGCGAATATGGAAGATTACTATTTGGAGGGTTTGAAAGGGACCTGGGTTGAAGCGAACGAGGTTGCGAAGTCTCTTGGCCATATCGAGGATTACTCAATATTCGCAAGTGCGATGCCGCAGAGCGGCCACTTCAATCTTATGCTCGCGGTGAAGTTTTCCAGCATGGCGGACCTTGCTCCATCAAAAGCAAAGTATGATGAGTTCATTACGGCCTGGGGCGAGAGCAAGCTCGATGAAACGCGCGAGACATCGCAAAACTATCCAGAGCTAAGGGAAATCACTGGTCAATATGTGATGCATGAATTGACCATGATCGGGGTCGGTTCCGACGAGGATTCGTAACGCTCTGCGTCTCATTCGATTTTACAAGGGCGACGCTGAGGTGTCGCCCTTTTTGCGGGACGCTAGACGAGGCGCGACTGGACCTTCGCTGCTTCGATGAAGCTTGCGAACAAGGGATGCGGCTCGAAGGGGCGTGACTTCAGTTCGGGGTGGTATTGGACGCCAACAAACCATGGGTGGCCATCGAGTTCGAAAATTTCCGGCAATTTGCCGTCTGGTGACATGCCGGAAAACACAACGCCTTTGTCTTCCAGTTGTTCGAGATAAGCCGCATTGACCTCATATCGGTGCCGGTGACGTTCGGAAATTTCGGTTGTGCCGTAAATGCGCGATACAAGGCTCCCCTGTTTCAGGATTGCGGGATAGGCCCCCAGGCGCATTGTGCCGCCTTTGTCTGTGTCGGCTGTACGAACTTCCTTCTCAT
The DNA here is from genome assembly GCA_039817885.1 of Pseudomonadota bacterium. GTDB lineage: Bacteria > Pseudomonadota > Alphaproteobacteria > Caulobacterales > Hyphomonadaceae > CALLCD01. The sequence continues at coordinate 10,736 of JBCBUY010000086.1, read as the reverse complement.
TGCCGCGTGTCCACTCCTCCATTAGCCCGACAAGGGGGTGTTCGGTTGGACCGAATTCGGTGGTCGAGGCGCCCTGTATCCCTGCAAGGGAGCGTGCAGCTTCGACCACTGACAGCTGCATGCCGTAGCAGATACCAAAGCACGGTATATTTCGATTGCGAGCGAACTGGGCGGCGCGCATTTTGCCGCGGGCCCCGCGCTCACCAAAACCGCCTGGCAATATGATACCGTGGACACCTTCCAAGACTTCCAATGGTGTTGAGCCATCATCGAATTGTTCAGAATCGACCAGGCGGATGTCCACCTTCACCTTGTTCGCGAGGCCGCCATGATCTAGCGCCTCCATCACGGACTTATAAGCATCTGGCACGTCCGTATATTTGCCGACCAGGCCGACACACACACTGCCATCAGGATTGTGAATGGTTTCAGCGATTGTGTTCCATCGGGACAGATCAGGTGCGGGTGCGGCGTGGATGCCGAAATGCGCCATCACTTCGCCGTCCAATCCCTCGGCGTGGTACTTCGATGGCACATCATAGATGTGGGCGACGTCGCTAGCCTCGATAACACTTGAGGGCCGGACATTACAGAAACTCGCAATCTTGTTCTTTTCTGTCTCGGGGATGGGGCGGTCACACCGGCAGAGCAGAATGTCGGGCTGGATGCCGATGGATCTGAGTTCCTTCACCGAGTGCTGTGTCGGCTTGGTTTTCATCTCACCGGCTGCGGGGATATAGGGCAATAGTGTCAGGTGAACGAACACGGCGCGCTCAGGACTGAGTTCTTGGCCGAGCTGCCGGATGGCTTCGAAGAATGGCAGGCCTTCTATGTCCCCGACTGTGCCGCCAATCTCGCAAAGGACGAAATCTACCCCCTCACCCGGATCCGAAAGGATGAACTCCTTTATCGCGTCGGTCACATGGGGGATGACCTGAATGGTTGCGCCGAGATAATCACCGCGGCGCTCCTTTTCGAGGATTTCCCGGTAGATCTGGCCCGTCGTGATATTGTCCGACTTCCGGGCAGACACGCCTGTGAACCGTTCATAGTGTCCGAGATCCAGATCGGTTTCTGCGCCATCATCTGTCACGAAAACCTCGCCATGTTGGCGCGGGCTCATGGTTCCGGGATCGACATTCAGATAGGGGTCGAGTTTTCTGAGACGGACGCCGTAGCCACGGGCTTGCAGCAACGCGCCGAGGGCGGCTGAGGCGATGCCTTTTCCAAGAGAGGACACCACGCCGCCCGTAATGAAGATATAGCGGATCATGGGAGTCTTTTGTGGTGTGATTCGGCGCGGAGGTTCGATGGGCTCCGATTGACCGCCATTTTATTGACCTGGATTATCCACAGCTTCTTCCTCCGTGGCCGGTGGATCGGTCGGCTCCGGACTTTCCACGGGCGCGTCGAGGACGGAGCCCACAGGTTGTTCGTCCCGCACGGGCTGTTCGAGCAAGGGTGTTGACGGATCAAAGATGTCAGCCGGATCGGTCGAGATATCCGGCGTCTCTTCTTCGATGACCCGTTCCAATTCCGACCGTGTATCGCTTGTCCGGTTCGCCAGCGTGGTCAGGCCAAGACTTGTCAGGAAGAAAATGCCGCCGAAAAACATGGTTGTTCTGACGAGAGCCCCTGCTGCCCCACGACTTGTCATAAGTCCGCCACCACCGCCGCCGATCCCGAGTGCGCCGCCTTCGGATTTCTGAAGCAGAATGACGGCTGTCATCACGACACAGGCGAGAATGTGAACTACGAGTATAACGTTTTGCATTGAGCTGACGGCTTGATTTGAATTCGAAACGGGCGGCATAGGCCGAATATGGCTTCGGGCCAACCCCGCAATGTGTCTTTCCCTACATTGCTGTCTCGTAAATGGCGAGAAAGTCTGCAGCCTTCAAGCTCGCACCGCCAATCAATCCACCATTCACATCTTCGACGGCGAGAATATCGGCGGCGTTGGCTGGTTTCATCGATCCACCGTAGAGAATGGGAGCGGTGTTGCCATTATCGCCGAACCTTGTCGCCAAGGCACCGCGAATTGACGTATGGACCTCGCCGATCTGTGCTGGTGTCGCGGTGCGGCCTGTTCCAATGGCCCAGATCGGCTCGTAGGCGACGACAAATGACGTGTCCGCGCATTCCCGGGGCAGCGACGCTTCCAGTTGGCCCAGCACAACTTTTTCCGTTAACCCCGCCTCCCGATCAGCGAGACTTTCGCCAACACAAACAATCGGAACGAGCCCCGCATCGAACACGGATAGGACTTTGGCATTTATATAAGTGCTGAGCTCGCCGTGATCTGTGCGCCTTTCTGAATGCCCGAGAATGATATGGCTTGCCCCTGCATCTTTCAGCATGGCAGCCGATATGTCTCCCGTATGCGCTCCACTCATGGCTGCATGGCAATTCTGCGCACCAATTTGCAGACCGGAGTCCGCGGCGGCGTCCGAGGCTGCAGCAATAAGTGTTGCAGGTGGACAAATAAGGGCCTCAACAGCGTCAGAGCCGCTACCAACTCCTTCTGCGATCGCCTGAATTTCGGCGAGCGAGGATTTTAGCCCGTTCATCTTCCAATTTCCGGCGATCAGCGTGCGCAACGCAGCTCCTCCCGTCTTGCCTATCCAATCGCCCCCGCGTAGCAAGCACTGTTCAAAGACTCAAGCAGACCAAAGCGGTAGCCCTGCCATGGAATTCTTTCGATCACTTGTCTCCAACAAATTCGTTGGGACCATTCTTCTTGGCCTTATCATCCTCGGTATGGCCGTTTGGGGAACGGAGAACATCTTCTCGGGTAATTTTGGCTCAGGCATTATCAAAGTGGGTGAGCGCAGCATTTCTCAACAGGAGCTCGATCGGAGCTTTGAGCGGACGCTGCGTATCCTGCGCCAACAGGATGAAGCCAGCCGGACGATGACGCGTCAGCAAGCTGTTGAACTGGGACTGCTGGACCGGGAGATCGCCCAGCAGTCGTCGCGCCTTCTGATGTTAGGATTTGCCCGGGACATAGGGGCAGATTCAAGCGCTCAAGCGCTGGCCAACAATGTGCGAGAGAATGAGGTCTTCAATAATCCGGTGACGGGGGCGTTTGATTTGCAGACCTATCGCCGGATCCTTGCTGATAACAGCTTTACCCAAGCTGAATATGAAGGCGGATTGAAGGACGATCTGACCATCTCGTATCTGGAGGATGCCATAGACGGTGCTGTGGCGGTTCCCAATGATCTGGCGCGGCTACAGGCGATCTATAATGGTGAAGAACGGCTTATTGCCTGGGTTCCGCTTCGGGAGGGCTCGTTACCCGAGGCTGAGGATCCAAGTGAAGAAGATATCCAGGCGTTTTTCGAGGAGCGGCAAGCTGCCTTCACCATCCCCGAACGACGGGAAATAAGCCTCCTCTCTGTCTCCAGCGAAGACTTCGTCAATCGCGAGGGATTCAGCGAGGAAGAGATCGAAGCCTATTACGAGGCGACAAAGCTGCGCCGGCTTGCGACACCGGAAGAGCGCACATTCATCGAGGCGGTGTTTCCGGACGAGCAAACGGCCTTGACGGTTTTTGGAACACTGGCCGGCGGCGGGACGATTGATCCGGAGCTTGCGGCATTGTTCGAGACGCGGTCCGGCACAGAAGAAGATGTTGCCAGCGAAGAATTCAGAACCGCCGTGTTCAGTCCGAGTGCCCAGGAAGGATCGGTTGTTGGTCCTTTCGAGACGCCGAGCGGCTGGTTGGTTGGTGAGGTCGTGGGCGTAGAGCCAGGCCAGCCCAAGACGCTGGACGAGGTCCGTGAGGAGATCCTCGATGAGTTGGCGGCCGAGCGCGCCGAGACCGAATACTACAATGCTTTCGCACGGTTTGATGACCTGATCGGACAAGGTTTGTCGATCGATGAAATCGGATCTGATCTTGGTGTGGCGGTCGACCTGTTGCCCCCTGTCGACCGACGGGGTTTCGACGCCGATGGCACACCGGTGACCGCTCTCTTTGAGGCTCGGGACGGTATCGCGGCTGCATTTGAGCTCCCCGAAAATATTGTCAGCGATCGACTTGATGGGGCCGACAACATCTATGTCGTGTCGGTGAAGAGTATCGCGCCGTCACGCGTTCCTGAGTTTGAGGAGGTTCGCGAGGACGTCCTGGAACGGCTTATGGCGACCCGTGAAGCCGATGCCTTGCAGACCGTTGCGGACGCCGTGCGCTCGACCCTGGAGAGTGGCGTTAGCACGCTTGAAGAACAGGCTGAGCTTTATGGAAGTGCGGTCGTGCGCCCGGAGATCGGACTGCGCCGGACAGCATTCGATCAGACTCTGCCCCGCACGGTTCTGCAAACTGCGTTCAGCCTGGACGAGGTTGGTGAAGTTGCGATCGCTGAAGGCACACTACCGGGTGAGAAATTTGTTGTTCAATTGGACGCGTTGAACCGGCCCACACCTGAGGACCTTGATACACTTTCGATCATTTCGGGCGCTCAGCTCACCCAGAGTTTGGAACAGGATCTTCTGCAGGCCTTTCAAGGAGAGTTGCAGAATACGCTCGACGTCGAAACGAACACGGCCGCACTGGCTGCATACCGGTCTGCCATTGTGGACGATCAGTAGTGACAGACCAACTTATTGTCAGGCGACGCATCGGCGATATCGAAACGCCGGTTGGGGCCATGTTGAAGCTTGGGCCGGATGCGCCAGGATCGTTTTTGTTCGAATCGATTGTGGGCGGCGAGCGGCTTGGTAGATTCTCGTTTATCGGCCTTATGCCAAGGGTTTGGTTTCGGATACAGGACGGCGTTGCTGAGACCGGGACTTCCAACGCTTTCACCGATGCGACGCTTCTGAACTCGGATCCCATCGAAGGACTTCGAGCTTTCGCGGCACGGGCAAGAGCCGATGCCGAGGTTGATCTCCCGCCCATGGCATCTGGCGCATTCGGATATGTGGGTTACGACTGCATCTCACACGTCGAGCCCGTAAATATAGAGTCCGAGAAGCATTTGGAGGTGCCGGACGCCCTGCTCGTCATCCCGGAAGTGGTGATTGTCTTCGATCATCTTTACCAGGAACTTCTTCTCGTTGCCCGCGCCTTCGATGGTGATGTGTCAACGGCGGAAGCCCGACTTGATGATGTCGAACAGCGCCTTGCCGCTCCACCTCCCTTAACGCCGTCTCGTAGCGTCCATTCAGACGGCAATGCAGATGCTTTGGCAGATATTCCGGACTTTCAATCCAATACCGCGTTCGACCGATATCTTGAGATGGTGGAGATCGCCCGGGACTATATCAAAGCCGGCGATATCTTTCAGGTGGTCCCCAGTCAGCGTTTCTCGGCACCCTTCAATCGCAAATCCATCAGTCTTTATCGAGCGCTACGCCGCCTGAACCCGTCCGCCTTTATGTTCCATATGAGCTTTGGAGATTTGCGGCTTGTGGGATCGAGCCCTGAAATCCTTGTCCGCGTCCGCGACGGCCGGGTTGCGATCCGCCCAATTGCTGGCACGCGACCTCGGTCTGGAGATCCTGCGGAGGATGCTCGGCGCGCCGATGATTTGCTCAATGACCAAAAAGAGATGGCGGAGCATTTAATGCTGCTCGATCTTGGACGGAATGATGTTGGGCGCGTGGCTGCTTATGGGTCCGTCAAAGTGACAGAGAGCTTTGTCATTGAACGCTATTCTCATGTCATGCACATCGTCTCCCACGTCGAAGGCGATCTTCGAGAAGGGCTTGACGCTGTGGATGCCTTGTTCGCCGGTTTTCCGGCGGGAACGGTGTCCGGTGCCCCCAAAATCCGCGCCATGCAGATCATTGACGAACTCGAAACATCTCGCAGGGGCATATATGGCGGGGCGATTGGCTATTTTGGTTGGCAGGGTGATCTCGACACGTGCATTGCGCTGCGCACGGCTGTCATCACTGGCAAGCATCTGCATATTCAGGCTGGTGGCGGCGTCGTGCTCGATTCTGACCCAAAGTATGAGTTCGAGGAGACGGTTCACAAGGCGAATGCCTTGAAGCGTGCGGCTGGGCTCGCAGCGTCCTATGAGTTTGACCAATGAGTGATGCGAAGCCCGATATTCTCGTTGTCGATAATTATGACAGTTTCACATGGAACCTTGTGCACTTCCTTCGTGATATTGGCGCTAACACACGTGTCATCCGCAATGATGATATGACGGCTGAAGCAGCGCTTGCCTTGCGACCTGACGGTATAGTTTTATCCCCTGGCCCCTGCACACCAAATGAAGCCGGCATTTGCCTAGAGCTTGTAAAGACGGCTTCGGACGATCTCCCGATCCTTGGGGTTTGCCTCGGACATCAGTCGATTGGTCAGGCCCTTGGCGGCAAGGTGATCACAGCGAAAGAAATTCGCCACGGCAAACGCTCCGATATCCACCATTCTGGCGGTCCGTTATTTGCCGGACTGCCGGGCTCCTATTCCGTCGTCAGGTATCACTCCCTTGCCCTCCGTGAAGACGACCTACCAGCCTCTCTGATCGCGGACGCGTTTACCGAAGATGGGGAAATCATGGCCCTGCGCCATGAAACGCGGCCGGTCTTCGGTGTTCAGTTCCATCCGGAGAGTATTCTGACCGAGCACGGCCATGCACTCCTGGCGAATTGGCTTAATCAGGTCTGATGACCGAACTGTTCGAGAGTAAGGCTCTGTTTGCTGGTCTTGCGATTGCGCTCACATTCGCAATGTACGTCCCTTATTCTCGGTCGATTCTCCGCGGGGCGACCCGGCCACATGTGTTCTCGTGGATCATTTGGGGCGGTGGAACCATTATTGTCTTCTTCGCTCAGCTTGCTGATGGCGCAGGTCTTGGCGCTTGGCCAATCGGTGTCTCCGGATTGATCACGTGCGCCATTGCTTATCTTGCATTCCTGAAAGCTGGAGATCGAAGCATCGTAGCGGTGGACTGGGTCTTTCTGTGTCTCGCCGCCATGGCCGTGCCGCTATGGGGCCTGACATCGAACGCGTTAAGTGCCGTGATTGTCCTGACAACAGTTGATTTGCTTGGCTTTGGCCCGTCGTTTCGAAAGGCCTATTCGGCTCCTTACGAGGACAGCGTATTGTTCTTTTCGTTGAGTGTTTTGCGAAATGCTCTCGTGCTTATTGCGCTTGAGGCGGTAAATTGGACGACAGCTTTGTTCCCGGCGGCTGTTGGGGCCGCGTGTCTTATGTTTGTGGCCTGGTTGCTTGTTAGACGCCGCGCCCTTCGTGCCGCATAGGCTCAGCGAGCCAGCGACCGTTAAGCCTTCAAGATCTCTACCCAGTAGCCATCAGGGTCGCGAATGAAGGCGAGGCCCTTCATGGCACCCTCATCTGGACGTTTCACGAAGTCGACGCCTGCGGCGTCAAAGCGCGCGCAGGCCGCCTCCACGTCAGGGACCGAAATACCGATATGCCCAAAGCCGCGTGGATCTTCGTTGCCGGAATGATAGGTCGCGCTGTCATCGGTCTCTGTGCCCCAATTGTGGGTCAGTTCCAGGAGGCCGCGTTGCCGGAAGGCATAAGCAACACGCTCGGCTGTGGACTGCGGGATCTGCTCATCGTCCTCGCGGATATAGCCGAGGAAGTAGAGGGAGAATTTGGCGGGTGGAAAGTCAAGACGCTTCACAAGCGTCATGCCAAGAAGGTCGCGATAGAATGAGAGGGATTTTACCGGATCTTTGACCCGCAGCATCGTGTGATTGAGCACAAATTCCGCGGTGTCTGGATTGGTATTGATGTCGCCCTCATCCGCGGAGAGATCTTCTGGTGCCATAGCTTTGTTCCTTTCGAGCGCTCGCTGTCCGACCTGTCTTGCCGAAAAGTCCTAGGCGGAGCAATTGCCGCCCCCAAGAACGCAGAATTCAGCGCACCAGCGATGGTTTAACGATACGGGAGTTTTGGTTGCCTCGTGGAGCGACGGTCCCATTTTAAAGCGCTCATCATATGCGAGCAGCGTGCACGGCATGAAGACTGCTGTCTCGTCCCCCTTGTGTTTCACCAGCATTCGCTGGCTGGCACACATCATATCATGGGGGGCCACATTCAGGATCGACCAGCAATCGGTCGTGATTTCCGGCGGCTCGTTCTCCGTGGTCATTTCTGGGAAGAGAACCAATTCGGACGGATTGAGGGGATCAATTGATAGGCCAATCAGGGATATCAGTTCCCCGTAGGCGGCCCGTGCCGTCGGCTCGTCCTCGCTTAGAATTTGTCGTCCCGCGATGGCTGTCTTGAAGCCATTGTCGGCAAGCCAGGTCAGCCCTTTCAGTGCGTGCGCGAACGCGCCACTGCCCCGTTCATCATCATGCAGGGTAGCGCTGTGATGATCCATGGAGACCCGCAGGATCATTGCCGCGCCGTAGGTGTCTTTGAGGGCAAGCAAGCCGTTCTGGATACGGTTTCGCATCATTGGCTGCATAGCGTTGGTCAGAAGCAAAAGGCGATGACCCCGCTCCAGAATGGCGGTCATGATTTTCAGAATATCAGGACACATGAAGGGCTCGCCGCCGGTAATGCCGATCTCTTTGGGCCCTTCCCCCAAAGCATCGACCTCATCGAGGATAGGCAACACATCCTCAAGGGACAAATAGACCAGCCGATCGTTGCGCGGTGAGCTTTCGATATAGCAGTTCTGACAAGCAATATTGCAAAGGGTGCCGGTGTTCAGCCAAAGCGTCGACAGGCCATTCCACGATACTTTTGCCCGCACGTCCCCCTTTGCCGTGATGTCTGGATCTTCAAATGGAAGGATGGCGACGGATTGCATGGTCGTTATCTCGGATATTCGGTCCTGAAGCACAATAAGAAGCGCACACCGCTAGCGCATCTGTGATCTTGAAGGACTGCCGCATGGTCTGTGTTCGAATATGATCATTTACTCGTTTGCTCCGTTTCAGCATTGGCGCTAAGAGCGGCAATTATGACCGACACTCCGCTCACCCACGCCATCAAAGCTGTCGCGCGCCATGAGGAATTGGACCCCATGACGCTCGAACAGGCCTTCAATGCTATGCTGGCTGGTGAGGCGGCACCGGAGGAGGTGGGCGCACTGCTCATGGGGCTGGCTGTTCGCGGCGAGACAAGCTCGGAGCTGATCGCCGGCGCGCGGGCGATGCGATCAGCGGGCCGGCGCCATCTTGTGGACGGACCTGTCCTGGACACATGCGGCACAGGTGGGTTGACCTGGACCAGTCTCAATACGTCAACGGCTTCGGCCATCGTTATTGCCGGTGCCGGAGGACATGTTGCAAAGCATGGCAATCGATCTGTGCCGCCCAAGATCGGATCTGCCGATGTGCTGGAGGCTCTCGGGGTCAATATCGATATTGACGATGAGACGTTCCGAAAATGCCTTGAAGAGGTCGGCGTTGCGTTCATGTTTGCGCCGTCCCATCACAGCGCTATGCGCCATGTCGCGCCGATCCGCAAAAAGCTGGGTGTGCGGACGATATTCAATCTCCTTGGTCCCTTAACGAATCCTGCCGGGGCGCAGCATCAGGTGATTGGCGTATTTGGGCCGGAATGGGTACGCCCCATGGCCGAAGCGCTTCGGGCTCTTGGTACAACGCATGCGCTGATTGTCCACGGTGTGGACGGGATCGACGAGATCTCGGTATCTGGCGACACGCTTGTGGCCGAGATAGGCCATGGCGAAATCAATGAATACACGCTGACGCCAGCCATGATGGGGCTGCGCCCGTCTCCGCTTTCAGCGCTGACGGGTGGGTCTCCTGAGCACAATGCGGATGCCATTTGTGTGCTTTTGGATGGCGATCCAAGCCCGTTCAGAGACATTGTCTGTGCGAATGCCGGAGCTGGCCTTTACGTGCTGCGCGAAGCTGAAAGCCTGGCAGCCGGCGTGACACTTGCGGGTGAAGCGATTGACAGCGGCCGGGCCCGTCAGACTCTTGACCGACTGGTCGCCGTCTCCAAGGGCGAGGCCGTCGCATGAGCAATGCCCTAACGCGCATTCTTGAATACAAGCATGACGAGGTCGCGGCGGCGAAGGCGCAGACACCTCTTTCGAAGCTTGAGGCCTTGGCAGCTGATCAGTCGGAGCCGCGGGGGTTTGCCAAGGCACTGTCCACCGCCGCGAAGAGTGGCCGCAATGGCCTGATCTGTGAACTCAAGCGGAAGAGCCCGTCGGCGGGCGATATTCTGGTTGGGGCGGACCCTATCGAGATTGCCTCGGACTATGAGGCAGGCGGGGCATCCTGCTTATCTGTCCTGACAGATGGGCCGAGCTTTGGGGGATCATTACAGGATTTGCAAGCGGTTCGCGGGGCCGTATCGCTGCCATTGCTGCGCAAGGACTTTATGATCGATCCCTTTCAAATCGCCGAGGCGCGCGCGTATGGTGCCGACGCTATTCTGATTATCATGGCGGCTGTTGGCGATAACCTCGCCAGCGAGTTGGAAGATGCGGCGTTTACATTCGGCATGGATGTTGTCGTTGAAACGCACAATGAGGTGGAGCTTATGCGGGCACTTCAGCTACGCAGCCCGCTGATTGGCATCAACAATCGGGACCTTACACAGATGACGACGGACCTCGGCGTGACAGAGCGCCTGGCCACCGCCTTGCCAGCCGAGCGAGATCTTGTTTCGGAGAGTGGAATCAGAACGCCGGAAGACATTCGAAGGCTGCGCACGTGCGGCGCGAGACGATTTTTGATCGGTGAGAGCCTGATGAAGGAAAATGACAGGAAATCAGCCGTCGAAGCGCTTGTTTCGGCTGGAATGTCAATTG
>JBCBUY010000085.1:0-14178 GCA_039817885.1 Pseudomonadota bacterium | reverse complement strand
CAAAACTGGAAAAATCGGTCTTTTGGCAACGCCGGGAACCGTGCGGCGGGACTATACGGCCGCATTGATCAGCGACTGTTAAGCCACCAACACCGGAGTCGAATACGAGCGCGCGGCCGCGCACGGCCGTGGCGTCTGCAGACATGTCATCCTTAGTCCTCATGGGGTCTCGATCCCAGCGAATCACGGTTTCATTATGACAAAGATTGGCGGCCACGTCAGACACGATCATTGTGCGCCGCACAATAAATCTGTATACAGTACTTTTAGACGTGCAGGATGATCCGGCTCATGACGACAAATCACTTCGATCCTCTTGGCATTCAAAAGGCGATGCTGGCGGTGATGACCGAGTCGACCAGCACGGTGCAAAATCAATGGCTGCAAGCTTTATCAGCGATGGCAACGCGCATGCCCGATGCGGTCACATGGAAGAGTGTGGACATACCGATCATGAACACACAGCTCTTTGCTGACGAAGAGCAGATGCGCGAAATGTTTCAAATGGCCGCCGACTTGAACCTTCACGCCTGGACACAGGCGGCAAATATTCTGTCGGCTATGCCGAGTTGGATGACATGGTACAATAAGGTGCCCGGTCGCGTGGTGACGGATATGTTTCATGCGATGCATATGGCCGCTTCTGAAGACATTGGCTCTGACACTTAATCGTCGGACTTCAGCCTCGTATCGCTCAGACTGCCATATAGATCTGGTCGGCGATCCCTGAAGAAGCCCCAAGCAGCTCTTTCCGTTCTGATCTGTTCCAAATCGAATTCGGCCATTGCTATGCCTGTCTCGGTCCGGTTGAGGGCGGTCACGATATCGCCTGCGGTATCGGCAATGAAGCTCGACCCGTAAAAGGTCTGCCCGCCCTCGATACCTGTACGGTTTGCCGCTGCGACGGGAACCACGTTCGAGACAGCATGTCCTTGCATCGCACGTCGCCAGCGCGCTTCGGTATCGAGTTCTGGAGCATGTGGTTCTGACCCGATCGCTGTCGGATAGAGAAGCATGTCAGCCCCCTTCAGGGTCATCGCTCGAGCGGCCTCCGGAAACCATTGATCCCAGCAGATACCTGCTCCCAATCGACCTGCCTTTGTGTCCCAGACGCGAAATCCCGTATTGCCCGGCCGAAAGTAGAATTTCTCCTGATAGCCTGGCCCATCTGGAATATGGCTCTTCCGGTATCGCCCAAGCACACAGCCGTCGGCATCGATCATGACCAGGGTGTTATAGTATTCAGGTCCATCCTTCTCGAAGATGGAAACCGGTATCACGATGCCAAGGTCTGCGGCGAGGTCGGCGAGCTGTACCACCGCAGGATGGGTTTGCCACCGGCCGGCTCGAGCGAACTCTGCTTCGTCCTGGGACACACAAAAATAAGGTCCTGTGAACAGTTCAGGTAGCACCGCAACGTTCGCCCCCTCAGCAGCGGCCTGCCGAACCAGCTCAGACGCGACAGCAAGGCTGGCCGCCTCATTCTCGTCGGGGGCGAACTGCAGAACAGCCACTGAAACACGGTTCGCCATCCCTATGCCCCCCCTCTTTCAGGAACCTGCTGAGTGATGCAATGAAATGCGCCGCCGCCAGTCAGGATGTGACGGGCTGGTCGAGCCAGCACATCGAATTCCGGCATCGCTCGTTGTAGATCCGCGACGGCGATTGCCGAAAAACGATCTTCGAACACCGGCATAATGATCTTGTCGTTCGCAAATACGAAATTCAGATGGCTAGCTGGCATGGTGTTTCCGGCTGTGTCTCGGATGTGACCCGGCGACGCAATCGTCATCACGTCAAGGCCAGCCGTGCGGAGTTCGCGCTCCGCAGCGGCAAATATGTGCTCATTCGGATCATCCGGGCCCGACGGCCGCTGGCAGATCACGCGGCCTTTTCCGACAAACCTGGCAAGGTTGTCGATATGTCCATCAGTATGGTCGCCCACGATGCCTTGATCCAACCAAATGATGCGGTCCCCGCCAAAGCAGTCCAGCAATCGCGCCTCAATTCCTGCTTTTGACAGATCGGGATTGCGATTGGTGTTCAGCATGCATTGCTTCGTCGTCATCAAGCACCCATGACCGTCATGATCGACCGCACCGCCTTCAAGCACGAAATCGCGAGGTCTGGCGGACACATGATCGGTTGCGAGCATAGCCAAAGCGATGTCTTGATCACCGGGGATATTGTATTTCTCGCCCCATCCGTTGAAGCGGAACACCACCCCAACCAAACCCGTTCTCTCAAGGATATAAAGGGGGCCAGTGTCCCTGATCCAGATGTCTCCCATCGGGATGTCGACAATGCTGGCAAACCGCCCACAATTCGCTTCGGCCGATGCCACGGCGGAGGGGCCTGACGCGATCAATCTGACCGCCACCGATGTCGCCAAAGCAGCGACAAGGTCTCTGACTTCCCCCCTCGCGGGCTCAAGATCTCCTTGCCAAAGTGATTCGCAGCTTGGCCATCCCACCCAGACAGAGCTTTGTGGTGACCACTCCGGCAGCACTTTAAGGTCACGGTCGATCATGGAGGAAAAAATCACGCAAATGGGCCGGTCGGGGCAAGGGATTGCCACATGTAAAAGGGGCGCCCAGTAAGGACGCCCCCATACTCTACCGACCACAGCAAAAGCTGTGCTGTGTTGTTAAATATCAAAAAACTGGCAGAAGTCCAACTCTCTAGTATGAAAATTTCGAAATCATTCGCAAATCTGACAATTCCCGGTCCCATACTTCCGTAGACTAAAAACTATGCCATCGGCTGCAGCAAATGGCCTGACTTCCGATTATTCAACTACTAATGAGTCATGGACGCTCTCAGGGGCCAAATCGAAACATGCACCCATTGCCGCCCAACGCCCAACGCCCTTCGGCTTCGATAGGACTGATCCTGGTTCTGATCATGCTATTGGCGGCAAGAGTTCTCGGGCTTCTCGTTTCGCCGCTCAATCTGGGGCCTGATGAGGCCCAATATTGGAGATGGAGCACAGAGCTGGGCTGGGGATATTATTCCAAGCCGCCGCTCATTGCCTGGATTATAGCGGCATCGACGAGCCTGTTCGGCGATTCTGAATGGGCCATACGTCTGCCAGCGCCGCTGCTCCACGGAATCACCGCCTATTTGATATACTTATTGGGCCGAAGACTGTTCGATAACCGGACGGGTGTTTGGGCAGCGGTGTATTATCTTCTGATGCCCGGGGTCACTCTGTCGTCAGGCGTCATCACTACAGATGCGGTCCTGCTGCCGTGTTTCGCCGGCGCTATGCTGGCTTTATGGAGCTTGAGAGAAGCACCATCGAACACGCGGGCTGCGATCCTTCTGGGCCTCGCCATAGGGCTGGGCCTGTTGGCAAAATATGCCATGGTCTATGCCGTGCTTGGTCTGATTGCCGCTGCGATCGTGGATCCACCGACCCGACAAGCGGTCGTGTCCAAAAGAGGCCTGCTGGCGGCGGTCATCGCATTGCTTGTTTTGGTGCCGCATCTGGCTTGGAATCTTCAGCATGGTTTTCAGACGATCGGGCATACGGCGGACAACGCAAATTGGGGCGGCCCTTTGTTCTCGCCCGTCAATGCGCTTCAATTCCTTGTCGATCAGTTTGCGGTTGTCGGTCCGATTGGTTTCATCTCGCTCGCTACGGGCGTGATATTGATCATGAAACTGCCAGCTAAAAGCAGGCGGGGCACAATCATGCGTTGGCTCTTATGCTTCACGCTTCCTGTCTTGATCATCATCACCGGACAGGCTTTTGTTTCACGCGCACATGCAAACTGGGCGGCGACGGCGTATGTTGCTGGGTCTCTAATTATTGCCACCACACTGCTGAGTGATCGTCCGTTTTCGCGCAATTGGTGGATTGCGGGGGCAGTATTGCTGTTTTCAGCTGCCATCTGTGCCCCAGATCTCAGCCTTGGTGAAAAGACCATTATGGGCAGCGCTTTCGGCGGTGCATTATTGGCCGCGGGATATAGCGCAAATTGGACCGCGCAGGGCGTTCTGAGGGGAAGCGTCGCGCTAAACGCTGTTATTGCGTTGATTTTTTCGGCCGTTGCGATTGGCCCGGTCTCTTGGTCCGAGCGTATGGGACTTGATCAATCATTCAAACGGTCTCGGGCCTGGCCACAAACGGTGCAAGAACTCAGCGATACCGTCCGACGCATGGATGTGACTGCCGTGCTGGTCGACGAGCGGGAGCTATGGCACGCGATCGATTATTATGGGCGCAGCGATTTTCCGGTTCCCGTGTATTCCTGGCGCCGGTCCGGTACGCAGAAAAGCTTTTCAGAACGGGCCGACCTTGCCGACCTGGACGATCCACAGATTCTAATTGCCAGCATCAAACCTCACCAGAGGCGGAGGCTCCGTGCAGATTTCTCCGCATTTCGTCATGTCGGTGATATCGCGGTTCCCATCGGCGGAGGAGCGACCCGCGACATTAGATTGTTTTATGCGGAGGGATATGACCTCGTCCCAAGGACGGCCGATCTGAACGGTCAGCTCACCTCTATCCGATAGGCGCGAACACCTTCGAACTTTATCATCCGTCGGCGTTTTCCCGCGACCAGACCTGGCCTATGCGCGCGTCCCGGCGACATCCATTCCGATAAAGTTCGTAGCGGATCGGATTTTTCAGGTAATAATCCTGATGATAGTCTTCTGCCGGCCAGAAAGTCGCGGCATCAATGACGGGCGTTACAATCGGCGTGCTTAGAACTTGCGACTCGTCAATTGCCAGTTTCGATTGTTCAGCGATCTCGCGTTCTTCGGGCGTCGCTGCAAAAATGGCCGTGCGATAGCTGGAACCTCTGTCGCAGAATTGTCCACCGGCATCCGTCGGATCGACATGACGCCAAAAATACTCAACGAGTTCCGAATATGAAACGACCTCGGAATCATAAACGATCTTCACCGCTTCATAGTGCCCGGTATTTTCCTTTGCGACCTGGCGATAGGTCGGCGATTCAAGCGCGCCGCCTGTGTAACCAGAAATCGTCTCAAGCACGCCTTCAACCTTATCGAAATCAGACTCGACGCACCAAAAGCACCCTCCGGCGAAAATGGCTTCAGCCAAGACCCGATCGGTCTCCACGACAGGTGCCGGATCGGCAGGTGCAGTCGGCTCGCTCTGAGCGCTCGCCACGACAACAAAACTCACAAAGCCTGCGAGCGTCGCAAGACCGGCCAAGATCATATGATAGCGTGACATCGAATTAATGCGTTGCATCGACAGTTCTCTAATGAATAAGGTCAGTGACCCAGTAAGCCCCAGTGCTCGAAAATCTATATGATGTGTCGGGCCGGTTTGAGTAGGCCTGGATCTCACTCTTCACGGGAAGTTGTTTCAACGTGTGCTTTTTGCGCCGCAGCGCTGGCGAGTATTCGCACGTTCGTGGCGGATATACGGCCTTGGGAGTCGACGGCGCTGACACGGTAAAACCCTGCTTGACGCGGAAACCATATTGCTCGCCCCGCATCATCCAAATCGGCTGGTGAGCCATCGATATACCAACGGAGCTGTCCGTCCCCTCTTCCGGCAAAGACAAACCCACGTGGCGGCCGATCGCCATCTGATCCCATCCAGAGCTCAGCCCCCCGTGGCGGGAACAGAATCTCGGGTGGCTGTACCTCGGTAAACTGAGCCAGCACGGCCCGAGGTCGATCTCGCCTATCTTCAGATACGCGCCCAGCGTTTGAGGCATCTCCCCTAAGACGAATATCTGCCCGATCCGCTATTTCGAACAAAATCGGCAGAGCGTCGGTGCGCCCTACATGGCCAGGTCGAGGGGCTCCATCGGCCCGGCCCACCCAAACGACAATCGCATGATTGGCGGATACGCCAGCAGCCCAAGCATCGCGGAAACCGTAGGATGTCCCGGTTTTGAAGGCGATCTGCGGTGCGTCTTGGGTGAGCCGCCCAGGTAAGTACCCCTTTGGCGCTGGCGCGCGTTTGAGTATTTCGATGATCTCCGCGGCGCTGGACGCGCTCATCAGACGCTGACCGGTGGACGCTTTTGACACCTCTTCCAGATCGGCTTTCCAGATCAGGGGCTTGGACACACCGCCATCGCCTAGCGCAGCATAGAGCACCGCCAATTCGCGCAGTGTGATTCCGATGCCGCCAAGCGCTATGGCAAGCCCGGCACCTTTGTCGGCACCGGACGTTCGCGGCGCGACACCAGCGGATGTGAGCTGAGCGGCGAACCGATCAGGCCCGACACGATCCAACGCAATCACTGCAGGCACGTTGAGGGAGTGTTGAAGCGCCTCGGCGATGGTCACGTCACCATTGAAGCTGCGATCGAAATTCTCCGGCTGGTAAGCGGCAAATCGGCGGGGTAAGTCTGTGATGCGCGTGTCAGGCAGTGCAATCCCATCATCAAATGTCATCGCATAGATGAAGGGTTTCAATGTTGAACCGGGTGATCGCGGTTGATCGGTGAGGTCAATCCAACCGCCCGGGCGATTGCGCGATGCTGAACCAATGGCGGCGCGCACGGCTCTTGTCGGCACGTCCACCACGATTGCTGATAGCTGAACCTCGCGACCGAGCTCTGCGGCGTGGCGGGCGAGCAATCGCTCCAGATCCTGCTGGAGGCCGGCGTCCAATGTGCTGGTGCTGTCCTGTGGTCCGGTTGCGCGCGCCTCTTCGCTTGCATGCCAAGCGCGGTTTGGAAAGGCGTGCCGAGTTGGCAAGGGGCTGCCGGCAATTTCGGTCTTTCGCACATCGTCAAGCGCGCCCATTTGCACGAGCTTTGTGGCAATAGACAACCGGGCTTGCCGCGCCGCTTCCGGTCGGCGATCGGGCCGGCGCACCTCAGGGGACTGGGGCAGTGCAATGAGCAGAGCGATCTCATCATCAGTCAGATGCTCCGGCCCATGGCCAAACCAGGCATGGCTGGCTGCTCGGACACCTTCGAGATTGCCGCCATAGGGGGCCAGGGTAAGATAAAGCTCCAGAATTTCCCGCTTGGAGAGGCGCGCCTCAATCTGCAGGGCACGGATGACTTCCACAAGTTTGGACCGAAGCGTGCGCTCGCGAGGTTCCAATAATCTGGCCGTCTGCATGGTTATGGTTGAGCCGCCTGAAACAATCTCTCCGGCCAGGGCTGACGTTGTCGCGGCACGCATGATTGCCAAAGCATCCACACCGAGGTGCCGATAGAAACGCTTGTCTTCGACGGCCAACAAGGCTTCGACAAAGAGCGGGTCGATCTCGTCAAGATTTGCTGCGAACCGCCAGCGCCCTTCCACGGTTGGAAAGGCGCGCAGAGGTTTCCCTTGACGGTCGGTCACCATCACCGACAGGGTTTGCGCTTTATCCAATGGAGGCGGAAACGCCCAGTTGAGCAATAAGAGGAGTGCGGCTCCTGCTGCGAATAGAGCCGCACTTCGTTTTAGACCAAATGCCTTTAGCCTCCTCACGGACGCCCTCCGGCTCCGATCGCGGCAGGTGCAATCGTCGCACGGCCAGCCGGCGACCGGGCATTTACATCGGGCCTGTACATGTCCTCAACCGTGACACCTGGTGCTGTAAATTCTCCTGCCGTGACGGCGCGGGACAAATAGGCCAAGGTCACACTTTCATCGCGCACATCGATCGCCGCCACATACCGATCATCTCGTGCTTCAGCCGTGCTTGGCTGATCGATCCGGCCAATCCATGCAAAGGCACCATCATCTCCGTTGGCCAGATCTCCATCGGCGGTGCGAAGCACGGTTTCAATTTCAAAACCGGCGGGCAAGAGGTCTGCGACGATCAAAGGATTGGTGCGCCGTTCGCGGGGCGTTATCGTGATCACCGTAACGATTTGGTCCCCCTGATCGAGACTGGTGAGGGACTGAGGGGTCCCCTGTGGCGTGAAGTATCTTTTCCTTACGCTCAGGCTGTTGCTGACGGCAGGTGGCGCTTCGGAGGGCGTGCCGCTCGCCATCACCGTGCGGTAAATTGGCTTGTCCCCTCCGAGGGTAAACTCGATGCCCTCGGCGACTTGGGGTGCACTTAGCAGATACCGCTCATCATTATTGTTGCCACGACCAAGTCCATCCACAGAGACTTGCACGCCCCCCTCGTCCCCAACGAGTTCGTTGACCGCGAGGAGCAGGAACGCCTTCTCCTGTGTTGTGAGACGCTCCGGATCCGGAGTATCCTCGGCAATGCGTGAAGCAAGGCCTGTCATCGCATCCGGCAGGCCTGCTTCGGCTGCGAGTGCGAGCATGCCGGCGATGTCGCGCTGGGGGGTCTGATAATAGTCTCCGGAATTCTCGTAACCGATCGCTTCCTCGGCTCTCTCGAACGCGCTGACCGCTCGGGCCCGATCTCCCATCAATGCCAGAGCGGCTGCAATGTGGGCGCGGGCAAGCGGACTATCCACGGTCTCGATGCCTCGATCATTTAAATAGCGGAGGCGCGAAATGTCCGCTTTGCCTGCCTTTGCGAGGACATAGAGTGCGTAGGCGGAAGCGCGCTGCATGAGCCGCGCCTGTGTATCGTTGTGCCACTGGCTTTCCCACCGGTTGGTATCGTAGCCATAGATACGCCATGCGTCACCTTGCGCGACGTTGAGCAGGGACTGATAAGCCCGATCCATCGCCTCATCCGGCACAGCATACCCTGCTTGTTTTGCGCGATATAGGAAGTCCGCCGTATAGGCACCCAGCCATGGCGAGGCGTAGCGATCTCCCTCGCGCCAAAGGCCGAAAGCACCATCCGCACTTTGGCGGTTCAAGATGCGAGACACAGCCTCCTGAACAAGAGTTCTTGCTCCGCCTTCGTTGCGTTCGCCCGTCCCCAACGCAACAAGCTGCTCAGAATAGAGGAGCGGCATGGCCCGGCTGACCGTCTGTTCGGTACAGCCATAGGGATAGCGTGCAAGGGAGGCATACAATGCGGCGGCATCAACCGGTAGGCTAGAGAAGCTTACCGTCATCGCTGTGGACCCATCCATCAAGCCATCGAATACCGTGCTGCTGGTCACCCAGGTTTCTCCCGGTTGCATCAATTCGCGACTCACGCGTGTGACCGGCAGGAACGCTGACCGTGTCTCGATGGGATAAGATCTTGAAACGCTGAAATCGCCTGGCCCATCAACCGTTAGCGTCAGATCGGAGACACCAGTTCGTGTGGCCTCAATATTCATGCGCTGGTCAGCGCGTTGCCCAAGCGGTAAATCAAACTCTGCCTTATCTGTCCCGATACTGATTAAGCCGCCACTGGTCAGCGACGCTGAATACATGCCGGTTTCACCCTCGACATTATCGACCGTAGCCGTTGCGATGGCTTTGTCGCCGGGTGCCAGAAAGCGCGGTAGTATCAATTCCGCTGGCACCTCGTCACGAACGGTCATGGCACGCGAGGCAGACCCTACCCCGCTGGCGGACCAAGCCACCGCCATTAAGCGAAGCTCGCCATTGAAGTCGGGAATGTCGAGTTCTACCCTGGCTCGGCCGGAGCGCCCGACCGGAACAAGCCCCGAAAAGAGTGCCACCGATTTGGTCGGAACAACCGATAGCCCCTCGCCCCCCAATTGATCACCACCGGTGCGGATGTCTGCTGGCAGTCCAAGATTGGGATCAAGCAGCCGCCCATAATCATCGTGCAAGGCGACACCCAGTGCTTTCTTTCCGAAGAAGTGGGACGCGGCGTCAGGACTTGAAAACTTCGTCAGGCGGAGAATGCCTTCATCAACTGCGGCGAGGGTGAGAAACACCGGCTCCCGCGGTCCACCTTCAATATCGATATCGATGCGTTGCTTGCCACGCGGCCGAATAATGTCTGGCGCATTAATAGTGAGATCAAATGTCCGGCCAGATACATCTACAGGGACATGGGCAACACCTACAGCGCGGCGGGGTTTCACCTGAAGAGCCGGATTTCGCGGTGTATAAACGGTGACCATGACATAGGCCCCTTCACCCCATTCCTCGGTAACAGGAAGAGAGATGCGCGTGCCTTCGGCCGATACTTCGCGGTTCTGCACCGAAAGGACCTTGTCGGTCGCGACAACGATTTGAGCCAGACCATCATAGGGAGACTGCACAGCAATCTGTACATCTTCTCCAATACTGACAGGCTCTGTCGGGGTCCTCACCGTCACCCTATCCGGTGCCTCAACCCCGTCTGAGGACACTGTTCCGCCCCACCCGACCCAGAACTCCGTGGAGGCCTTCGCGTCACCACTTGAGAGGATTAGCTGGTGATTGCCCCACTCGATGGTACCGATATCTAGCTGTGCCGCGGTGCCAGCCTCCGTTTGGAGTCGTCCTTCATTTATGGTCGACACGGTGCGGGACCGACGCCAGCGCCAGGTTCCTCCATCGCGATACCAATCATAATGATAATCGATCGACAGCAGCTTCCATTCAATTTCGGCAGCCACAGCTTCGCCGGTGTTTGACACCGCAGCCACCTCAAAGCTCGCTTCGCTGTTCTCCGCCAATCGCCCGCCATCGGACTTGAGCCCGAGATAAAGATAGCTTGGTCGATAAGGGATCCGCACGCTTTCCGAAACAGGCCGACCGCCGGGCTCGAAGGCCGTCACAATCGTGTTCAGGCGTAGCGGCCTGGAACTCGATGCACTACGATTGCCGGGAGCGATGCGGAGCAAAGCATCGCCCGCGCCATCGGACACCTGATTTGGCAATTCAATGATCTGTTCCCGGAAGGTCTCATCAAAGACACCGAACTTAAACCCTTCAAAGGCCTCAAATGGACTGGGATCCACCTCAAGGCGGGCCTGCGTCTCAACGGTCAAACCCGCGCCCGGCGCGCCATAGAGAAACCGTGTATTGGCGGTCATTTCGCGCACATCACCCGCTTGGATCGGCGTATCGGTGTCGACGTCGAGGTCCACGGCAATTCTCTGCGGAACAAAATCTTCCACTCTGAAACCGACCCGTCCGACCTCTCCCACGCCATCGATCTCCAATATGGCTTGCCAGCTCCCACGAGCGGCGTCCTTTGGAAGATCGTAGGCCTGGACCAATCCTCCAGCATTTGTGTCGTTAAAACGGATCCGCTCTGCCTCCAGACCGTTAGGTCGGCGGATGACCAACGCGCCGGGGCGATCAGACAAAGCTATGCCTGCTCTGTCGCGCATCAGCGCTGCAAGATTTACGGTTTCACCCGGGCGGAAGATGCCCCGATCCGTATATACGAAGCCGTCTATGGGCCCGCGTGTCGTGCGGCCACCAACCTCGTCTGAGGCCAGATCCACCGATGCACGATCGAGATCGATCACGGCGATATCGCCAGCTTCCCCGTAAGCCATAACAAGGCGCGGGCTGGCGCTACCGGTTCCTGCGAGCAAGGGTGCATCGAACTGGACACGTCCCTCGGCGCTTGTCAGATTTTCGGCGAGAATATCATTGTTACGCGCGATAAGCTGAACTGTTGACGCTGGGACCGGCTGGCCGGTCTCCAAACTTCTCAAGGTGATATCGAGGCCGTGTCCGCCTTCATAAACGGTCAAAGCTAGATCGGTCAGGACGATCCAACGGACCGCGGACGCAGCCGGCCCCGACCCATTTGGCAGATCCCGCGCGTCTTCAATACGAACGAAATAAGCGCCGGGTTGCAATTCGCCGATTACGTCCGAGATAGGAAATATGGTTGTTACTGGCGCGTTCTGGACGCGGTCCACATCCATTGTTCCGGCCCACAGCTCGGTTGCGACATCGGTCGGATTGTCGCGACCGTACAGATAGGAGTACCGGCCCTGGGCGGTTGTTTCGCCCTGGCTGATGGACTTGAAGGCAAGCGCTCGATCGTTGACGCGAGAGACCGTCAATCGCACCTGATCGACATTGACTGTTTCGACCGGCAAGCCGTCGGCATCGATCCGCGGCAAGATAACACCTGACCCTTTAAAGCCGACAAAAGCCGGGCGATCCTCGAAGCTGACGGGAACTTCTTCTTCCCGCTCAAGGACGCGGCCGTCGGCGGACGGCAATCCAGATCGGAGCACCGCTATCCGCTCTTCTCCAAATCCGAGACCGGTGACGCAAAGTTCCCGCCCTTCAACGGTCAGGACTGGACGAATGGCGGGGCGAAACTCAATGAAGGACGCATAATCCGTATCTGAATCAAGGGGTGCGGAGAAAACGAAGCACGCTTCCGGCCGATCTCCGGAGACATCAATGCCATATCTGAAATAGGTGAAATCCGCTTCGGCCTCTTCGATCGCGCGTTGCCGTTGTTGCTCTCTGCGCTCAGCAGCCTGTTGCTCCGCCCGGCTCCGAGGGACAACTTCCCCTTCGCGCAAATCGTCCGTATCTGGATTGTCCTGGCCACCGCACGCCGCCAGGGTAAGTATTGCGGCCAAGCCTAGAGCTTTGGTCCAAGCGCGCAGATCAATCATGGCGTCCCTCGAATCTTGTTCTTAAAGGAAGATTAACGCCATTCGCGGCGCCACGAACAGGGCAGAGAGGTGACTTTCTAAGGAATTCTGGCCGAATTCGAACATAATTCGGCGTGGATAGATGGGAATCTATCCCCTCCTATTTCTGGCAAGAAAGGAGCCCCAGCGGCGCTGGATCAGACACTCACCGAGACACCCACTTTTGGCGCGGTGGGTGTCTTGCGCGGAGAGACCATTTTCGCGCTTGTCGTGCGCCTATATTGCGACCCCATAGACGACATCAGATTGCTGGGTCTCGTTTCCGACCTCGGCGCTTGTTGCAGATCGCATGGGCGAGCCTGATATTGGACTCAGCATCTGATCCGCCAGCGCCCCGCGGTACAATATGATCAAAGCTCGGGCGCTGTTTCTTCCAAATCGTTGCATGCGCCACCTCGAAGCGATGGCGTGGCATGGCCCTGTTGCAGATCGCGCAAAGACCACCCTGCTCTGCCCACAATCGATGGAATAGCGGCGTGTCTGGCGGGGTCGGCGGGACGCTCATATACCAAACCCTTCCATCACAGCGCGCGCAACGCTTGCATGGACGGCGTTTGTGGCTTGCTCCAAGGGATTCGGCACATTTGCGAAGGACACAATGAGGACAGGCCCGATCTCCGCCCCTGTAGGGGGAATTGCAAAGGCAACATCATTGCTCTGATCATTGATGCTGGTGCCGGTCTTGTCTCCGGCGATCCAGTCCTGCGGGAGGCCAGCCCGCAGACGCTGTCGTCCTGTTCTGGCATCGATCATCCACTGTCGGAGCAGGGTTTGGCTTGGCACAGAGAGCGCTTCACCGAACAGGAATTGCCTCATCAAGCCAAGCATTGCATTGGGCGTCGTCGTATCCCGCGGATCACCTGGTGCATTTTCATTGAGCTCTGTTTCGTAACGATCAAGGCGCGTTACCGCGTCACCAAAGCTGCGAAGCGCGGCGGTGAAGCCTGATGGGCCACCGAGTTCTGTGATCAGAAGGTTCGCCGCCGTATTGTCACTTGTCGTTATGGTCGCCTTGCACAGTTCACCGATCGACATGGACTCGCCGAGACGAGGTTCCGTGACCGGCGAGTAGAAGACGAGATCGTCGGGCGCGATCCGAAGCAGGCGTCCAAGATCCTCTTCGTCAGCGTCAACCCGCGCGAGAATAAGCGCGCCAAGCAGCCATTTGAACGAGGAGCAGAACGCGAAGCGCTCGTCTGCGCGATGGGCAAGCGTGCGGCCCGATGTGAGATCCATGGCAGCTATACCAAGACGTCCCTCGTAGTCGCCCTCCAGCAGCGAAAACTCTGGATTGGTGGATCTGACGTGCACACACGCTGGCAACATGGAACAGGCAGCGAGACCAGAGAGGATGGTGCGCCGCGACCAGATTTCGGTGGTTTTCAAAATGAGTCCCCTTCCGGTTGTCTGGCCATCTCATCGCCGCCAAACGTGGCGGGGGTGAGACTGGTTCGTGGTCAGAGGCCGGCAGGAGGTTGCCAGCCGCGCCGCGCACATGCCGCAAGTGCCGTGTTGCGCAGGAGGCAGGCAATTGTCATCGGACCGACGCCGCCGGGCACGGGTGTTATATGTCCGGCAACTTCAGCGCACGCATCGAAATCGGCATCTCCCACAAGGCGGGTTTTCCCCGCCCCCTTTTCAGGCGCATCAATCCGGTTGATGCCGACATCGATCAGGCATGAGCCGGGTTTCACCCAATCCCCTTTGACCATTTTTGGTCGGCCGACCGCCGGCACCAATATGTCTGCCTCGCGGCACAGCGCTGGAAGGTCCGCTG
>JBCBUY010000084.1:0-14214 GCA_039817885.1 Pseudomonadota bacterium | reverse complement strand
AACTGCCGGGCTTTACCGAAAAGGGGGTTCGTCGAATGCCCGTAGTTTCCGAGAGTGTAGCGCCGCGCCGCCACCATCGGCCAATCTTTCCAGGGTTTCTATCCCTATGCGGATGTGCTCACCGATTGCCCGCTCATAGAATCGATTGGCTGCGCCCGGAAGTTTAATCTCTCCGTGAAGAGGTTTGTCCGACACACATAATAGAACACCATAGGGGACCCTCAACCGGAACCCGTTCGCGGCAATTGTCGCGCTCTCCATGTCTATCGCGATCGCCCTTGAACGGTTAAATCGCCGCGCGCTTTCGGAGAACCGAAGTTCCCAATTCCGATCATCGGTCGTTGCGACAGTCCCTGTACGGAGCCTCCTCTTTAGCGCTTCCCCCGACTCGCCGGTAATCCTCGCTGCCGACGCCTGAAGCGCAACTTGAACTTCCGCTATTGGCGGCACGGGAATATCCGGAGCCAAAACAGAATCGAGCACGTGATCATCTCGCAAGTACGCATGAGCGAGCACATAATCGCCAATCGCCTGGGAATGGCGTAGACCGCCACAATGCCCAACCATCAGCCAGCACTGCGGACGCAATACAGCCAAATGATCGGTTATATTCTTGGCATTTGAAGGGCCGACACCGATGTTCACCAGGGAAATCCCGGGAGCCCCATCGCTTCGCATGAGATGGTAAGATGGCATTTGAAAGCGACGCCATGGTGCCTGTTCGATTTTCGCCCGCGGATCCTTGGTCTTTGCGTCTATCAACACATCGCCGGTGCCCGACAAGCGATCATACGGACTGTCTCCATTGATCTGTTCTATGGCCCAGTCAGCGAAGGCATCTACATAGCGGTGATAGTTCGTAAACAGAAGATATGGTTGGACGTGATCAGCGGGCGTACCTGTGTAATGCTGAATGCGCTTCAACGACAAATCGACCCTCTGGGCATCAAAGAGTGCCAATGGTCTCTCATCGCCGGGATCGAATAATTGGCCATCGGCAACCTCGTCGCCGACTTCCGAGAGCTGCGCAATGGGGAACCATCGCGCGAGCTCAGCCGGCGCAATATCTTCTAGACCGGCTGCCTTTTGAGGGTCCCAGACATAATTGTAGGGCATTTCGGAAGATGATCGTCTGACATCAACCTCCACGGGATAATCACTTAGAAGAAGGTCCAACTGCTCCTTCAAATAAGCGCGAAAAAAATCGGGCCGCGTTATCGTAGAAACATATGTTCCAGCTTCGGAAAGTTTGCCCCAAGATCTGCTGATTGGTGGCGGCGGGCCGTCCGGATCATACTTTATGACAAGCTCCGGATAGCAGAAGGCTCCGCCAGCGCGCGCTTCTCCATCGGGCGGGGTGCCATCCTTCAGGAACCGCTTGAGCGCCTCGGTTAGAGCGTCAACCGTCTCTGCGTAAAGATGCTCCAGGGCATCGATGATTTGTTCGGAAGTTCGATATGTATCTGACATGGCCCCTAATGCCGGAATGCGCATCGAGGGTCAATGATAGGGGGAGCCCGTTCTCGCACTCCCCCTACCCCGATGATTATCAAAATTGCAGGCTGATGCCACCGCCAAAGAAACGTGGCTTCCCGGCGATGAAGGTCGGAATTCCGAACGCCCCACCCGTATTGCCGCCATCGATCACAAATTCTTCTTCGAGCGCGTTCTCAACATAGAAGAACACATTGATGTTCTCCTGCTCACCGAGCCGAAATCCACCGCGGAAATTCAACAAGCCGAAAGAATCTTGAGAAATGCCCGGCACACTCACCACCAAGGCTCCCGTTGCGTCGACGACATCAAAGGCCGGATCGTTCTCATCGGTGAAGAAGACGTCGGACTTCCATGTATATGTCGGTGTCAGGTAAGCAACAGCGTGCGGTAGAGGCTGCTCGACCGTGAAGCCAACAGAGAATGAGTGATCCGGCGCGAGCCGAAATTGGTTGCCGCCGAAGTCCTGGGGGTTTCCGTCGCTATCAAACTCATCAAAGCGCGCCCGGTTATAGCCATAGGTGGCAAAGATATCGAGCTGCTCGTGAACGTCTGCGAAAAGGCCGAGCTCGACCCCAACCGCATCGGCAGCCCCAGCATTCACCGTATCAAAAATGGGTGGCTGGCCGGGACCTGCATCGATCACAATGCCGGTCTGGAAGTTCTGATAATCATAAAAGTAGACCGCGCCATCGAGAATTAGGCGGTTATCGAAGAAGCTGCCTTTCGCACCAAACTCGAAACTGTCCACGGTCTCTTCCGGGATAAGTTCGAAACCCGGGTCCACATCGCCCGTCGGCAGGTTGGCGAAATCGTCTTCAATGACCTCAGGGCGACGACCACGGGAATAGTTGAAGTACGCGTTCAGGTTTTCTGTGACCTGGTATCTCAAAACCGCGCGCCAGGAGAAACCATCAAACGTGTTATCAATGTCGAAATCGTCTGACGAGATCTGTCCATTGGTGTTGCCGACCAATGCGAAGGGGGTGCCGAAGACGACTGGGGTGAGTGGGTTCAGCTGTGTAATCGCCGATTCAAAAAGTGTTTCCTTGTCATCACGTGTGTAGCGTCCACCCAGGGTCAAGGTCAGCTGGGGCAGCAAATCAAATTCCGCTTCGGCAAAAAGATCCCAAGAGAAATTATCGGCAAAGTTCGTAAAGGTCTCTTCCTGGAAAAGACCCGTCGGAATGCCCGCGCCCGCAAGAACAGCGTTCAACACATCTGGGTCGCCGGTCAAAAAGGCATTAGCAAAGTCTTGGTTTCCAATTTCTGCTTGGCCGTCCACAACTGCTGTCGGTTGCGGGAACCCTGCAGCGAAAAGAGCGCCAACTGCCCCCAGCTCAAGGCCTAATGGAACCGACTGACTTCCCTCCTCGATGAATATGCCACCGCCAAAGAAGCCCCGCAGTCGTCCGCCGGCATCATAGCTGAACCGTGTGTCTGCACTGAACTGTTCGCCTTCGGCGTCTTCGGCGAAAATGAAGATATTGAAGGCCGTCCCGTCGGGATCAAAGACTTCCAGGCTATCAAACTCTCGATAGGCGATGGTTGTTGTGTTGCTGAAGACCTCGTTAATCCTCCAGTTCGCGATGCCGGTCACATCGAAGATGTCTCGATCGATGCCGAGGGGCGCGTTGTCGAGGAACCCTCCAAATGTATTGAGCGATGCGATCTCATTCAAATTGAAGACACCTGTGGAGGTCGGGATCACACCTGATGCAAAGCTCGTTCCGGGAGGAGAATCTTCTGAATAGCTGGCGATGAGATCGAGGGTGAGATTGGTTGTGGGTTCGTAGCGGAGGCTGCCGCGGAAGGCCAATGTGTTGGTGCCCTGCAGTGCATCGCCTCCCTCGGTATTTTCAACAAAGCCATCTCGGAAGTCGTATGAAACCGCGCCGCGAAATGCGAGCTTGTCTCTAATGATTGGAATGTTGATATAGCCTTCGGCTCCGACAGCTTCAAAGTTGCCACCCTCGGCGGTCACGCCCCATTCAAAGTCATAAGTTGGCTTGTTGGTGATGACTTGCACGGCCCCAATCTGGGCCGACCGGCCAAACAGTGTCCCCTGGGGGCCCTTCAGAACCTCAACGCGCTCAATATCGAAGAGCTGTACAATCGAGCCGCGCGAGCGCGAAAATGATACGCCGTTCTGGAAGATCGACACCCGGGGCTCAATATTCGACGCACCGTCATCGGATGTGATGCCTCGAAGCACAAAGCCGGGATTATTGACAGATTGTTCCTGGACGACGAATCCCGGCGTGAAGGCCGATAGTTCATCGAACTCATCGACACCGATACCTTCAAGGAACTCTCCATCATATGCCGTAATCGCAATCGGCACATCGAGGGCATCCTGCTCCCGAAATTGGGCGGTTACAGTGATTGTGTTCTGGACCAGTTCTGCGTCTTCATCAGCCGGCGCGTCAATCTGGGCTTGGGCATTGGCGGCAAGGGCCAAGCCACTGGCGGCGAAGAGGAGATTTAGCTTGTTCATGGGAGGCCTCTATTTTTGGGTTGGCCCCCGCCTAGGCAGTACCCGTGACTCTTCCGTGACGCTTTTTCAAAGCTTCCGTGTCACCCCCGACCGGTGTTGCTCTGCCGCAACAAATCGATCGGCCCGGACTTGTGTCGGGCGACGATCGCCGCTTTTGTAACTTCATGAAAAAATTGAAAGATGCCCTCAATATTGCCGATCTGCGATTGTTGGCTCAGCGTCGGCTACCACGCATGGTGTTCGACTATATCGATGGCGGTGCGGATGACGAGGTGACACTCAAACGGTCGGTGAGTCGCTATGACGATTATGAGCTCACTTGGAACTCTCTGGTGGACATCGAAAAGATTGATACCACGATTGACGTGATGGGCGCGAAAAGCCGCCTGCCCTTTTTTATCTCGCCGACTGCGTCGAACAGACTGTTCCATCCGAAACGGGGGGAACTGGCGACGGCAAAGGCAGCTGGTGCAGCCGGGATCATTTACGCTTGCTCGACAATTGCGTCGCAAACGCTGGAAGACATAGCGAAAATGACAGAAGGTCCGAAATGGGTACAGGTCTATGTCTGGCGTGATCGTAAAATTGTTGAAGACTTCCTCAAGCGCGCCAAAGCAGCTGGGTTCACCGGATGCATCCTGACGGTTGATGTGCCGGTGGCCGGAAACCGCGAGCGCGATCCCCGCAACCATTTCAGCATTCCACCAAAAGTGTCGCCAAGCCTTGCCAGACAAGTGCTCGCTCGCCCAGCTTGGCTGACAGATTTCATCACCTCATCAAAGATCGAGGTCGCAAATTTCACGGACATCAAGGCCGGTGACACCGATATTATCGGCTATATCAACAGCCAGTTCTCTCCGTCGGTGACTTGGGACGATGCCGCTTGGATGAAAGATGTTTGGGGAGACGGATTTGCCATTAAGGGCATTTCGAACCCGACGGACGCCGCAAGATGTGTAGAGATTGGTGCCGACGCGGTTTGGATCTCAAATCATGGAGGACGGCAGCTCGATACATCTGTCCCTACGATTGACCTTATTCCTGACATCGCTGCGGCCGTGAACGGCCGGGCGGATATCATTGTCGATGGCGGGATCCGACGAGGTGCGCACATTATCAAGGCTTTGGCGCGGGGCGCGACCGGCGTCGCGATTGGTCGCGCCTGGTTATATGGGCTCGGCGCGGGCGGCGAAGCCGGGGTCGCTCGCTCTATCGAGATCCTGGAAACAGAGCTGAAGCGCGCAATGGCACTCATGGGTGTGACCCAGATTGCCGATCTTTCACCCTCTATGATCCATGGCCCCATAAAATGATTGCAACTCATAAATTGCCATTTCGTCAGTATATATCACTTGCATCCGCTTGGATTGTGTAAGATGCCATGCCCTCGACCTTTTGCTGGATAGTAAGGCCCTAACTACGGCCCCACAAAATACCGTAGATGCGACTAAGACGACTCCTACTGAAAGACTCGATCCCTCCGGCTCAATTCTGGGCCAGGTCAATAATAGGAGTTATCTTATGACCCCAGGAACCGTTAAATTCTTCAACGAACAAAAAGGCTTCGGATTTATCGCCCCCGATGATGGCGGCGCTGATGTTTTTGTTCACGTCACAGCGTTAGAGCGGTGTGGCATGCGCACCCTAAGCGACGGACAAAAAGTCAACTTCACGACCGCTATGGATCAGCGGAAAGGTAAAGTGGCTGTCGACCAAATCGAAGCCGCTTAAGGCGAACGAAATCACGGGCTGTGGAGTTGTCAGCCACCGAGCTACCCTCCACAGCCTGTTCCTAGCGCTTATCTGGATACGTCTTCGTTCGGTGGCAGCGGTAGGCTGACATCGAAGAACTTCGCGACGAGCGCGCGGTAGTATGCCGCGATATCCGGTTCATGACCGATAAGCCCCAGAATTTCGGTGGTTACGAAAACACCGTTACCCCCGTTCGCAAGAATGACTGCCCCATTCTGTGTTTCTGGTGAATAGAGCACGAGGGCATTCTCTCCCGCGTCGTTTCCACCATGTTTGATAACGGTGTGGTCGTTGTACTTGTACACCATCCATCCGACTGAATGCCCGTATTCCGCCGCGCACCGATAGGGTTGTTCCAGGGTGCACCCCCATCCTTCATGGCCGGCGAGCGAGGTGGCTATCTCAGTCCGCATGGTCTGGACCGATCCCGTCATACTCGCTTCCGACATCAGTGAGACAATAAGCTCGGCATAGGCGTCGACCGTTGTCATTAGATCGTCGGCAGCATTCCACTCGGACGCTCTCGACCTGAAGGAAAGCCACCTACCAATGCCCGTTCCCTCCGTGTATCGCCCGTCGCGATCCATTGGGACCGCCAGTCTGCCCCGCATCCAGGGTTTTCGTCGTCCCATAGACATGTCGGTGATGCCAGCCGGCGCGAGCACATGCTCAAAGGCCAATTTTTCGAAGTCCGTGTTCAGCTTCGTTTCGGCGTATTCGGCGGCCATCTCTACCCCCATCCCCGAATAGTAAAACCCCTCACCCGGTTCGGCGACAAACGCAGCGACGCCGTCATCATAGACATGGGGCCAATTCAAGAGACCAGCTCTATGGGACATGTTCAGGCGGCTGGTCAGTTGCTTAAAGCGCTCGTCGGTTTCGAGATCTCGGTTTTGCACGAAGTTGTGGATCGGCTCGTCAAGATCGATCAGGTCCTTTGACGCCAGCGCGATCAATGTTTCAGCAGTGAGTGTTTTCGCAACCGACGCCGTATTGAAGACGGTTTTGTCGTTGACTGAGACATTTGGGCCCTGTTCTCCGAAATAGCCGGTCCAGACAATTTCGGCGCCTTCGATGACAGCGATGCCCACGCCGGCAACTTTATGCTCTTCCAGAGATATTGGGACGCGGTCGGCGATGCGGGCCGCGCCTTCCCAGTTCTCCGATTCAGATGTGTCTGCTGCAATGGGCGAGGCAAGCAGGACAAGCAACGCCGCCCCACATGCTGGTAAGCGCAAATCAATCATGGGCATCCTCCAAACGCGATCTGAAGTGAGATGCGCTCGAACCAGGTTTGGATGCAAAAATATCGCGGACCTGTTAGGTTCGCGGATCCAGCTCTCCCCCTGGAAGGCCGGCTGGTAATACAGGTTGCCAGTCTGTTTGATCAGCATCGGGAACGGGATCTGTGCCGATACGTCGGATCGTCATGGCCGTTGTCAGGGCGAAGAGGCCTACGGCTGCCATAGCAAACAATCCGGAGGGGCCGAGCTCTGAGCGCATCGCTGCGCCGGCGACCACCGGTCCCAGCACCGATCCAGCCGCCCAGACGAGCAACAGTGTCGACATGAAAGCCGTCACATCAGTTTCGCTTACACGGTCCACGCCATGGGCAATACATACGCCATAAAAAGACAGCGAGCCCGCGCCCCAGAGAAAAAACACGAGCATTGTCATTTCCAAATTCAGCACGGATCCAAAAACGGCCAGCACTAGAGAAGCCAGTCCAGCAGAAGCTGCCATTGCTGCGATGACAAAACGCCGTTCATATTTGTCCGAAATCCGCCCCGCCGGCCATTGACTGATCAGTCCACCGGCATTGGCTGCTGCATAAGCCAAAGCCGCAGCAGCAACGGTGTCGCCAGTGGAAATTCCGGCGGCATAAATTGGCAGGAGCGATAATACACCCATGTTTACGACACCCGCCACAAAGACACCAAAGACGGCTGATGGGCTCGTGCGTATCATTCGAACAATTGGCAATCGAGAGACAGGGACCTTTAGAGGTTCCTGCTGTTTGGTGATGCAGATGGGCACCAGCGCAGCTGCCAGAAACAGGCCCGACCATATATAGTTCTGCGGTTGCAGTGCGCTTGTGCCGACAAAGACAACAGGCGCGATCAGAAGCGCAGCTTTCGCCGCGACATTGTACGTCCCGAGCACGCTACCGCGGCTTTCAACGGGCGCAGCCCGCCCGAGCCACGCCTCAGCGGACGCAAACATGGCGGCAAATGTCGCCCCCTGAACAAACCGAATGAACGCCCAGGCATATTCAGATAACCACAATCCCTGGATGAGCGCGCCGATTGCGGACAAGGCGGCAGCCGCGGCGAATATGCGGATGTTCCCAAGTGTGCCGATAATGCTGGGAGAGACGTATGCTCCGGCCATAAAGCCTGCCGCGTAGAGCCCGGCAATCACGCCAACGCCAAACGTACCGACGTCCATTTCCACCAAGCCAAGCGGCGTTACGACCCCCAGCAGGCCTCCAGAGAGCTGAAGGAACCAAACTGCTGCGATCAATGAGAAGACGGGACGAAGCGCTGACATTCTGCCACCTGTGTGCCCACGCAATTGCGCCTGAAAACGCCGCGCTTTTACGCGCCTTACCAATCGTTGCAAGCGTTAAATTTGGGTAGGGTCAAAAAGGTGATTAGCCGCCCACCACATCGGCCGAGTCGGCCCCCCTCGTCCGTCCAGGCATTTTTCCATACCCGTGTTTGCGCAGCAGTCCGCGGAACTGATGGTAGGTCAGACCTAGGCGCTTGGCTGCCTGCCCTTGGTGGCCCGCCGTCGCTTCGAGGGCGGCATCGATAAGCTCCATCTCGAAGCGATTGACCTGTGCATCAAAGGGCTGATCCAGATTAGGTGTCGTCGGCGTGGTCAATTCCAGGAGAGGCGCGGCGGGCGTTATGTCTTTGGCCTGTTTGGACCCCCGTGGTCGCCATGGCGAGGCAAATGGATCCAGCGAGTCCGGCTCAAATCGAATAGGCTCACCTGGTGCCTCGGTTAGCGACCGATGGGTCAGACGCTCGGCGAAGTTTCGCAGCTCGCGCACATTACCCGGCCATTCGCCAGCATCGATGGCGGCCACGGCGGACGGCGCAAAGCCCGGGAAGCTCTCCCCCATTTCGCGGGCCATCCGGCTGGCGAAAAAATCAGCGAGCAGCGATGCATCCTGACCGCGCGCGCGCAGGGGTGGAAGGGTGATGACATCAAAGGCAAGGCGATCAAGAAGATCGGCCCGGAAGTCTCCGCGATCAACCGCCGCCGGAAGATCAATATTGGTCGCAGCAACCACGCGCACATTGGTCGTTAGCACTTTTTCGCCGCCGAGGCGCTGATACTCGCCATATTCGATAATGCGGAGCAGTTTCTCCTGGACCCTTGATGAAGCGGTCGCAATCTCGTCGAGGAAGATGGTCCCACCATTGGCGAGTTCAAACCGGCCTGCTCGGCGTTCCGTCGCGCCGGTAAACGCTCCGCGTTCATGGCCGAAGAGCTCGGAGTCGAGCAACTCCTCGGACAGGGCTGCGCAATTGACCTTCACAAAGGGGCCTTCCCACCGCCGCGACAGAAAGTGCAGACGCTCGCCGACAAGCTCCTTACCGGTACCCCGTTCCCCAATGACAAGTATGGGGCGATCCAATGAGGCGACCCGGCTGGCATGCTCCATCGCTGCCAACCAGGCTGGGGATTCTCCAACAAGCTGTGTGGTTTCGCGCGCTAGCATAGCGTCAATTTAGCTATAAATATCGTCAATTTCAATAAGCATAATTCGTCAATTTTACGTTTTTAGGCTAAACTGATTCTGCTGCCGTCTATTTATCTCAATAAAATCAATCATCTAATTCCTTACCACAAAACTGGCACGGTCCTTGAAATACAGGAAGGGCATCAGCGGCGGGGGCCGCATCAAACTGAGGAGCAAAACCAATGGACTATGAGACCCGCAGCGACCGCTACGACCGCGCTGAGGATGGCTTCAAACGCTTC
Organism: Pseudomonadota bacterium; assembly: GCA_039817885.1. GTDB lineage: Bacteria > Pseudomonadota > Alphaproteobacteria > Caulobacterales > Hyphomonadaceae > CALLCD01. The sequence continues at coordinate 4,475 of JBCBUY010000084.1, read as the reverse complement.
GGACGCTGGCTGTCACGTCGCCCCGGAGAAAGCTGGGCCTTCTTTATCGCAGGCATGATCGTCGCCGGAATCTTCTTTTAGACCAAGCCCTCAGACCCCAAAAACTGATTGAAAGGAAAAACCTATGGGACTTTTTTCCCGCTTTGGAGACATCGTTAACTCGAACATCAATGCGATGTTGGATTCCGCTGAGAACCCAGAAAAAATCGCGCGTCTGATGATTCAGGAAATGGAGGACACGCTCGTCGAAGTGCGTACCGCCGCGGCCCGTGCGATGGCCGACAAAAAAGAGATGGAGCGCGAAGTCGCCCACTATACCCGCGTTCGTGACGAGTGGGCTGGCAAAGCCGAGCTTGCGATCGACAAGGGCCGGGAAGACCTTGCCCGCGGCGCACTGCTCGCCAAACAGAAAGCGGAGTCCGAAATCGAACGCCGCGCTGCCGCCGTCGAGGCTGCCGAGGAGGCCTTCGAACGCCGCCAGGAAGATCTTGGAAAACTCCAAGAGAAGCTCGATGAGGCGAAAGCCAAGCACCGTGCACTGATGATGCGCCGGGATGCGGCTGAGCAACGCATCCGCGTCCGGTCACAAACCTATGATGGCCGCGTCGACGATGCCCTCGCCCGCTATGCAAGCGTTGAGCGGAAAGTCGATGAGTTGGAGGCCTATGCCGACACGATCAAAAGCCGCGAGCCGAGCCTTGAAGCCGAGTTTGCTGCCCTGGAGCGCAATGAAAGCATCGAGAAAGAGCTTGAAGCTCTAAAGGCCGCACGATCCAAGTCCACGGCCAAATCTACGACTAAATCCAAGACATCGGAGGGCTAGGACATGTTGACCTCGCTACTTGTCACCATTGGCATTATGGGAACCATCACCGTGCCTGGCCTGATCGGCATGCACCTGGAAGAGAAAAAGAAAGCGCAGGCTGAATAATGGCTGAAGAGTTCCTCATTCCACTGATTGCGATCCTATCGCTCTTCGTTTTCCTGCCCTGGATGGTGTTTCACTACATCACCATCTGGAACAAGCAGAAGACGCTGCAGCCCGATGATGAACGCATGATGGAAGACCTTTGGCATTCCGCCAAACGCATGGAGCGCCGGATCGAGGCCCTGGAAGCCTTGATTGACGCCGACACCGATAAGCCCCGCGACCCCTATTCGCCCCGCGATACAGATTACAGGAGAGACTAAATAAATGTCCCGCGCATATGACTATAACTCATCGCCGAACCCGAAGCGGTTCTACCGGTCGCGGCAGGACAAAGTCATCGCCGGTGTCTGCGGCGGCCTGGCCGAGAGGTTTGGCTGGGAACCCATCCTGGTCCGTATCCTGGCCGTCATCATGCTGTTCAGCACCGGCTTTCTGCTTCCAGTCTACCTTGTGATCTGGATGCTGACCCCTCGCAAGCCCCTTGGTTCGCGCTCGCTTAGCCCCGATGAAGATGCCTTTTGGCGCGGTGTGTCTGACCGCCCAAGCGTCACCTTCGGGAACCTGAAATATACCTTTATGGACCTGGAAGATCGCCTGCAGCGCATGGAGCGCAAAGTCACTTCAGACGAATGGCGTTTACGCAAAGAATTCCGGGATCTGGAAGGTCGTAACTAGCCACCAACCCTAGGCTCGAGAGGCCGACATGACCGTCATCCCCTTAAGACACTCATTCGCCCAACCCTTTGATATTCAGCAAGACCCAAACCTTATTCCATCAAGAAGGATCATTCCAATGACGACGCGGGGGACAAACCGAAACGACTGGCTCCTCGGAGCCGCCACTGTCAGCGCTGTGCTCGCTGTCGCCATGGCCGCCTGTTTTAACGGAGGCCTGTCGGTGAAGACCGGCGATATGGAGATGACGTTGTCGGCCTCGCTCTCCCAGGGCCTGAACCTGACCTTTGTGTCTGTCAGCAGCTAACCACCCCCCTTCTCACTCCCAGAGTCCCGGAGACGCACGGCGCGGCTCCGGGACATTTTTTGCGGGGATAGATGGACCTCCGAGAGGACTTCCCATCGGCTCCGGCATCCGACGGAACTCGCCTGTCAGGGGAGCCTCTGTCCCCGATCTATCCCCCTCTAAACACCCACCTCCAGACACCCACTTTTGGCGCGGTGGGTGTCTGGCGGAGTTGCGTTGGGTTTTTCTTTGGGTGACAGGCCGCCGAAGCTTTACACGGGCTGAAGCGAGACGCGTTGAGATCGGCCTACTTGTGGCAGCTGTCGGCGGTGGAGGGAACATCTTGAAATTATGTTGCGACTCGATTTGCAATTATCCACTGTCGAGCTGCATCAAAGAAAGTAATGTTATCGTGAGCGAAACCACCCGAGTCCCTGTCAAAAACGCTCCCGCTGTCGTTGCCATCGCCACAGAGCTCCAGAGCTTCATTCTCGCGGCCAACAAGCAATAGCAAGCACACGGCGATCGTACGTCGCATGCCTTTGTTTGAGGAAAATGGTTCATACTCCGACAGCAAATTTTCGATTGTCAGCATCTCCACTTCGGCCAGTCGTTCGTTTGAGTAGGCCAATGTGTCTTCCGCAAGCTTCAGTGGATCGGTGACGTCTTCTGACAAGTAAAACTGCTGTGTTGCAGGACGAATTGTCCATGCGCCCTGATCCCTAAAAGAAAGCGGCATCTTATTATTTTCGTCCAAACCGAATATGCTCCAAAATAACGGATCAATCTTCATCGGTTTATGAGTCCAACGAACAACAACCCCTCGCTGAAAAGCTAAGGTCGGCAGGTTGCTGACAAACCAATCTCCCTGCGCTCGAAACAGCGTGCCCTGTGCTGAACGCCAACCCGTCCCCTTAGCCAAAGCTCTCAGTTCCTTCTCAAAAGCCTTGGTTCGCTCCTTCTGATCCTTGCGCTCTTGCCGAGACAATTTCAGCGGAAACGTGGGAATTTCTGTTGATGAAGCCAATTGCTTACTCCTTGCCCAGCCAGTTTGGTGGTCCGCTCCCGGCGGTGGAGGGGACATTAGACCAAATCAATGATATCGGTTCCTCTTCTTAGCCCGTGACCACAGATAGTCGCCTGTCCTTTGAACAATTTTATACAGATCACCCGGCACCTCTATGAGGAGCCGCATCAGCTTAACCTCGTAATCATTGCCAGCAACGGGATGGCCCAAGGATCGCTGGAGTTCTACTCAAATACTAAAATCCTACACAATCTTGGAAGTGCTTTGAGTGATTTCCCCAGCCACGAAAATGCAGGACACTTGTATCAGGGCGGGTCGGAGTATCCGGAAGATCGCTTCGGCTGGCACCTTCGGCTGAGGGCTGAAGCGCTCAACAGTACAGAAAAGTGTCTTCTTCAGCTACGTTTCAAGAACAATGCAAAAGTTGACCGAGAGAAATGTCTTGAAGATCCGCAATTGACAGATTTTTGCATCCGCACACCCGCCGAAGGTATTCAACGATTGGGCAATCTGCTGTGCGAACTCGCGACATTGAAACATCAAAGACTATATTGGACGCCTGATACTGGCTTGATCGATAATGAACTCATGCACCGTGAGCGTCGAGCCGGAGACACTTTGGAAGCGGCCAGATTGTCGCTGCCGAATGTTCGTTGAAGTCATAACCCCTCAGGTCTCCCCGCGCGTGCCCCAAAGCAGTCGTCGGAGCCAAGAATCCGGCCTAAGACCGCTGTCGGCGGTGGAGGGGACGTTAGCAAGGCGCAAAGCTGAACCCCGAACCGAAAGCATTGCCGATACCATTGAAGAGGAAGCTTGTAATACGGGCCCTGTTGGCAGCTATGTCGATCATCAGAGCGCACAAGATCGCCAAAAACCAAGAATAGGCCCATCCCCAATAGTCACTAAAGATGATCGTCATGACCCAATCCTGCCCGAAAACATACCAGTAGATCATGAGCAATGTTCCGCCAGTCAGCGTCAACGCGATGGGCAAAAGGTGCTTGGCTGCCCGCCCCCGGAAGATCGATAGCAGGAGTGCAAAAAGTAATGCGATAGCGTTGCTTCCAGAAAATATGCCCAAATCGAAACGGAGCTCATTCATTACGTCGTCGTATTCGCCGACGACTAAAGACTCGACGCGCTCTATGGCAAATCCGTAACGCGCGATTGCAGATTCAAAGGTGGCTTCAACGGCTTGGCGAGCTTGTTCTCGCCGCTCGCAGTCCAGTCGACACGCGGCAGCGAGAATATCCGCGATAACAACGTCGATCCCCTGATCAAGACTGAATCGATACTCATCCACCTTCGCCTGGAGACTATCGGAGAACCGCCCAGCTAACTCGGAAACCCGATCCACTGTCTCTGATTGCGCGATGTCAGAAATGCCTTCATCAACTTTGTTTTCGATCTTTGAAATCGCGAAGTCCCGAGTCCTTTGATCGAAATCCTCAGGCGCAAACCGGACGTAAGCCCAGAGTCCTGCAAAGACCAACGCTCCGCTAAGCGTCAGCAGCAGGTTTATCTGGCGAATCCGATTGAGATCCACTCCTCACCCC
>JBCBUY010000083.1:0-14285 GCA_039817885.1 Pseudomonadota bacterium | reverse complement strand
GGTCAATCGACGGCCTGATGTCTGTATCTGCGATCATTGTCTCCTACCATACCGGTCCGCGATTGAAGGAATGCCTTCATGCGGTTGTCGCCACCAACTCTGTCAGCGAGTTGGTGATTGTCGACAATGGCAATCCGCCTGAGATGCGGGCATGGCTCAAGGCCTTCGCCGAAGCGGGCAACAAAGTGATGTTGATCACACCGGATGCTAATCTTGGATTTGGCCGAGCTGTTAATCTCGGAGCGGGCGCGGCGCGGTATGACTATTTGCTCGTTCTGAATCCCGACTGTGTCATTCGCCATGATGCGATTGATGCGCTGCTCGATGTTACAGAGGGACGGTCGTCTCCCGTAATCATTGGTGGACGGATTTTCGATCAGACCGGGACGAACCAGCGTGGACCGATGCGCCGTGAGCTGACTTTATCTCGGGCGCTGTCCAAAATCGCCGGCGGTTCGGGAATCAATATGCCGCTGGACCCGCAGCCTTCTGGGCCGACACCGGTTGATGTAATTTCCGGCGCGTTCTTTCTGATTGACCGGGACGGGTTTGCCAGTCTTGACGGCTTTGATGAGGGCTATTTCCTTCACGTTGAAGACATCGATTTGTGCCGGCGCGTTCGCGAGGCGGGGGGGGCGGTTGTTTATCAGCCCTCGGCAGGTGCGCTGCATTACGGATCGACATCGGATGCGTCGAGCCTGGTGGTTGAACGGCACAAAGCCTCCGGGTTCGCGCGTTACTTTAGGAAGTTTGCGAACGCGCCCCTGCAGCGTCTCGCAGCGGAGCTTATGATTCCAGTGATCGGGGCCGGGCTTATTCTGCGAGCTCTGTTTGGCGGGCGGTCAAAGCCTCATTGATGGCCGCAACCGCCGCTTCGAAGGCGAGTAGGGTTGACGTATGGCGCGGCGGATAGTCAGCAACGCCCTTTAGGTGCCGCAGTTCCCAGAAGCGGCCGCTTGGCGGTTCCGCACCCTCTTTCAGCATGGCGCGTAATGCGTCACGAGCCGCGACGATGTCATCAATCGAGGCACCTGGCGCGTGTTCCGACAGGATTGCCGTTGCGGCCTGGCCAAGGGCGCAGGCTTTCGGATTGACGCTGATGGTGTCGATATGGGTGCCTGCCTGATTGAGGTTCAATGAAACCTCAACTGTGGAACCGCAGACTCGCGAGACCTTCTCCACACGCGCTTCTGCATCGGGCAGGGGGGCGAGGTTCGGAATATTGGCGGCGAGTTCCAGAACGCGGTTGTGGTAGAGATCCGTCATAGGACTTATGTCGGTTGAAAACGGGGTGGCTTCAAGGGTTTGCGCTCAGAACAGTCGTTCCAGCACTTTCATAACGATGATGATCGATCCGATAAGTGCCCCACCCGCCAGTATCACCATAACGCCATCCCGGGAGGTCAATCCAAGGCCAATGAACATCACCGCCAGGCCAGGCAGAACCGGCCCGAAAGGCACCAGTCCGAGTGGGAATGTGATGAGGGCGGCTGCAATCGCGATCAGCGCGATGAGTTGAATAAAGGGCGGGTTTGTCAGGAATGTGAAGCGCGGTTCCAAGAGTTGGTCGATCACATAGGCTGTTTTCTGCATGGAATCGACGCCGCCGACGAGGGCTGCCCGCGGAAACTCCACACTTAATGCCTTTTGGGGCAGCCAGGGGCGCTTGAACCCCAGAACGACTTGTCCTGCGATCAGGAGGGTGACGAGCGCCACAAGCCAGGTCGTGCCGGGCACCACCGTAAGAGGGCTGATCGAAACGAAGCCGAGCAACAGCAAAAGCGGGCCAAAGGCGCGCCGCCCGACAGCGTTCAGCAAATCGTCGACTGTCACCGTCTCTCCATCGGTGCAGGTCTTCAGAGAGGAAAGAAGGGTCCGCAGATTTCGGACTTGTCGCGGTGGAGCGGCAATTGATGCTGTATCTGCGGACATGGCCCTCCTTATCAATAATTCTGCGTAATGTCTTGTTTCTGAAAGCGGTCTGGGCGGCTTAAACCGGCGAAATTAGCAAGCTTACGAAAAAGCAATCCAGTTTGCCGATTTTCCGCCTCATAAAATTAGCAAAAATTTAAATCAATTTTCGGCCTTTATAGGGCCTTGGTTAATGAATCCGGGTTGGTTGTTAAGGGTAGGCTGCATATGGCTCGCAAATCGCCGCGCTGGGCGCTGGACATGGGATACACATCGGACATCAGGGCGTTTCGTTCGAAAACGTCGTTAGCCGAGCATGGGCTGAAGGGGGAGAAGGCCAACGGCAATCTCAGCTTTAGTCGGATGATGACCCGAAAGCAGGCAAAGGCTGACGCTCGTGACGGTATCCCGGTTTCCGAAGCCACGACGCGTGACCAATGGTCTGAACGGGAACAGCTTTTTACCGAAGAGGCAGATGATATCCGCCGCGGTGTCGAGACCTGGTTCAAAACGACTGGCGGGAATGTCCGGAACTTTGTTCTCGAGATGACGCCCGCAGATATCGAGCCCGACCAGCTCGAGGAAGCCATCAAATCGGAAGAGTCCGAGCTTCGGCACTTCGAAACGGATGACATGAAGGAAGCCAAGAACACCCACGAATCGTCAATCGTGGAACTCGACGCTTTCCGTGAAAAGCATAAGGGGCGGATCGGCGAGCGCACGCCCGATATAAAGAAGAATGTCGAGCAGACCCTCGCGATTCTCCTGTTTGTTTTGATCGTCGAAGGCTGCTTTAACGCCCTGCTTTTCAAAGACGCGCAAAGCTCGGGTCTTCTCGGCGGCATGTTGATCGCCTTCGGTGTGAGCGCGGTAAATGTGGCTTGTGGTGTGTCGGCTGGCTTTTTCGGCCTCCGAAACCTCAATCACCATGAGCAACCGATGAAAATTCTCGGTGGTGTCGTGGCTGGTCTGTTCATACTTATGGGGCTCTTTGTGAATTTCTTTGTCGCTCATTTTCGCGATGCGGTCGAAGAAGCTCTATTGGTCGCCCAGACATCCGGATCGCTAGCTGGTTTTTCCATGTTCAGCATCCCGCCGGGCGAAGTGATCCGGTCGATGTTCCCGAATATTTTCGGTCTGGAATCCCTGGTGGCTTATGGGCTTCTCTTCATTGGCCTCGCCGTCTTCGGGATCGGGATTTATGAGGGATATGATCGTATCTCCGACAAATATCCGGGTTATGGCCGGGTCTGGCGAAAGGAACGCAAGGCCTATGAGCGACGCCAGGCTGTACGTAACGAGCTGCGCGACGATCTTTCGAACTATTTCACCCAGTGCCGTGCCTGGTTCGATACCCAACAGTCGCGCCATGTTGCCGCCAAGCGTGAAATCGAAAAGGCGATGACCGAGCTAGAGACCCGCCGGGAGCAGGCGCTTGCCATTGCATCTCGGTGCGCGGATCAGGAACGCGGTTTGAAAATCGCATACCGCCAAGCTCACCGCCGCGAGCGCAATGGTCTGCGCGATAAACTCGGCGAGCAGGCGTCATGCCCGGCCTATTTCGACGAGATCGTGACGCCGAACTTGCCGACGTTCGAATATGAGAAAGAGCGCGAGCTTGCTGCCGTCGCGATCAAGACCATCGAGCAGAACATCACGGCGCTGACCCTAACGCGCAAATGGTTGGAGACCCATATTCAGGGCGTCCAAAAAGGCCTCTCCTCCATCGAGCAGCGGGTTGGTGAGCACATACAGAACATACGTAAGGAACGTCGAAGCGCAAAAGCGCCGGAACAGGCAAAAAGCGCCTGAAAGGACGAGTGAGGGAGGATAGACATGGCGAGAGCTCGAGACAGGGATGCCAATTTCTGGCGTGCCATGATTGCCGGAATGCTGATTACGGTGTTCGGGCTATTCGCATTTATTGCGTTCAATGCGCCTCCTGCCCTTGCGGAGGACACGGCCTGCCGTCTGGACCGACGTGACCCTGCGCATACTGTTCTGCTTATCGACCAATCGGACCCGTTCAACCCGAATGATTTTGGATGGGTTCGCGAATTTATGGACGCTGAGGCGCGTCGTTTGCCCAAATATGGCCGCCTGACAGTTGTCACTCCGAATTCGAAGAGTCCCTATGATCCGGTTGCGATCTATACCAAGTGTTCGCCCGGAAGTGTGGATGACGCCAATCCTATCCTTCAGAATCCGCGTATGATCGATGATACGTGGCGGGAATATTTCTATGAACCGCTGAAGGACAGCGTTGAAGCGACGTTGACCGATAAGAACCAACCAAGCTCGCCCCTGTCAGAGGCCATTTTTGCCATTGCCGATCGGGCCGATTTTCAATCCGCTCAGAAGAACCGGCGGTTCGTAATTGTATCCGATCTTATGCAACACTCCGATCAATTCAGTTTCTATCGGTCTGGTGCTGACTATGAAGGGTTTGGCGAGACACGCCTCGCTGAACAAATTCCCGGAATGCGCGGCGTTGAGGTCGTCGCCCGCATTGTTCCGCGCCAGCAGTATGATCTGCCCATGTCCGAGGTGAAAACCTTTTGGGCAAGCTATTTCGGCGACACGGGTGCACGTTACACATCGGTGAACTAAACTCCCATGGATAAAATTCTACCATAAGTAGAAAATAAACCTTCTTATGGCAAGGTCTTGCCATGATGACTGGTATATTGCTTCAGATTGAACTGCTCATATTGGCACTCATTGGGGCTGCGGCTTGGATGATGCTTCGCCGGCAAGCCTCTGGGGTGCACCGCGCAGCTGAAGAGGCGCATGGCGAGGTGGATCTCTCGCTCGATGCCATGACCCAAGCGGCCGACCTCTACTGGCAGACAGATCAAGGCGGGCTCATTATGGGGGCCGGCGGACGCTTGATGGGCAAGCTTGTACCGGATCTCTCTGACATTATCGGTCAGCACTATCTGAAGACGGTTGCCCTTCAGCCGCAGGAAATGACCAAGATGCTCGCGGCGCTCACAAATGGTGAGCCGTATTCAGACATTCATTCGCGGTTTACGGCTCAGGACGGCCAGATTCATATCCTGTCTCTCAGCGGCACGCCGCGGCACGATGAGGATGGCAATGTCATTGGTTATTTCGGCCTTGGCACGGATGTCACGCGCCGCGTTGCGGCTCAGGATGAGCTAAAGTTCCTGGCCGAGCATGATCCGCTGACTGGCCTTGCCAACCGCCGCGCATTTGAAGCGAAAATGAATGGGCTGTTGATGTCAGACGAGTTCGTTTCATTTGCCATCATCGCCATTGATCTCGACGGCTTCAAAACCGTGAACGATACCCACGGCCACGATGTCGGAGATTTGTTGCTGCAAGCGGTGGCGGATCGTATCCGCCAATGTACCCGGTCGACTGACTGGGCAGCGCGGTTAGGGGGAGACGAGTTTGTCTTCGTTGCTGAAGACATTCGAACGGTTGATGCCGTGTCCACCGTTGCCGAGCGTCTGATCGATGCCTTGAGCACGCCTTATCGGATCAATGGGCAGAGCCTCGGGGTGGGTGCGTCTGCTGGGGTGTCGCTTGCCGGTGACCCTCGGCCAAAGGCAGAAGAGCTTATGAAGCAGGCCGACCGCGCGCTTTATGATGCCAAAGCTGCCGGTAAGGGATGCTTTCGGTTCCATAGCGAGGCCAGCGGTTCGTCGTCACGCCTTAGATTGGTGAAGCGGGCCTAACGCCTAGCCCGATCTCAGAACTCGCGCTGGAGGATGGGAGAGGGTCGCGACCCCGACGACAAATCCGCCAATCGCCGCGGCGAGGATGGCAAATCCAGATACCGCTGTCACCGTCAGCCAGGGCATCGTCCATTCCGCTTCGAATTGCTGCGTGACAACCGGCCATGCGGCCCCAACCCCCATGATCGTGCCGAAGAGCGCTGCCACTGCGCCGGCGAGTGCAAACTCTGTCGCGTAAAGCCCAAGGATGGCATCACGGCTTGCGCCGAATGTCTTTAGAAGAGCAGACTCTGCGCGCCGTTTTCTGGCCATGGCGGCGAAGGCACCGACGAGAACCATCAAGCCCGCTACTAAGACAATGCCGGCCGCTGCATTGATGGCAATTGCGATATTGCCCAAAATCCGCGATGCCGCAGCCAGAGCTTCGCGGGTCTGGAAAACCACGACTTCTGGAAAGTCCAGCGACAAGGCATCAATGATCGACTGTTCCTTGTCTGCGCTTGCGCGGAGAATGGCGAAGTTCACGGGCTGGGCAGCTTCCAGTGTTCCCGGTGACATCAAAAAGGCCGAGTTGGGTCCGAAGCCTCCCCAATCGACCACGCGAAGCGATGCGACGGTTGCGGTGACCTCGCGACCGAAGACACGGAAACCAACCGTGTCGCCGATGCCAATGTTTAACCCGCGAGCGACATCTGTTTCAACGGAGGTGAGAAGAGGCCCGGAATAGTCTTGCGGCCACCAGTCTCCTTCAGCCAGTTCCAGTTCAGGAGGTGCCCGCCCGATATAGGGCATCGCCGTTTCTCCATCGATCACCCAGCGTTCCGACCGGGCGATCTTTTCAGGATCAAGGGGTTCGCCTTTCAAAGAGATGATACGGCCGAGAACGAGAGGGGTGCGCTGGAAGATGTCCGGGTCATCTGTTGCGATGCCCTGATCCGCCAGCACATCATCAAAGGCCTCAGCCTTCACATTCGGGATTTGGCTGAAGACGAGGGAGGGCAGATTCGCCGAGGCGGTCTCACTGACCTGGCGCAAGATATTGGCTTGAATGGTGGCGACAAAGACAAGAAGCGCGAGTCCCAGACCAAGGGCGGGGGCAATTGTTGGGGCAAGGGAGCCAGGGCCGCCAAGATTGGCGAGCGCCAGCCGACCAAAGCCGGTCGCAGTGCCCGCGCTTCGCCTTGCCAGGATACGGATCAACTCTGCCATGCCGAGCAGAACGCCCCAGGCAATGCTGGCCCCAATGAGAAGGGACACTGTGACGATGGGTTCACCGCTTGTGACCACTGCGAGGCTGACCAATGCAATCGCGGCGATGGCGGACCAGATGCGCTCTGGCCAGGGTGTTTGAGAGCGGTCTTCTGCACCGAGGCTCCGAAACAAGGCAGCCGGGCGGGTTGCTCTGGCTCGCCCTATGGGCGGCAAGGCGAAGATCGCGGCGGCGAGAAGTCCAAGCGTTACGGCGCGCAGCAGAGGGAAGGGGTAGATTTGCAGGATTGTTGGCAGCGGAATTCTATCTCCAACAAACAGTGCCAGTAGAAACGGTGCGGCCGCGCCGAGCGCGACACCGATCAGGGCACCGAATAAAGCGAGGCCGCCAAGCTGTAGAAGATAGGCCAGGCGAAGCGTGCCGGCCTCCGCACCAAGAGCTTTGAAGGCTGCGATTGATGGGATGCGGCTTTCAAGGAAGGCTGTACTTGCCTGGGCAATCCCAACGCCGCCTGCGATAAGCGCGGCGATCCCGATGACTGAGAGAAATGACTCCAATGTTGCGAGCAGCTGTTCCAGGCCGTCAATGGCGTCTTCTGGTCCTCGGTACCTTAGACCGCCGCTGCCCCACTCAGCATCTGCGGCGTCCTCAAGTGCATCGCCTGTCATCTCCTCATTGAGAACCAACCGATAGGATGAGCGGAAGAGCTGGCCATCGGTCAGCCGCCCGGCTTCCTCCAGGGCCCCGATCCGTATCGTGGCTTGGGGGCCGAATGTGCCTGGTTCACCAATGCCGTCGGATTCCTTGTCGAGCTGGGCCCGCACCGTGGCATTGATCGTCCCGAGTTGAAGAGCGTCACCCACCTGGAGTCCGAAGTCTTCCAACAGCGATGCCGAGGCCGCGATGCCCCATCGTCCGTTTTCATAGGCGAGCGCTTCATCGAGTGTGCTCGCACCGCCAGATAATTCTGGCATTCCAAGGAGCGGGTGGGCCGCGTCCACGGCGCGGAGATCCACCTGTTTGCGGATCTCACCGGCTTGTCCCATCACGTTGACATCGATCTCTTCGGAGACGGCACCGAGGGCAGAGATCCAATCGAGCTCGTCCGGTTTGGCTCGGCGCTGCGAGGCTGTGAAGACGGCATCGCCACCGAGAAGGATCTTCGATTCTGCCTCAAGGCCGCGGCTAAAGCCTTCCGTTACAGATCCGGCCGCGGCTATGGCGAAAACGCCAAGGGCGATACAGGCGAGATAAATTCGGAAGCCGGACACGCCTCCTGCGAGTTCTCGCGCAGCGATCCTCAGGGCGAGCGTCATGAGGCGAGTTGCCCATCGCGCATGGTGACCGTGCGCCCGGCGCGGGCGGCAAGGGCCATATCATGGGTGACGAGCACAAGCGTGGCCCCCCGATCGCTCGCAATTTGAAACAAAAGATCGGCCACAGCTTCCCCTGTCTTTGAATCAAGATTGCCAGTTGGTTCGTCGGCGAAAACGAGTTGAGGGTCAGATGCAAGAGCCCGGGCAACGGCCACGCGCTGACGTTCGCCCCCTGAGAGCTGGCCGGGATAGTGGGTCAGCCGATCTGACAATTCCACCAAAGCGAGCGCCTCTTCAGCGCGGGGTTTGGCATCTTCCACACCTGCGATTTCAAGCGCGGCGCGGACATTATCGAGCGCTGTCATGGTTGGCAGCAAATGAAAGGACTGGAACACGAGGCTCACGCGGCCGCGCCGCAGGCGCGCCAATTCGTTCTCACTCTTTCCGGCGAGCGGTTCACCAAGCAATTCTACAGAGCCACCGGTCGCCTGTTCCAGCCCGGCGGCAACTGAAATGAGTGAGGACTTACCGGATCCGGACGGACCGACAATGGCGACGGACTCGCCGTTCTCACAGCTGAAATCCACACCGCGCAAAATATGCACGGGGCCACCGCTCGCAGGCAGGGTCAGCTCGATATCGGACATGTTGAGAGGGGAGGACATGGCGGCGTTTGCGCTCTTCTGTTTGCTTGCCGGGAGGGGCGGGACTCCCTATCATTTATCGAGCAACAGTAAGTGGACAAGGACGATGCCGAAAAAAGTTCTGATGCTGGTCGCAATGTTCACCCTGGTGGCATGTGGGTCGGCCAATGAGGAGGCATCCAGATCGGCCGCCGAACCTGCTGCGCTGCTGGAGGTTGCTGACCCTGTTGCCGATGCACCTGCAGAGGATGATGCGTTCACGATTGTCATGTTGGGGGACAGTCTGACAGCCGGGTTCGGCCTTCCGACCGAGTTCGCCTTGCCCGAACAAACCGAGGATCGCTTGCGGGCTGCGGGTCATGATGTGACCTTTGTAAATGCGGGTGTTTCCGGCGACACTACGGGCGGTGGTCTTGCGCGCTACGATTGGTCGGTTGCATCGGCGGAGGCGCAAATGCTGATTGTTGCTCTCGGCGCAAATGACTATTTGCAGGGCCAGGCCCCTGACCAGGCCCGCGATAATCTCTCTTCCATCATAGAGCGCGGGCTCAATGATGGGCTGGCTGTTTTGCTGGTGAGTGTTGGCGCACGATCGGATGACATCAGCGATCCCCGCGCGGCGGCATTCGCAGAGATCTATCCAGCGCTCGCTGCTGAATATGGCGTGCCGCATCTGCAGGGCATGTTGGCCGAGATACGCGGCAATGCGGATCTTCTCTTGTCCGACGGACTGCATCCCACAGCGGAGGGCATTGGTCTGGTGGCCGATCGGTTAAGCGTTTTCGTGGCGGAGAATTTGCCGGAAGGGTGACGTCACCGCAGAATCGCATATAATAGATGTTAGGTGTTCTCGCGCCTCCCCCCTCCGACTGGGAAAGCATTCGACATGTAGAGAGATTGATCTCAGCGAACCACGCGTTTGAGCATTTGCATTAGGAGGGATTGCGAAATTCGCTCGAACAAAGAGGTTTTTCGATGAGACTATCTGCCCCTATTTTTCGCTTAAAGAAGCAGGCCCGAATATTGGCCCGCGCAGAAAACATTCCACTTTACGAAGCACTAAACCAGATCGCCAAGACAGAAGGGTTTGTGAGCTGGAGTCAGCTATCTGCGCACTTCAAGCTCCATTCGACCACGGGTCAAATCCTGGACCAGCTTAGTCCTGGCGACTTTGTCTTGCTTGCCGCGCGGCCCTACCAGGGAAAGACCACTATGGCGCTATCCCTCCTCGGTGAAGCGTTTCGGAATGGTGGCGAGGGCTTGTTCTTTTCGCTCGATCTAAACGAGGTGAGTGTTCGCAGCCGTTTCAAAGACATGGATATCAATTGGGTGGACGGCTCTGATCGTATGGTGATCGACACATCTGACGATATCTCTGCGTCCTATATCATAAACCAGTATGGAGGATTACGGTCAGGTACTCTGGTAGTGATTGACTATCTACAAATTCTTGATCAGCGACGGGATAAACCGGAATTGAGCGCGCAGGTGGACGCGCTCAAGACTTTCGCCAAAACGTCTGGTGCGATCATTATCATGATTTCCCAGGTCAATCGTCGCTATGAACTCTCATCGAAGAGCCTGCCCGATGTGTCCGATCTACACTTGCCAAACCCGATTGATCTCAGCGTGTTCACCAAGACATGCTTTTTAGGCGATGGCACGATTCAGCTCGACGCGACCGCGTCGCCACCCCCATCGCGTACGCTGCGGGGCTAGCCGATTGTTGGCTGCCAGCCATCCGGTATTGGTTTCCAAATATGGGCGCGAAGATTGTCGGGCAGCGCAAAGTGAAAACTCAATAGATTGGTCTGATTTGTCTGTAGGATTGCATTGTCGACGCTCTCAGCAATGCAAGACCGATACAGGACTTTGTCGGCCGAAACCGTCGATAGAATGGGGGCGCAAACCTGATAAGCGGTCGAGACGATGCGGCGATGCGCGCGGGCCACACCGTCCGATGTGTCTAGGTTGAATCCACTGATATCGACGGTTTTGGCAAATCGTGTGTCGATGTCCAGTGCCCTGACGGATCCGTCAATGCCTTGGGCTGATGCCACTGGGGATAGTATGTATCCGGCAAGTGCAATCGCACCAATAAGTGAGCGGTTCATAGCGATACCTCCTTTGGTCCTCTCGCGACAGGACACTGGCCGCTGAACACCCCCTTCAGACTTTTTCAATGGGCCGCATAAATGCCTATCGAGTATAGTATAGCACGATTGAAATCCGATGCGCATACGCTGGAAAAGGTATCTTTAGTGACGTGCTGCTGTTCCGGACTGTGTGCTGGCAACGCCAAATGCGCCGCTCGAAATGGTTGGCAGTGGCTCAAACCCGTCCGGAGCTGTCACATGTCTGAACGATGCGGACACGCTGACAGCGAATATCGTTCCCAAGATGAGGGTCTTTGCGATTGGTATCTTTTTCATTGCCCGCTCCCTGGTGTTGACTGGCTGGACGGGAAATGGGGGGTGCATCGCGTATCTGCCAATCACGACATCTCGCATGTGAACGCGTCTTTGTGATCTTGTCTGGGGCTGGAGCGCCGACCCTTTGCCCGCGGCGGCATCTGTTGATGTATGGTGCGCTTGAGCTTCGGATCCAAAAGCAGATGTCCTTAGCTCGACGTTAGATCAATCGAGATATTGAACCTCAGATGCAAATCGCGGTTTGCGGACTGCGTATCGGTTGATTTCGATCGTGCTCGGCAAATCTGCGGCGACAATTGATGGTGTTATTTGCGCTTCGGCGACGACCAGAATGACCGCTTCATTTCGTCCGAGATCGGGCAAGACGAATCCAGACAGTTCAGCTGTTGATACGGTTACGGAGCTGGAGGTGCCTTCGCTCCAACGGACCTGATAGTCTTTCTCGTCGGCCTCGTCCGCGTCGTTCACGACGCTTGTAATCGAGATCTCGAGTTGCACGCTGTCAGCTGATGTGTCCAAGAGCGCTTCGGCGGTGGCAAAAAGGGCGTCGCGCTCAGTATCGTCCAGATCTATACGGCGCGACGATAGCTCAGCGATCGTGTTCATCGAATTGGTGACCTGACGAATGCTCCGAATATAATCCACCATGGTGAAAGAGCTCAGATAGAATAAGACGAATAGGGGCAAGCAAAGAGCAAGCTCGATGGCTGCGACGCCGTCCACACGCTTTAAAATGTCCCTCATGCGAAACAAAATAGTCATCAGAATGGCTCACTCAAGAAAGCGGTTGACGACACGATTTGAAATCTGTCCGTGTCGGTTTTGGGCAAACTCAATCCGAGGCCAATGCCGGGCGCGATGATGGGGGTGGAGAGGCATACTCGCATGAAGGCGATCTGGGCACTGCCGACGGTGTCGTAGCGTACAGCCGGGGAAAAACTTGCATTGTCGCTATTGCGGCAGGCCAAATCATTTTCCGGGGGTACCAGGAAATTTGACACCACGCTTATTTCAACCGTGATGTTTTCCTTGCAGTTGGACATAAATAATACACGATCGCAGATGGCCTGCTCGAGTTGGTCCTGCGTCGGGGCCTGGCCCGTATATATAAGGCGCGATGATGCTGATAGGGCATTGTCGAGACTCGCGCCCCGAAGGAAAATCAGGCTCAACTCGAATAGAGAAAAGAGCAGGGCGAAGAAAAGGGGCGCCAGTATCGAAAATTCAATTGCTGTAACGCCGCTCGTGGAAGCCCGCCATCGCCTGAGCGTGTGAGACGCCCATAGATGTTTCGGTGTGGTCCAGGCCGGTATTTGTTTGGTCAACGGATCGCGTATCATTGGACAACCCTCAAAGCGTTGACCGAGGCAGCGATCGCATCGAAGGCTGATTGAATATCGAAGTCATCGACCAGGAAGTATTTTGTTGGATCAGATGCGCAATATTTCAGCATTTGTTCCGGTAGTGAATTTCGACTGATCCGAAACCCGATTGTATAGATGACGATGCCATTGTCTTGCGCGATATCGCAGACCTGTTTGAAATGGCCAATCGCGTTACTGGTCCCGGCCGCTGATCCGGCATTTCCACGCGGAATGATGGTTTGCATATTACGCCGATTGCCCTGATTGCTTCGCGCGCCGACATTTGGAGTTCGATTGTTCGGCCGATTGGTATGGACGTTGAACAGGGTGTAATCTTCGGGTCTGTTCTGAGACGTTATGGCACCGTCGGTCATCACGACCATGAATTTAATTGTGTCGTCCGCGCCGAAGGTTGCGGGGCGATCACCGAACTCTCCGCCGGTCTCTCCACGCAGGTCCGGGGAGAGCGCTTTTAAACCCCACATGGCACCGATATCCATGCCTGTTCCATCGGACAGCACCAATGCGTCGATTTTGTTTTTCAGGTTTGGCGCGTCATTTGTGTTTAATAGAATTGAGCTTGGTTCACCGGGGCACCAAGGGTGAAAGTTCCACCATCTCCAGAAATGCGGAACCTGGCCACGCGAATTGATTGGAATGCGATCCTGGTTAAAATCGCCTGACATATGTTCCAAACAGAAATCACCGTCTGTGAAGCGGAAACGCCCATTCGGAACATTTGTACCTATATCATAATCGGCTTCAGCAGGATCTGTGTTCGCGAGGGTCGGTGTTGCGGCGGAGGCGAGGAAGAGGTTTCTGCCGACATTAACGGTGCCGCCAAAAGGGATGATGCTCAAAGAGGTAGAGTCGGCGGCGTCCCCGGATAGCATGTGATCGACAAAGACTTTGGCGGAATCCTTTAGATTGGTAAACTTCGCCCCATTCATGGACGACGAAATGTCGAGCACCAAGGCGAGTTCGATATTCAAACGACTTTCGGTGGCCGTTGCTGACGCTGAGATGGGGAGGGTTTCGAGATTCACGAGGCCCAAGAAATATGTCGGCAGGTCCATCGCGACCTCGACTGTGACGGTTCGTGAATTGAGGCTGGTCTCGGTCGTGGAGGTGAGTTGGTAGTCCTTTGGCAAGCCTTTTGCGGAGGCGAGATTGGCATCGAGATAGTCCTCGATAATGTCGTCGAACCGATCATTACTGGTAAGATTTGAGGCGGCCAGGACGGCGCTATCGATGGCGGCCTGCAATTCGGCGCGATGCAGGGCGGCGCGCGTGAAGTCGACGCTTCCGCCGATCAGGATCATGATCGGCATGATCGACAGCGCTGTGATTATTGCAATATTGGCCTGAGTTTCAGCCGCTATTTGGCGGAATCGGCGCGTGAGCGCTCGCAATGCTCTCTCGAGGGGGAAGATGTGCCACATAATAAATCAGCCCGAAGTAGTAATTTTCGCGCTTAAGTAGCATTCAGTGGCTAAGTCTTCTTTAAGACAGTCGGTGAAGTTTGGGAGTGATATTAGCGTTTTGTTAAGGGGATTCGAGCGTTTGTCCGTGCGCCCCCCCCCAAAAAAAATCTATCCCCGCCCTTGGGGTCGGGGCGTATACTCGCGGTGATCTTTGTCATGGAAGCGGCGGGCGGGCCGTCCGTGCGCTGACAGAGATACGGGCGAACTTGGGCGGGCGGTG
>JBCBUY010000082.1:0-14510 GCA_039817885.1 Pseudomonadota bacterium | reverse complement strand
GGGTTTCCCCTGCAAGATGCGATGATGGCCGCTGAGGCGACAAACCCGCAACTGGATGTCCAGCGAAAGCAGCTTGAGATATCTGAAGAGCAGTTGACGTCAGCACGGGGCGCGCGGCTGCCGACGGTGGAGTTCACTGGATCCTATGGTCCGGAGACAGTGCAGACGAACCGGGCCATCGTTCTTGACCAGGGCGGACGGCAGATCGCGACAACGCAATTGCAGGCCGTTCAACCCCTCTATGCCGGCGGCCGGATCAATGCCGGCATCCGTGAGGCACGCGCCGGGATAGGCTCCAGCAACGCGCAGCTGGACGTGGCAACGCAAGATACATTGCTGAATACAATCACCGCCTACGTAAATGTCATTCAAGATCGAGAAGCGGTCAAAATTCAGGAGAGCAGCGTCAACCTGCTGTCTGAACAGGCCCGCGCCGCGCGAGACCGGTTCGACGTCGGAGAGATCACACGGACGGATGTCGCTCTGGCAGAGGCGCGTTTTCAAGGGGCGAAGGCCAGTCTCGCGGCAGCCGAAGCACAAGCCGAAGCCAGCGAAGCGACCTATCGTGTCGTCGTTGGCAGTGAGCCAGCTGACCTTCAACCACCGCCGCCGATCTCTGAGTTGCCGGGAACATTTGAAGAGGCCCTCGAAATTGCGCTTGAACAAAGCCCGGACATTCTAGCCGCTGAGTTCAGCGAACGGGCGGCGGAGCAACGAATCACCACCGCCAGAAGCCGGCTGAGACCAGAGCTCAACCTTGTTGCGACGGCGGCATTTCGCGGCACGCTAAACCAGCCTGACGCTCCGAACTTTTTTGGTCCTGATCCGACCGAATTTGTATCCGTCCCTGATTTCCTCGACCGGAACGTGTCGGCCTTCGCACAAGCGCGCATTCCGCTGTACCAGGGAGGTGTTGCCCGCAGTCAGGTGCGATCGGCCAAGCTCGAAAAAGCGCAGGCTCAGCTCAATGTCGAAAGCCAGCGTCGCCAAATCATCTCCCAAGTGTCACAGTTCTGGTATGCTTACAAAGCCGCCATCATTGGCATTGAAGCGTCCGAGCGGCAGATAGTGGCCACAGAAATAGCATTTGAAGGCGGTCAGGAAGAGTTGGCCGTTGGCATTCGCACGACGCTTGACGTGCTCGACCAGGAACAGGACCTGCTTGAAGCCCGGCTTGCGCTTGTCCAGGCCGAACGCGATGCCTACGTCGCCGCGCACCAATTGCTGCGTGCAATGGGGGTGCTCACGCCGGACCGTATGGGACTTTACGCAGCGTCTGGTGTTAATTGATGCGCCTCATTTGTAACAAGGTGTTAACCCTCTCGGCCTAGATCTGTTAACCAATAGATTCGCTGAAGACAAAAGGTGCGATATGGGCGATCCCGCAGCTAAAGAGCCGACAATGGAAGAAATTCTGGCGTCGATACGCCGGATTATTTCTGAGGATGGCGAGCCAGTTGGCGAGGCATCCGGCGGACAAGACGATGAGTTCGCGGCGAGCGAGCACGAGATGGGCGAACCGCCTAACACGCCTGAGCCAGCAGAAGATGGTATTGAGCATCTCCTCAGCGTTGATGAGTTGCTGGGCGATGACCTTGATTTTGAGGAAGTGGAAATCACTGTCCCCGAAGTGCCAGAGGAGCCCACCGCGTCCGCTGTCGAAGATCATCTTATGGATGACGTGTTCGAAGATGAGGCCGGAGCGGCATCCTATCAATCGAACGTTCAACCTGAGCCCGCACCTGCAATGGAGGCCAACGTGTCCAAACCGCAACCTGCACCTGCTCCAGCTGCAGCTCCGACATCTGCAGCGATGGAAACTGGTGCTGCAAACGCCCTGGAGAGTTTCGTTCGGAGCATGATCGAGCCGATGATCAACGAATGGCTCGAAAGCAACCTGGAAGGCATCGTCAACGCGAAAGTTGACGCTGAGCTTCAGCGCGTGGCAACGCGTGTCCGTCAGGCGCTCATTGATCAGTAAGCGCTGGCTGCCGGCGGGTACAAATCCAGTTCTCGCCATGGCTAAAAAATGGTTATATGAGGGGCGCGTCCGCAGGGGCGCGCTTCTTTTATTGAGTGAGACATGCTGGATCAGTTTTTCAACGCGGCCGAGGCCGAAGAGCAGATTTACAAGCGCTGGGAAGAGGCCGGGTGCTTCAAGCCCTCAATGGATACGAGCGCAGAGGCCTATGCGATCGTGATCCCGCCGCCAAATGTCACCGGCGTGCTTCACATGGGCCACGCGCTCAACAATACGCTGCAGGATATTCTGATCCGTTTTGCGAGGATGCAGGGCAAGAATGTGCTCTGGCAGCCGGGGACCGATCATGCGGGGATTGCCACGCAGATGGTGGTTGAGCGCCAGCTAGCAG
This sequence comes from Pseudomonadota bacterium, assembly GCA_039817885.1. Taxonomy (GTDB): domain Bacteria; phylum Pseudomonadota; class Alphaproteobacteria; order Caulobacterales; family Hyphomonadaceae; genus CALLCD01. Next base: position 12,138 of record JBCBUY010000082.1, on the reverse strand, counting down.
AAGCTGGATCGAATGAAAGCCGGGCAACCCTCGGCCGGGAGGCTTTCGTTGACCGCGTCTGGCAGTGGAAAGAGGAATCAGGCGGCAAGATTGTCGGCCAGCTGAAGCGCCTCGGTGCCAGTTGCGACTGGTCGCGAGAACGCTTCACAATGGGCGAGCGCGGCGTTGAAGACGACCAAATGCAGGCGGCCGTCCGAAAGGTCTTCGTCGACCTCTACAATGACGGACTGATCTATCGCGACAAGCGGCTCGTAAACTGGGACCCGCATTTCCAGACGGCGATATCCGATCTGGAGGTCGAGCCGAAAGAGGTGAAGGGCCATTACTGGCATCTGCGCTATCCGCTGGCCCCCGATGAAAGCGGAAACCCTGTCACCTATGAGCATCCCGTCTTCGATGAAGAGGGCGAGCCTGCGGGCACCGAGACGCGTGACTATGTCGTCGTTGCGACGTCCCGCCCAGAAACGATGCTCGGCGATACGGGCATTGCCGTGCACCCCGATGATGAGCGATATAAGGATCTTGTCGGCAAAGAGGTGGTCCTGCCGATCGTGAACCGCCGCATTCCGATTGTTGCCGATGAGTATCCGGACCCGGAAAAAGGCTCCGGCGCGGTGAAGATCACGCCGGCCCACGATTTCAATGACTTCGATGTCGGCAAACGCTGCGGGTTGGAGGTGATGAACATCCTGACCTCCATCGCGGCGATCGTAGATAAGGAAGAGGCCGATGTTGCGGCGATCCCGGCGACTTATCGCGGCCTCGACAGGTTTGAGGCCCGCAAACAGGTCGTCACCCATTTCGAAGAGCATGATCTCATGCACGAGATCGAAAACCTGAAGATCGAACAGCCCTTTGGCGATCGCTCCGGCGTGGTCATAGAGCCGTGGCTGACCGACCAGTGGTACGTTAATGCAAAGGAGCTCGCCAAGGAAGCCATCGCTGCGGTGAAAGATGGCCGCACGCGCTTCGTGCCGGAGAATTGGGAGAAGACCTATTACAATTGGATGGACGACATCCAGCCCTGGTGCGTCTCCCGCCAGCTCTGGTGGGGACACCGGATCCCGGTTTGGTCTGGTTACAAAAAAGATGGTCCGGGCTTTGTCACTTTCGTTGCCATGACAGAACAGGGGGCTCTCGCTCAAGCAAAAGAGTATTATGCCCCGAAACCCGTTGTTGTTGGGGAGTTCATTGCACAAGACCTTGTCGGCGAGGGACAGTATCAGATCACACAAGACCCCGACGTCCTCGACACTTGGTTCTCCTCCGCCCTCTGGCCTTTCTCGACGCTTGGCTGGCCGGGCGAGACGGATGAGCTGAACACCTTCTATCCTGGCGCGGTGCTCGTCACCGCGTTCGACATCATCTTTTTCTGGGTCGCCCGCATGATGATGCAGGGCCTTCAGTTCATGAAGGACATTCCGTTCAAGGACGTTTATATACACGCCCTCGTTCTCGATGAGAAGGGCCAGAAGATGTCGAAGTCCAAGGGCAACGCCATGGACCCGCTGGACCTGATCGACGAGTATGGTGCGGATGCGTTGCGGTTCTCGCTCGCCTCTCAAGCGGCGCAGGGGCGGAACATCCGTCTGTCCACGAAGCGTATCGAAGGCTATCGGAACTTCACGACCAAGCTCTGGAACGCCTCGAAATTCTGCCAGATGAATGAATGCGCGAATTGGGATGGGCCGATTGATCCGTCCAGGGTCAAAGAACCGGTCAACCAATGGATTATCGGAGAGGTATCGCGGACGGGAGCCGCCATCGCCAAGGCGATTGAAGGCTATCGCTTCAACGAAGCCTCCGACGCGATTTATCGCTTTACGTGGAATGTGTTCTGCGACTGGTATCTGGAGCTGATCAAGCCACTACTGAATGGTGATGATGCCGAACCGAAGGCTGAGACGCGCCGTGTCGCCGGCTGGGTGCTCGATGAGATTCTGAAGCTTCTACATCCCTTCATGCCATTCGTGACAGAAGAGCTCTGGGACAAACTCTCCGAAGACGGACCGTCCCGGGACGGATTTCTCATGATGCAATCCTGGCCGACCTATAACGGTTTTGAAAACGCAGATGCTGACGAAGAGATGTGTTGGGTGCTGGACTTTGTGTCTGAGATCCGCGGTGTGCGCGGTATCCTGAATGTCCCGGCTGGCGCGAAGCCCGGGCTTGCCATTGTAAACGCCGATACGGAAACGAAGAAGCGTATTGAACGCCATCGCGACGTGCTGATGCGCCTGGCGCGGCTGGATCCGATCTATACCGATGACGACGTTCCTGAAGGAGCCGTCAGCATTGTGCTGGGTGAAGCGACACTGGCTCTGAAGGTCGCCGATCTGATCGACCGGGAGGCCGAGGGCGACCGGCTGAAAAAGCGTATTGCGGGCCTGGAGAAAGATATTGGTGGCATTGAGAAGAAACTTGCCAATGAGAAATTCCTCGCCAATGCCCCGCCAGAAATTGTTGAAGAACAGCACCAGAGAAAAGCCGATGCAGGCGCAGAGCTCGCCAAGCTAAGCGACGCATTCACCCAGCTTGAGCAGCTTCAATAGACGGGCAGAACCGGGGATAGATGTCCACGTAATGGCGGGGATAGGTGTCTTCCGATTTGTGGGATAGAGTGTCTGCTTTAAAGGGGTGCGTCTTCGGATTACGTTCGGTATTTGCACGGCAAGAGAGGTTTATGATGGTGTTTTCTGTGAAGAATTTACGCAGTGCTGCGTTCGGGACTCTCCTGTTAGCGAGTATGTCGGCGGTCGAATACTCGGCATACGCCCAGGAAGGAGGCGCAGAGCCCGTGGCCTGGCGGCTCGGCATTCATGGCGGTGCAGGCGTGATCCTGAAGGAGAACCTCACCGATGAGCAGGAGGCCGCCTTTCACGCTGCACTGGAAGAGGCGCTGGAGGCCGGAGCCGAGGTCTTGCGGAACGGTGGCACAGCCCTCGACGCTGTCGAGGCGGCAATCATTCCAATGGAAGACAGTCCACTCTTTAATGCCGGCAAAGGCGCGGTGTTTACGGCCGCCGGCGACCATGAACTAGACGCGTCCATCATGGACGGAAAGACCCGCAATGCTGGCGCGGTGGCCAGCATGCGCACCGTGAAAAATCCAGTGCTCGCGGCCCGCGCCGTTATGGAAGCCTCGCCCCATGTCATGTTTGCCGGCAAAGGCGCGGAGGACTTTGCAGCGGCGCAAGGCATTGAGCAGGTCGAGAACACTTATTTTGATACGGAGTTCCGGCGGCGGGCGCTTCAGCGCGTCTTAGACACGCAAGCCCGGACAAGTGCCGATAAGGCGGGCACTGTCGGTGCCGTGGCGATCGACGAAAACGGCAATCTCGCCGCCGCAACCTCAACCGGCGGCATGACGGCAAAAGCAGAAGGGCGTGTTGGCGATTCTCCACTCATCGGTGCGGCAACTTACGCACAGGACGGCGTATGCGCGGTCTCAGCCACCGGGCACGGTGAGTACTTCATTCGCGTCGGGGTCGCCAAAACGATCTGCGCACGGGTGGAGCTTGCTGGTGAAGATGTCGAGACAGCTGCTGACGAGGCGCTCGCGCAGGTTGCGGAGCTTGGCGGAGATGGCGGTGTTGTGCTGATGGATGGCGCAGGCGAGGTGTTTTATTCCTTTAACTCACCCGGCATGTATCGCGGTTCGATTGATGCCGATGGGCATGAAACCGCGATTTTTGGAGCCGAGGACTAAGGAGCGGTATCGGGCGCGAAAGCTGCAGCTTGATAGGTGCGATTCGCACAGATACCCGGCTCATCTTTCAAAGATACAACGTCGAAGCTCATTTCTTCTATGTTTTCAGCGATATCAGCGTCCGAGCCGGTGTAGTGTACCACTCTTGGGTCGACGCCGATTGCTGGGATATGACCTCTCCATCGGGCGGGGTTTGAGGGAAATGGCGCTATTGCCAAGGCACCTAAGAAGCTCGGCTTGCCGTTTTGAACGTCAAAAATAAGGGTTTGCTCTGTCAAGCAATAGGAGCGCGCTCGTCTGAGGGAATTAAAGTCGTTATCCAAGAAAAAAGCAGTCGTTCCCTGCCTCGGATCATTCACCCAAAAACGCATCTCACTCAGGACATAACTGCCGCCGGGTAGATCGACGCCCTTCGTGCCAAGGTCGATTTTGTTTCCGTTCCAACGCTTTAAGCGGCTGTCGGGGGCAGACACGAGGGGAACTGTAAAGGAGAGCTGATACCGTGTGCGCTGTTGTTCACTGTATAGCTCCGCGACACCGCTTTCGACTTCTTCAACAGGTGTTAGAAACAAGTCAACGCGACGAACATTCGAGTTTCGGCCTCGTCCATTTGTGAACATGACCGGTCGAATGAGGAACTCACCTGTTTGTGGACCGATCTCGAATTGTTGGCCGAGTGTTTCGATCTCTTCGAGGATTTTTGGGTCTTCTCGATTTTGATCCGTGTTGCTTTGTTGCGGTAAAGCGGCAAGCGCTGCTGCCAGCAAACCACCCCCAATTGAAGCCGTCCAGAAGCCCATATCCTTCCTCCGCGAGCTATCAATATATGCAATTCAGAGTATTGCATAAGCAAGGCGCGTCAAGTTGCAACCAGTGCGCACTCTGGATTTGTCGCCAAATCCCTGTAACAGAATGCCCCATGACTGACTGGGATAAATCTAAGCTACCGTCGCGCCATGTCACCGAGGGCCCGGCGCGAGCACCGCACCGCTCATATCTTTATGCCATGGGCCTATCCACAAAGGACATTAAGAAGCCTTTTGTAGGGGTCGCGTCCTGCTGGAACGAAGCCGCACCGTGCAATACGGCGCTGATGCGTCAGGCGCATGCAGTATCTGAAGGCGTGAAAGCGGCTGACGGAACACCGCGAGAGTTTTGCACGATCACCGTAACCGATGGGATCGCGATGGGGCATGAGGGGATGCGGTCATCCCTCGTCAGCCGAGAGGTGATTGCCGATTCCGTCGAGCTCACCATGCGCGGCCATGCCTATGATGCGCTTGTTGGGATTGCCGGATGCGACAAATCTTTGCCGGGCATGATGATGGCGATGTTGCGCCTGAATGTGCCGAGCGTCTTCCTTTACGGCGGCTCGATTATGCCGGGTTCGTTTGAAGGCAAGGACGTAACCGTTCTCGATGTTTTCGAAGCCGTCGGGGCTCACGCGGCCGGCTCGAATGACATGACGGAAGAGAAATTGACGGCGTTGGAGAAAATCGCCTGTCCTGGAGATGGGGCCTGCGGGGGCCAGTTCACTGCCAATACCATGGCGTGCGTCTCCGAAGCCATCGGCCTCGCTCTGCCGCTATCCTCTGCTCTTCCCGCGCCGTATCTCGATCGCGATGCCTATGCCAAAGCCTCTGGTGAGGCTGTAATGGAGCTCCTTAGACAGAATATCCGCCCACGGGATATCTGCACACGCGAGGCTTTTGAGAATGCGGCGATCGTTGTTGCCGCGACTGGCGGCTCCACCAATGCCGCGCTTCACTTACCGGCCATGGCCCATGAGTGCGGTGTTGAGTTCACGCTTCGCCATGTTGCGGAGACCTTCCAGAAGACGCCTTATATTGCCGATCTAAAGCCGGGAGGAAATTACGTTGCGAAAGATATGGGGGAGGCCGGCGGTATGCCCATGCTTCTCAAGACGCTCCACGAGGGTGGGTTCATCCACGGCGACTGTCTGACGGTCACCGGCAAATCGATGGGCGATAATCTAGAAAGCGTCACCTTCGACGGCACTCAAAAGGTGATCTATCCGGTCAGCAATCCGATAACGGCCACGGGCGGTGTCGTTGGGCTATGGGGAACGCTTGCCCCAGATGGTGCGATTGTAAAGGTCGCCGGCTTGCAGACCCTTCAGTTCAGTGGGCCAGCGCGTATTTTTGACGGAGAAGAAGCCTGCTTCAAAGCTGTCGAGTCCCGGGACTATAATGAAGGGGATGTTTTGGTGATCCGCTATGAGGGGCCGAAGGGCGGACCCGGTATGCGAGAAATGCTGTCGACGACCGCGGCGCTGTATGGCCAGGGCATGGGGGACAAGGTTGCGCTGATTACGGACGGCCGATTTTCCGGCGCAACACGCGGGTTCTGCATCGGCCATGTCGGGCCGGAAGCTGCCGAAGCTGGCCCCATCGGGCTGATCGAGGATGGAGATCTCATAACGATCGATGCGGAAAAGGGCACAATCGACGTACAGCTGACGCCTGACGAACTTGAAGATCGCCGCCGCCAATGGACCCCGCGGGAAACCCATTATGGGTCGGGCGCGCTTCACAAATTCACGCAATTGGTCGGGCCGGCCCATGAGGGGGCTGTGACCCATCCAGGCTGCAAGGGTGAACGTCACATCTATGCCGATATCTGACCTATAGCCGAGGGGAGGTCACCGTGTCAGACGAGGAAGACTTAGATGCCAAAGTGCTCGATGCCATGTCGGGACTGCCCTCGGACTTTTCCTCATTTCCCAAGATTTACAGGGACAGTATTCTCCCTGCACTGATGAGCCGGGAACGCGACCGGGTTGCGGCGGCAAAGGAGGCTCGAACAGGTTGGCTGTCGGGCGGTGTCGGCGGTATCCTTGGAGCTGCGATCGGGTTCGGCGTCGCGAATGCGCCGCTGCTTGGCATACTGGCGATCATCGGTGGTGCTGGGTGGGCAGTCTATCGAACAGCTGCGCTGCGCCAGATTGGCAAGGAGGCCAAGACGCTTCTCGTCCAACCCGTAGCCCAGGAGTTTGGGCTTGTCTTCGATGAGCACCCTGGAGAGCAAGGCACAGTCTATGATTTTCGTCGTGCGAAGCTCTTGCCGAATTGGGATCGCTCAGGCTTTGAAGACAGACTGACCGGAAAGCGCGGCGAGGTCGATTTTGAGTTCTTCGAGGCTCATTTGGAGGAGAAACGGACCACCCGTGACAGCAATGGCCGGACGCGCACGCGCTGGGTCACCGTCTTCCAGGGGCAATGCATCCGATTCGACTTTCACAAGACCTTCTATGGCGAGACCCTAGTTGCTCGGGATTCAGGCATATTCAACCGCTTCGGCGGAGGCGGCGATATGAAACGTGCCAAACTCGAAGACCCGACATTCGAGAAGGCGTTCGAAGTCTATACGACCGATCAGGTGGAAGCGCGTTTCCTGCTAACGCCAGATTTCATGCAGAAACTGGTCGACTTGGAGGAGGCATTCCACGGCAACAAACTGCGCTGCGCCTTTGTCGGCGGAGAGATGTTCATTGCGCTCGAAGGCGGCGATCTGTTCGAGCCGGGCAGCATGTTCAAAAGGCTCGATGATCCAAACCGAATTCGCGAATTATTGGATGACTTTGCAGCAGTGTTTCACCTCATCGACACCGTATCCGCCAATCGCTCACGGAGCAGTGATCGATAAGGACACTGCGGCGGAGCGAGGGGCGCTTGCCTTCGTTCAGATTTGCTTCAGCTTTATGGCGGCAAAGTCTCAGCATACTCCTGTCATATCTGTGCCAAATTCGGGTGTGAAAACAAATACATGAAGAAATTTCTATTGCTCGCAGTATTGATGTTACCGGTGGCGGCTCCCGCGTCTGCCTTGACCGAAAGTGAGGTGCGCCAATGCCGGGCAATGGCCGCAACCTTTGGGCCGAAAAAAGCTGAATTCGATAAGATGACGGCGCACCGCGACGCGCTGGCTGCGGCGGCAGAAGAAGCCGGCGAGGCTTGGGAAGCGGCCGAAGAGCTTCGGAATTTCGGGGCAGACCTCGCGGTGTCCGCCGCTGACGCCGACGCTAAGAAAGCAGCCTATGATGACGCGCGTGCCGCGTTTGAGCGGGGTCAACAGGCCTGGGCGGCGACCGGTCAACAGCTGAACGCAGATTTTGCGGCATTTAACGCGAAGTGCGCAACCGAGGATTAAAGCAGGCCAATCCCTGCCTGTTCGACGTGAAGTGCTTGGCCGAAAACCTACTTTCTGCGCAAAAACAGACACTCAAAATGACACCCACTTTTGGCGCGGTGGGTGTCTGATCGGTTTAGATCGTTGGGAGACGAAAGCTTGGAGGTCGACTTCGGGCGAGAAAAGGACGTTTAATCAACATCTACGTTCTGCCGTAAGACGTCTCAAACTGAAATGGCCTCCTTAAACCTTTTAGCGCCCGCGCGGCTCGAAATGAGCGATCTGTTGTTGAGCATGTGGACAGACAAACGCCCGTCACCCGTTGGCTCCGCTGATCTTACCATCGCTAGGTTGATCAAATGAGAGCGATGGATACGAATAAAACCAAACTTTCCGAGCTGGTCTTCCAAGTCCTTCATTCTTCTAATTGAACGGAATTTTCCGTGTCGCGTGTGGATGGTGACCGTTTCGTTATTTGCTGAAATGAGCACCAGGTCTTGGTGCTCGAGCCGGATGAATTCATGGTCGGATTTAACGAATATCGTGCCTGAACCAGCTTCCATGCGTGGCGCAGGTTCGGTCATCTTTCCTCGAACCTCATCTATCTCCGCCCTCAATAGAAAAGCATAATTGGCCGCCACGAGCGCCCCGTAGACGACTAGGCCTTGGTAGAGGTGCCAGAACGAAGCTTTTTGAGAAAATGGTGTCAGAGCGACACCAGATTGCATCCAATCCAGCGACCAATGGCGCAAGAAAAGAACCAATGTGTACCACGCCAGAGACACGAAACAGGCGAGCGCGATATGCGCCAGTAATTTTGTCGGCCATGATAAAATGCTCAACGGCCCGCGAATGCAGAAACGTATAAACAAAGCGATTGGTAGGATGGCGATTATGTTGCGAATTCCGGCACCAAACGAGGTCGAAAGCGTCTCATCACGGGCGACCTGAAAGACGATCACATAAGCAATTGTCATAGCTAAAAACGCGGCTGCCATGACTGCGAACTCCAGATGAGTTTGAATCCACTTTCTAAAGGGCGCATCCATAGAGAGTCTATTAGGGCCAGGCGGCAGAATGGATCGATTTGGTGACCCCTGGTTCATGTGGACAGCTCCAATTTGATCGTAGTGGACATTATCATCGCTCCGCTGCTTGACTGTTCGCAAGCCAGAATTGTCGATTCACTTAAAAAAGTCCGATCCCTTTCGCCCGCTGCATATTGGTCCCTGAACGCAAACCGCTTGCGACGATCATTGCAGTCAACCGAAAGGCAACCAAGCGTGATACGACAAACACTCGTTGCATTGGCACTTTGTTCGAGCTGCAGTCCAGAAACTTCGACCGCAGATTACCGCTTGGAACAAGGGGCGTGGTTTAACGGCCAAACATTTGAACGAAAAACCGCATATGTCGTTGATGGAAAGCTGCTTTTCTCCGAGAAGTCGATCCAATCCGAAACGATAATAGATCTTGCTGGAGCATATGTCGTACCGCCCTTCTGCGAAGGGCATAATCATAATCTCGGAGCAAGTTCTGAAAGCATCGAAGACATCGTCTCAAGATACCTAAAAGACGGTGTTTTTTATGCCGCGATGCCAGGCTCCTTCAAACTGTATCGAGACTTATCGGAAGAGGAGTTAAACAGGCCGAACTCGATCGATGTTGCATTTGGAAACAACGGGCTCACAGCTCCGGGAGGGCATCCAAGGGGCCTTAGAGAGGCCCTCATGGATCGATTCGGATCCTATCCGGAGTTTACGAAGGACACGATGCAAGATGTCGGTTACTTCGAAGCCGAAACCTTCGCTGACGTAAAATCAAAGTTCGAACTTATCAAAGCTGAAAACCCGGCATTCCTGAAAGTGATGCTGTATTTTTCCGAAGAGTATGATCTTAGAAAAGACGACCCTGCATTCTTCGGCCAGCGCGGTATTGATCCATCATTGATGCCCGCACTGGTGCAACTTGCACATCATCATGACCTTCGCGTCGCGGTTCATGTCGAAAGCGATTTTGACATGCTTGTCGCTCTCAAGGCAGGCGCTGATATTATTATGCATCTGCCCTCTTATGATTCCACTGCAACTGTTTCGGAAGAAAGCATTCAATGGGCGCTTTCGAAAGACGCAGCAATTGTGACGACTTTCAGCGTGGCGAACCGATATAGATTTCGTGATCCGGAGCTATTTGAAGCCATTATCGAAGCGCAAACAAATAATCTGAAACGGTTAGAACAGGCAGGCATAAACCTGGTCGTCGGAAGCGACAGTTTCCGAGACACATCGCGTGGCGAAGCTGATTACTTAGCGCAGCTAGGGGCGGTTACGAATCTGACATTACTCAGAATGTGGACTGAAAATTGTGCGCGAATGGTTTTTCCAGGCAGAAAAATCGGCAGACTTCAAAACGGATATGAAGCGAGCTTTCTAGCGCTCGCCGGAGATCCTCTGGATGACTTCTCCGTCACAGGAGACATTAAACTTCGATTCAAGGATGGACAGATATTGGAGATTGAAACGCCAGTCGAAGACCGGGGTGAGTAAGCAAACCAGACCGTGTGATCGTCCTGTTGAGGGCATTTGAATGCGCTCGTTAATGTCCCTCCGCCGCTGAGAGCAAGGGAGTTCGGCGAGGCGGCAGTCCGCCGGCGCGATCCGGTCTTCAAACAAGCTAATCCGTAAACGTACCAATTACTGGGACGTGGTCGGAGGGTTTGTCGAGTTCGCGGGCCCGGCGAAAGATCTCGATACCGGTCAGGCGGTCGGCAGCTTGTGGGGAGCAGAGCAGGTGATCGATGCGGATGCCGTGATCTTTTGGAAATGCGCCGCCTTGATAATCCCAAAACGAATATTGGTGGCCGCGATTATCGAGGGCTTCAAAGGCCTCTGTGAGACCGATATTCTTCAAGGTCTGGAAGGCGGCGCGCGTTTGGGGCAAAGCGAGGGCGTCGTCAGCCCAGACCGCCGGCTCCCAGCAATCCATGTCGCGCGGAATACAATTATAGTCGCCGGCAAGAACAAATGCATCTTCTGAAGCGAGGAGGTCTGCGGCACGGGCGGCAAGGCGCTGCATCCAGGCGAGCTTGTAGTCGTATTTTGGGCCAGGAGCGGGATTTCCATTCGGCAGATAAAGTGATGCGACCCGGATCGGCGTGTCCGACAATATGGTCGCTTCGATATAGCGCGCCTGATCATCCTCATCATCGCCGGGAAGGCCCATCTCAATGTCTTCCAGTTCGAGCTTTGAGAGAATGGCCACGCCATTATAGCTCTTCTGCCCATGGACTGCGCAGGTCCAGCCGGCATCCTCAATTTCCAAATAGGGAAATGCGTCGGTTTCGCACTTCAGTTCCTGAAGACACACAACATCGCAATCGGTGGTGCTGAGCACGTCCAAAACAGTGGCGAGCCTGGCTTTGACGGAGTTGACATTCCAAGTGGCGATTTTCATGCAGCCGCTTGTAGCGGTCTGCGCGAGCGCGCGCTAGTCCGAGCGCAAACAGAAAGGGCCCGGCAACTTGCCAGGCCCCGTCCTGGAGAATCGGGCAGAAGACTTAGCCTTCGTTCAGGTTCCAATTGTATTCAAAACTGTTGATCTTGGTGGCGTTCGCCAGGTCATCAGCGAGGTCACCTTCGGCATACTGACGCGCATGCTCAAGAATGCCCGATTGGTCGCCGCCAAAGTCTTCCTTGTACCAATTATAGATCTTCGAAGCGGTCACCTTGCCGTCTTCGACGCGGAACCCGCGGGGGTGATTCACATAGGCGCTTGCAGCCGCTGCGAGGTCTGCTTCCAGGGTCTCCGCTTCCCAGGGGCGATCCATCAGATTTGGGCAGCCGAACGAGGCACAGTTCACCGCATAGTGGATGCGCGGCTCATTCCATGTTGCGCGAAGCGTGCCGTGCTCGACATCGTTGAGGCTCATCTCGCCGACACCGGTTACATTCAGGATTTTTCGGTCCCATGGGCCGCGATTTAGCGCACCGAGTGAGCGAATGGACTCCAGTGGATAATTGTCGAGGATCACGTCGATCGTGGCTGCGTTGTAAAGGTTGAACCAGAAGGCCATGGCTTCATCTTCAGACAGGCCTTCAACGCCCTGGCTTTCCAGCGCGGCGATATAAGCTTTCAGGGCCTGATGGTCCTCTTCAGTGACATCGCCATAGGCAACGAAATTGATGCCATCCGTTTCTGTGATGTAATCGTTCAGGAAGTCACCGAAGAGGACCATCAGGCCCTGAAAGCTTATATCGCCGCGCTGGAAAGCCAGGGCGTTG
>JBCBUY010000081.1:0-14523 GCA_039817885.1 Pseudomonadota bacterium | reverse complement strand
TCCGGGGATTCTAGGAGATAACCGGCTCCCGACCTCGTGAAAACTCGTGTGGGGTATTTGCCGCGGAAGCAGTGGCGAAGCGGGGCATGATCTGTCCTTGGATTGTGCGGATAGCAATATAACGCCACCGTATCTGTCATACTTCCCCGGCAAATACCCCACACGAGTTTTCACGAGGTCGGGAGCCGGTTATCTCCTAGAATCCCCGGAATTCGGCCACTTCATCGAGCGGGGCTCGTTCAGCCCGCAGCGTATTCACGACATCGTCCTTGTCTGGATAGCCGAAAGAGACGCCGCAATAGACCATTTCGCTGTCTGGCAGGCCGAAATGCGCTTTGAGCGATGGGCGCAAGATACCCCAGCATTCCTGCATGCAGGTGCCCCATCCGCGCTCTTCGGCGAGAAGGCAAAGCGTTTGCAGATACATGCCTGTATGGGCCCATTGGCCGTGGCCTTGGCGCTCGTCAAGAACAATGAAGAAGGCCTGCGGCGCGCCGAAGAACTGGAAGTTTCGGGCGAACCAGGCCAGGCGTCCGGCTTTATTCTCGCGCGGGATACCGAGCGTTTCGTAAAGCATTTCTCCAACTCGGCGACGCCGGGCTTCATGCGGCTCCCACAGATCCTTTGGATAGATCGGCCGATCGGTCGGCTCACCCATGGGATTCTGTGAGAGAACGGTTTGAGCCAAGTTGATTATGGCCTTTTGCTCTTCGCCCGCGACGACAATGACCTTCCAGGGCTGCGTATTGCCGCCTGAGGGAGAACGTTGGGCATCGGTCAGCCAGGCCGATATTTCGTCTTTCGATATGGATTTATCGAGAAAGGCGCGGGTCGAAATGCGCTGATCGACGGCGGTGGATACGTCCATAGTGTTCTCCCATATGCTTTACAATCAGTCTTCTAACGGTGGGACGCAGGGGAAGGGAAGAGACGCTCAGGTGTCGCCATCGGTTGTCCTCGCCGCGGCATCCTTGATGATCCGGCGGAACCAGTCATGGGCCGGGTGGGTCGCGAGCTTCTTGTTCCAGATGAGATAAAACCGCATCAGCGAGTCCGGTCCCTGAAGGGGCGAGTCGCGGACGACAAGGTCATGGACAGGCGCATAGAGTTCGGCCAAGCGCTTTGGTACAGTTTGGATCATGTTGGAAACGGCGACGATAGGTGGCCCGACCGTAAAGTGATTGATTGTCATGGCGACCCGCCGTGTCAAACCGTGAGATTCCAGGGCATCATCAATATAGCCGCGATCATCCCCTCGTATTGTAACCAGTAAGTGGGACGCTGACGCGTAGCGCTCCAGCGTGAGATCACCGGTTGCAAGCTCGTGCCCACGCCGCATGATGATCGCGAAACTCTCACTGACAATTTCGAAGGAGCCGAACCGATCCGGCACGTCCGCCATCACGATCGGAGTCATCGCGAAGTCGACCTCCTGCCCGTCGAGCATGTTCAGGCTGCGGCCCGTCGTCGGCAAGAACCGCCAATTCAGCCTCGGTGATTCCCTCATGAACCGATCCATCATCGTCGGCATGAGGACGCCGGTCACATAGTCATTCGCGACGATTGAGAAAGTTCGGTTTGATGTGGCGGGATTGAATTCGGTCGGGTCGAGGGCTGTTTCGAGTTCAAGCAGTGCATTTCGGATGGGCCCGGCTAACTCAAGGGCGCGGGGGGTCGCCTTCATGCCCTCCACCGATCGAACGAACAAATCATCCTTGAGATGATACCGAAGACGTCCCAAGGCCTTCGACACGGCCGGTTGTGACAAACCGATCTCGAATCCAGCGCGCGTGACATTCCGCGTCCGCATGACCGCGTCAAAGACAAGCAAAAGATTGAGGTCCAAGCCAGCTAAATTCATATATGGAATATTACATATACAAACAATGCATTTCAAGAATAAGTCGCGAAAACCTATCTTTGGCTTAGACATTAAGCCGGCGGATGTCCGTGGCAGATCAAACGATTTGCCGCCCGATTTCGCAACCAGATAGGAGAGTTTCCTCCCATGACTATTCTCAAATCTCTGACCGTCGGCCTTGCGCTCTCAATTGCGGGACTAGGCACCGCCACAGCGGACACACCCTACGAAACACAGCGGGATCTCTGTAACGCCGCAATTATCGACGCTGTCGCACCCGCTGCCGAAGAGATCCGACTACGTGCCAGGTATCGCACCATCGGCAATCGCGCGGATATCTTCAGCTATACGATGAATTTCGATGGCGGATGGGGGATCGCTAAATGTGTGATCTCTGACGGTCGCGTCCAGCAAGTTGAACTACCACGCGCCTATATCAGGCATCTGGAGCGGACAAACCCCGCTCAGTTCGCTGAATTTCGGCCGCAAGACTGACCCCTACCTCTCGCGCCCACTCCGTTTCATGGCGTGAGTCTACTCGCCCGGCCTGTACACCAGCAGGTCGGGCGCTTTTCTTAAACGGAGAAACTCGTACCGCAGCCGCAGCTGGCCGTGGCATTCGGATTGTTGATTTTGAATGCAGAGCCGATGAGCTCGGTGGCAAAGTCGATTTCGGATCCGCGGAGGAATTCAAGGCTCATTTCGTCGATGGCGACCTTCGCTCCGTCACGCTCGACAATGAGATCGTCGCTATTGGCGTCTTGTTCGAAATCGAACTTGTAGGAGAAGCCGGAACAGCCGCCACCATCGACAGACACGCGCAGCATGGTCGCGCCGGCTTGTTTGGCGAGAATCGCATTAATGCGCTTGGCAGCGCTCTCGGTGAGGGTCACATCGCTCATAAACCTATAAATAGGGAATTATTCGTCGATGGAAAAGAGAGCAGTCTTTGCGACCGACTGGAAAACGAGCCGTGGTCGGCTTTATGATGAGCCGCCCTCGGCCACCCGCACCCCATTTCAACGCGATCGCGACCGAATCATCCACGCAACAGCGTTCCGTCGACTAAAGCAAAAAACCCAGGTCTTTGTTGCCCATGAGGGGGATCATTACAGAACACGGCTGACGCATTCGTTAGAAGTTGCCCAGATTGCCAGGTCTATCGCGCGCACTTTGGGGCTGGACGAAGACTTGGCAGAAGCCCTCGCGCTCGCCCACGATCTCGGGCATCCCCCTTTCGGTCATGCCGGCGAGGATCAACTGGACGACTGCATGATTGAGTTTGAGGGGTTCGATCACAATGCCCAGACATTGAGGGTCGTGACCAAATTAGAGACGCGTTATCCGAGTTTTGACGGCCTAAACCTCACCTGGGAAATGCTCGAAGGCCTGGTCAAGCACAATGGGCCACTGCTGACCGGTGAGCAGTCCATAGAGGAACTTCCCGCAGCGTTTCGCGACTATCATGCCTTGGAGACGTTGGAACTGGATCAATTTGCCGGGCCGGAGGCGCAAGTCGCAGCCCTTGCAGATGATATCGCCTACAATAACCACGATATTGACGATGGGATTGCGGCCGGCCTCTTTACGATCGACGACATGATAAATCTCCCCCTCGTCGGTGAAGCATTCCTGACCGTGCGATCCGACTATCCCCATATTGATGACCGCAAAGTCGTTTACGAAGCCGTGCGGCGGCTGATTGGCATCTGGATTAATGATGTCACTGTCGAGACCGAACGCCGGGTGGCCGAACATCAACCCGCCACAGCAGTTGAGGTGCGGGCAATGCCGGTCCCGCTGGTCTCGTTTTCAGATCAACTGAACGAGCAACAGAGTTCTCTACGGGCTTTTCTGTCAGAGCGAATGTACAAGCATTACAAGGTCAACCGCATGCGGTCCCAGGCAAAACGCATGCTAAAAGACCTGTTCGAGGCCTTTCATTCAGAGCCGAACACGCTGCCGCCCCCCTGGCGCGCGGACGCAGAACAGGTGACAGGCACGCGGCGGGCCCGTATGGTCTGTGATTATATCGCAGGCATGACAGACAATTACGCGATCGAAGAGCATCGCAGACTGTTCAATCTCGACAGCATGGTCTGACGCTGTTCTTCATCGAACCTGTGGATAAACGATTCTTGAAAGACGCTGGATTTAAAGCTCATTAATAAAGAGGCGCGTAGAGTTAACGAATTGTATGATACGATTCAGAGGAATGCATGCGCCAGTCCGGACAAAGATATGAACAGGATCTCGGCCCGTTCGAGGACGATTATCGCAGCTTTGATGGGAGCGAGGAGAGCGCGCGTGGCCCGCTTATCCTCACGCTTTTGCTGGGTGTTATGTTGATTTTCGCGGCCGTCATCTGGAACACGTACAAACAGGGGATTCGCCCAGATCCGGCCGGTTTGCCAGTTATCATGGCGGATTCGACGCCGTATAAGAGTCGCCCAGACGATCCGGGCGGCATTGTCGCGCCGGATCTCGATCGACGTATCTATGATCAGCTGGACGGCAATGAGCGCGGCGATTTGGACCAGATCCTCCAGGGTGGCCCACCGATCGAGTTGCGGCCTGGTCAGGAAGTCGAAATCGATGAGGTGACCGGCATTCCGCGTGAAGCGATTCGCCAGCTGGAAGCGTTCGAAGCGGGAGGTGAACCCGCCGGCACTGTTCGCGTTGAAGCCTTGCCGGAGCCCATCGTGCCGCCAGAACCCCGTGAGCTAGATATCGCCGAGGCTCCGACGCCGGGTGTTGCCACTGAACCAAAGCAGCTGGCTGGCCGCTTTACACCGGGGGGCAGTTTCTTGGTTCAAGTCGGCGCATTGAGGTCCCAGTCTGCCGCTGACGCTGCCTGGGATGAGGTTGCAGCCGCTGAATCTGCTTTATTCACAGGCGCCAGCAAACAGATTCAACGCGCTGACCTTGGAGCGAAGGGGGTATTTTACCGTGTTCGCGTAGGGTCCTTTGGCAATCGCGCGGATGCTTCAGCCTTTTGTGACGCGCTGAAAGACAAGGGTCGAGCCTGTATTGTGGTGAACGGATGAGCACAGCCCCACGCGCCTGCATACTCAGCGTTTCTGGGCCGGACCTGACCGAGGCCGAGAAATCGCTATTCTCTGAGGTGCAGCCCTGGGGGGTTATCCTGATGGGGCGCAGCTGTGTGTCGAAAGGACAAGTTCGCCAGCTTGTCGACGACATATGGAGTGCGCTTGGGCGTCCGGCCTTAATTTTCATAGATCAGGAAGGCGGCAGAGTTGCCCGCTTGAAGTCACCAGAGTGGCCAATGTTTCCGTCCGGCGCGACCTATGGCGCGCTGTATAAGCGGGCCCCTGAACGCGGCCTGGAAGCCGCATGGCTCGGCCATCGGCTGATCGCCCACGAACTCTCTTCAATGGGGATCCATGCCGACTGTGCTCCCGTGCTCGATCTGCCGATCGAAGGGGCGCACAACATCATCGGCGACCGTGCCTTTGGAGAGTCTGTAGACGCCATATCAGCGCTCGGTCGGGCAGCTGTTCGCGGCCTCCGTGATGGCGGTGTCGCCGGGGTCATCAAACATATGCCAGGCCATGGCCGCGCGCTTGTCGATAGCCATGAAGATCTGCCGCGGGTGACCGCCGGTGACAATGAACTTGCGACCGATTTCGCAATCTTTGAAGCGCTGGCCGATGCGCCAATGGCGATGACAGCGCACATTGCTTATGACGCGTTTGATGCTGAGCGCCCGGCGACACTTTCCCAACCTGTGATTTCCAACGTCATCAGGGGTCGAATCGGCTTTGAAGGTCTTCTGATGACAGATGATCTTGGCATGAACGCCCTGGGCGGACGCCTGGAAACGCGGGCGAACGGTGCCATTGCGGCAGGCTGTGATGTCGTGCTCCACTGTTCGGGCTTTGTGACCGATCCAGATGTTATCCTGGCAGAAATGGCCGAGGTCGGGCGAGCGGTGCCTGTGCTACGCGGCAAGCCCTTGGAGCGCGCCCAGAGGGCGGAACAGTTTGCGACACAAACGACGCCGTTTGATCCCGATACGGGATGGAAACGTATGGAACGTCTTTTGGCCAATCAGGAGATGGCGGCCTGATGAACGATGCTGTCACCATAGACGCTTTGTCCGCAGGGGCAGAGGAGGCGGACAGCCAAGATGTGCTCTACATCAGCACAGATGGATTCGAAGGCCCGCTGCACATGTTGCTGGATATGGCCCGCCGGCAGAAAGTAGATCTGCGGCAGGTGTCCATCCTGGATCTCGCCAATCAGTATCTTGCCTTTATCAAAGAGGCGAAAGCCCAGCGCATTGATCTCGCAGCCGATTATCTGCTGATGGCGGCCTGGCTGGCCTACCTCAAATCGCGCCTATTACTGCCGAAAACTGAAAAGCAGGAAGACAGTGATGAAAGCGCGGAGGATATGGCCGATCGCCTTGCCTTTCGTTTGAAGCGTCTCGATGCCATGCGTGAGGCTGCTGACGCTCTGCAAAACGGACCGCTGCTGGACAATATCGTGTTCTTGCGTGGCATGCCAGAGCAACCAAAAGTCATCAAGCACACCGAATACGATACAGGCATCTATCATCTTACCCAGGCCTTCGGAGCCATTCGCGTCCGCAAGGAAGAGGCGCGCCCCCACAGGATCGAACAACAACTTGTTCTGCCGCTGGAAGCGGCGCGCCAGTCGCTGAAATCCATCCTTCCCGATCTCGATGAATGGCGGAGTCTTGATCATATCCGCAGACAGGTGAGCCTTCCGGACACCGAGCTGCCCGAGACATCGGTAAAAGCGAGCGTCTTCTGCGCAGCATTGGAACTCGTGCGTGACGGTGATGTGGACGTAAAGCAGATCGAACACTTCACGCCGCTTTATCTTCGCGGCGTTTTGAGAGAGGAGGGGGGCGCAAGCCATGAGACCGCTTGAGAGATCCATGACCGACGACACCGACAGTGAGGATATCCGTAAAGCCGTGCGCCAGCTGTCTTTCACTTATCAGCGGACCGCAGGTGAACATCGCGACGCGATGGAAGATGTGATGGCAGAAGCCTTGAGACGCGCCGAAGCCGTGCTGTTCGCAGCCGGTGAGCCTCTCAGCGCGGGACAAATCGCTGAAATCCTGCCCCAGGGCGTCGAGCCGGCCCAGGTCCTGATGGAGCTTAAGCGAACCTATGCCGGGCGCGGCATCCAGCTCATGGAAGTTGCCGGCAAATGGCGTTTCCAAACAGCCGAGGATCTCGCCTTTCTGTTCGTCGAAGAGCGCCATGTGCAGAAGAAGTTGAGCCAGGCCGCGTTAGAGACGCTCGCTATCATCGCTTATGGCCAGCCGGTCACACGCGCTGAAATCGAGGCCGTACGAGGCGTTGCGGTGTCCAAGGGCACAATCGACACTCTGCTTGAGACGGGATGGATCAAGACCAAGGGCCGTCGGAAAACGCCCGGCCGGCCAGTGACTCTGGGCACAACAGACAAATTTCTAGAACATTTTGGCCTCGAAGACCTGGGTGTCCTGCCGGGGAAGGCCGAACTGGAGGCCGAGGGATTGCTCTCAGATGTGATTCCCGAAGGCTTCAGTGCGGACGGTATGGTTGCAGATGAGCTCTCGGAAGATGTTCTGGAGACACCAGAAACCCGTATTGAAGAGCCTGAATTCATAACGGATTTCGTAGCTGAGGACGAAACTGACACCTAGATTGCGTCAGTTTCATACTTTATTCCCTAATTTGCGGCCATTGTACAAGAATCGCTTCGCGCATACAGTGGATTGGTAAAATGCTTAGGAGATAGCCATGGGTTCCGTAGGTCCCTTGCAAATCGTCATAGTTCTGGTCGTCGCCGTCCTCGTATTCGGTGGTCGAGGCCGTATCTCCTCAATCATGGGAGACGTTGCCAAAGGGATCCGCAGTTTTAGGACCGGCTTGAATGATCCGGAAGAGGACGAGACAAAAGCTGTCACCAAAGAAGATATGGTCGACGTAACGCCAGCAAAGGATGAGGCGAAGTCGTCGTCCTGATCGTTCGTATTCCTGGCCACCTGAACGGGGGCACACATGCTGCCGCAATTTGGCTTCACTGAATTTCTGCTGATCGCAAGTATTGCGCTGATTGTCGTCGGGCCAAAGGACTTGCCTCTGATGATGCGCAAATTTGGCCAGTTTGTGGGAAAGGCCCGCTCGCTCGCCCGTGAATTCCAGTCAGCTTTTGATGATATTGCCCGTCAGGCTGAACTCGACGAATTGCGCAAAGAGATCAATGATTTGAAATCTCAATCCAAGAGCGCTGTTGAAGACGCTGAAGACGACATGCGGTCCTTTGAAAAAGACGTGAACACCAAGGTCATGGAGATGGAAAAGGCCGCTAAGGACGCCAGCGAATGAGCGACGATACAAAGGCGCTCGAAGGGCCGGACATTCTCGATGGCGATGACGACATTGAGTCGAGCCGTGCGCCGCTTCTGGAACACCTCACCGAGTTGCGATCACGCCTGATCGTTAGCATTGTAGCGATCGTTATCGCGGCGCTTGGATGCTTCGTTTTTGTCGTACCCATTTACAATTGGCTGGCAGCTCCCTTTGTTGAGGCGGGTCAGTTGGCGCGTGGAGAGGCCGAGTTCGATCTCATCTTCACGGGGCTTCTCGAATTCTTCTTTGCAAAGCTCAAGATCGCGATTTTCGCCGGTCTGTTTCTCGCATTTCCGATTGTCGCCTGGCAGATCTACGCCTTTGTCGCGCCGGGTCTCTACAAAGAGGAAAAAGGGGCGTTTCTTCCCTTCCTCGTCGCTGCACCGATCCTGTTCACCGCCGGAGCCGTCTTCGTCTACTATGTGATGCTGCCCTGGGTGAGCCAATTTGCCTTCAGCCAGGAGATTGCGGCGACCGATGGCGGAGCCTCGACACAGCTGCTGCCGCGTGTCGCCGAATATCTGTCACTGGCCATGGCCTTGATGCTGGCCTTTGGTCTGTCGTTCCAACTTCCCGTAGTCCTTACCCTTTTGGGCAAGATCGGAGTGATCGGCTCCGACACGCTTCGATCGGGCCGGAAGTACGCGCTCGTCATTATTCTGGCATTCGCGGCGTTTTTCACACCACCGGATATCGTTTCCCAGATCATCCTGACGGTGCCCGTCATGTTGCTCTATGAAAGCAGCATTTGGTGCGTTTGGCTGATCGAACGGGGCCAGCAAACGGAAGACGCCGCGCCGGAGTAAGCCGCCGTTTCCTCAATCACTGGCGATGTTCAGACTGCGACAACTGGCGGGACTCGATCAATCCAGGGCTTTGCGTCTTCTAACTCATAAGCGAGCGCTAGCAGTAGGCGGTCATCACCTTTCTGACCCGAGAACATGGATCCAATCGGTAACCCATCCGCTGAGTTGCCAAGTGGCACCGACATGGAGGCAGCGCCCGCAACATTCATTGGAGAGGTATAAGCGGCAAAGCTGAGCACATTCGCCAAAACCTCTTCCATATTGTCCGCAGCAGGGTTTTGACTGCCGATGGGCGGGGCCGGGCTTGAGACAGTGGGAGTCAGAATCAAATCGACACCAAGCTCGTCGAACATATCATGATAAGCGGCTTTAAAGCCGACCAAATAGGCCACCGCATCGTCCATTTCTGTCGCCCGGCTCAGGAAGCTCTGGGCGAGCATCAGCGTCCAGGGCTCCAGGATCTCTGGGCTCGGTGGCTTGCCGGCAAAAGTCGCCGCGTCTTGCGCGAATTGTGCAGCCCCCGCAGCCCAATAGAGCAAGAAGCGATCAGAGAAAGTATCGCCATCAATCGGAAGCGGGACCTCCTTCACCTCGTGGCCAAGCTCGCGGCAGAGAGCCGCCGTAGCGTCTAGCTCGGCAAGCGTCTCTGGGTGCAAGACAGCGCCCGTCGCAACAGGGCCAGGCGCATAGCCAATCCGCAACCGTCGTGTGTCGGGGCCAAGGACTGGGACGCGCGCATCATCCGATCGGGCCGTTGCCGCGAAAATCGCAGCGGAATCCCTAACCGTATTGGAAACCGCAAGATCGACAGAAATCTCGACGGGCACACCCTCCTGACTTGATCGTCCCACGGGCGCGATGCGGTTGGAGGGCTTTAGACCAAACAGGCCACAGCAGGCGGCGGGAATGCGGATCGAGCCGCCGCCATCGCTTGCATGGGCAAAGGGCACAACACGCGCAGCCGTCAGCGCTGCTGCGCCGCCGGAGGATCCACCGGGGATGCGGTCTGTGTTCCAGGGATTCCGCGTGGGACCCGTTACAAGTGGTTCCGTCGATGAGATGAGCCCCATCTCGGGCGTGGTTGATTTTCCGAGAGACACGATGCCGAGCGTATCGCGCCACTCCGCCGCGAGAGGGCCATCTTCTGCAGCGACATTGCCCTGAAATGCGCGACTGCCGAACAAGGTTGGCGCGCCATTCCAATCCGCCAGATCCTTGATGAAAGTCGGCACACCGCCCATCGCACCTTCAGGTGCGCTTGCTGCGCGGGCGCGGGCGTCATCGAACCCTTCATGGACAATGGCGTTGATCTGCGGATTCACCGCTTCAGCACGGGAGATTGCGGCTTCTGTGGCGTCAGCAGAGGTCATATCACCATTTGAGATCATCTCTGCAATGCGAACCCCATCGGCAAACTGGCTCGGTTCCGGTGTTGCGCTGAGAACGGAATTCGGCGCACACGCCGCAAAGAATGGAGCAAATGCAACCATGGCTGAACCTCCTTTTAAGACGTGACGTCGTGTGTAATTGGCCATATTTGACATCCTCCCAAAACACTACACTCATCACAGTTGTGACCATTGTCAAAGCATCGATAGAGGCGGTGCGTATAAGGGTGCGAGGCGAAGGTGGCTGAAAAGACCCGCATAGACTTGCTGCTCGTGGAAAGAGGCATGTTTGCCAGTCGCGCCGCAGCTCGCGCATCAATCGACGCTGGGCTCGTCAAAGTTGCAGGTCGCCGCATTGATAAGCCGTCGGCAAAGGTCGACCGAGAGGCCGACATAGCAGCCGAGCCCGCACACCCTTATGTGTCGCGCGGAGGGCTCAAACTTGCCCACGCGCTCGACGTCTTTGGCATCGATCCAGCGCGGTATCATTGTGCTGACCTTGGAGCGTCAACCGGAGGCTTCACGGACGTTCTTCTGCAGCGTGGTGCCGACCGCATCGTCGCGATTGATGTGGGGCGGAACCAGCTGCACCCAAACATACGGCGCAGCCCGAAAGTTACCGCCAAAGAGCAGACGGATATCCGATCAGTGTCATCTGAGGACATTGACCCGCATATACAGCTACTGGTCGCAGATCTCAGCTTTATCTCTCTTGAAAAGGCACTACCGACAGTCCTGGATTTCATGTCCGGGGGAACGGATTTGGTGGCTCTGTTCAAGCCACAATTCCAGGTCGGCCGCGACTATGTGGGCAAAGGCGGCATCGTCTCTAATAGTGATGCCGTCAAACGGGCAAAGACGCGGTTCGACACTTGGCTCACCGACCGGGGATGGCGCGTGCTGGGGTGGTCGGACAGCCCCATATCAGGGGGTGATGGCAACCAGGAATATTTGGTTCATGCGCGAAAGCGAGGTGGCGATTAGCCCGTGGGAATCCACTCGCCACCTTCACTATACTGGCAAACCTCAATCGGCTGTCGCGCGCTGCTGCCGTCCGGCAATTCAGTGGTCTGAAACACCGTTTGGCATTGAGGCTCGAACACACCGCTTGGCAATTGTGTTGGGCCGCCGGCGAGATCATCGCGCTGTCTTGTCTCAATCGCAGGAGATGGGGGTGCCGCTGTTCGCACAACGGGGCGTCCACCAAATGGGTCGCCATATTTCACGGCATTGAGATCAATCGGGCCGTCGGCGACAACATGGGTCGTGTGGTGCGTTTGCGCGCCATGGAGCGACCGGGCAAACGGGTCACCATAGCGCTGCGCCGGGGTTATGAATGTAGGACAGGGTCTCGCATTTTGAGCTGCTATTTGATTTCCGATCACGCCACCGGCGAGCGCGCCGAGCGCAATGCCAAGACCTTGATTGCCGCGGCGTGTAACAACGCGCCCCCGGCGAAAGCCTCGGCCGTGGAAACCACGATGTCCGCGAAACCCGCGTCGCCCAACGAAAACGTCCCGGCGCGTATTGTTGGCGATAACACCGCCCGCCGTCCCGCCGACAATGGCCCCGATCACCGCACCTGCGGCGCGATTGTCCTGACCGCAATTAATCTGCGCGGTTGCTTGAGGGGCCGACATCAGCGCAATAATCGCTGCTGCAAGAGCGAGTTTTTTCATCGGTAAGCTCCATTTTTCGGCAATAGCCGACACTGGGACACAAGGTGGCATGCTCTGTCTGAATGGAAGCTGAAGGGACAATTGGGTTGGATTTACGGCAATTTTCATGAGGGTCGTCACTGGGACATCCTACATACCGCCTGTTGGTGCCGTCAAAGTTCATTTTGTCGATGAGCATTTGGCCGTTGTGGACAAGCCTTCCGGGCTCCTGTCTGTTCCTGGTAGGGGCGACGACAAATCGGACTGTCTCATGTCTCGCCTCCGCCAGATGTATCCGGATGTCCTGAATGTCCATCGCCTCGATATGGAAACGTCCGGACTGATGGTCGTTGCCCGCCACGCCGACAGTCAGCGCGCTCTGTCCTGGGCGTTTGAGCAGCGTCGGGTCTCCAAAGTCTACGAGGCTGTAGTGGCCGGAGCGCTCTCACAATCTGTCGGAACCATCGACATGCCGTTGATATCAGATTGGCCCAACCGTCCGCGGCAGAGAGTGGATGAGGTCAATGGCAAACTGGCGACCACATCGTGGCAGGTATTGTCAGCTGAGGAGACATCCAGCCGCGTCGCGCTGCGGCCGACAACGGGACGGAGTCATCAGCTTCGGGTACATATGGACGCGATCGGCCATCCAATTCTGGGAGACAGCCTCTATGGCACCTCTTCGAGCCGAGCAGCGGCCCCGCGTCTATGGTTGCATGCCACAGAGCTTGCCTTTGACCACCCTCACACGGCCGCCAGGGTCCATATAATCAGCAAAGCGCCATTTTGACTGGACGTTCGGCGGTAAACTCCCCAGATTTGTCTGATGGGAATATTAGACGATACCAATCTTGCTCTTGGTCGCGCCAGATATGTTGCTGCCCAGGGGATTCGCTCCGCTTGGTATGGCGCACATTACTTTGCAGCCCTTCGGCTGGGCAGCGGCTATATACGTCCAGGCGATGCGCCCTTCAGAGCCGAGAGTGGAAATGTCGACGTCAAGGCGTTGCGCAAAGCGTTCTTCGATTTGTTTGCATATGACCGGGCAAATGTCGAAGCGGGATTATACCCGCCCCCAAAAGATCTTCGCTTGAGAGACTTGGCAAGCGCCATACAATCGTCACGCGCATTCCTGCAGGACGTTCCCAAAGTCGATGAGCGCCGTAATGAACGCCGGGGAAATGATGTTCGCAAATCTAATTCGATCGATACCGAACGGTATCCGAATTATTACAAACAGAACTTTCATTACCAATCCGATGGCTGGCTATCCGATGAAAGCGCCCGGATCTACGACACGCAGGTAGAGACGTTGTTTACGGGTGCTGCGGACGCCATGCGGCGGGCGTCGCTCGCGGAGATATCAAGGGAGATCAAAGGACGAGATCAGCGCCATATTCGCCTATTGGATATGGCGTGCGGTACGGGCCGGTTTTTGGCTCAGACATTGAGAGCATTTCCGAAATTGAACGCGGCAGGCCTGGACCTGTCACCGAATTATGCTGAGAGGGCCCGCCAGCAAGTGTCCCAATGGCCGCAGGTTGATATTGTCGAGGGTGCGGCGGAAGCGATGCCAATCGATGATGACAGCCAAGATATTGTGGTGTCGATCTATCTGTTCCATGAGTTGCCGCCGCGTGTGCGGTCCGACGTTTTCAAAGATGTTGCCCGGATTCTAAAACCGGGCGGAATATTCATCTTCGCCGATAGCCTTCAGTTCGGCGACAATGAGGGCCTGGATCCCATGTTGGAATATTTTCCAGAAGGATTTCACGAGCCCTACTATAAGGGATATCTCTCGGCCGATCTGGGATCAGACCTGGAAAAGGCGAACTTCACCCTGGAACGGACAAAGCTCGCCTTCTTGACCAAAGTTCAGGTGTGGCGGAAATCTTGACCTAGGATTTTACCGCAAAGTCTTCGCGGTTGCCGCCATTGGCTTCGTGCTCTTTAATCCAGAGGGGCGTTAGACCGCGGCCAGTCCACGCCTTGCCATTGGCTTTGTCGACATATTTTGGTTCGACACGTGTTCCTTTTTTAGGACCGCGCTTGCCGCCCTTTTTCGGTTTTGCTGCAGTCTTGGCGCGCTTAGGAGTGCTTGTAACTTTTGGCGCCGGGGCAGGGGCGGCGGGGGCGTCATCGCCAACATATCCCTTTAGCTTTGCCAGCCGATCTTCCAGTGCCGCAACCTCACTTGCGGCCATTTCAGAAACGCGCTCATCGATCTTGGTTCGCAGAGTCAGCATCTCATCGAGCGACATCTCTTTTAGTATTTTCGTGGTGGTAGCCATATTCTATCTTTTCCTTAGCTTGATATGAGGTCTAATTGTGTACAGCGTTACTTTCGAATCGCAGATCATGCTGATGCTCGCGATATAATATCGGAAATAGCGGTTTCAATTAGCCAACATACTA
>JBCBUY010000080.1:0-14551 GCA_039817885.1 Pseudomonadota bacterium | reverse complement strand
CCGATCTTCTCAGACAGATAGACGCTGTACCAAATATACTTTGGTTTGAAGAAGGTATACTTCTTGGTCCTTGTTAGAAAACCGAGATCCACGCCGATGCCGAAGTCGCGAAGCACGTGATTGATAAAACCCGCATGGCGCGCTTCGTCACGGCTCATGAGTTTAAAGAGTGCTTTAATGTCTGGATTGGTCGCACGCCGAGCAATTTCTTTATAGAGGACACAACCCGAAAACTCGGCTGTCAGTGAGCTGACAAGAAAGTCGACAAACTCCGCCCGAAGTTCCGGGTCGAGCTCATCCAGCATATCGTCGAATTCGTCGGTTCGTTTAAAGTGCCCTTTATTGGGATCGCTTTCCATTTCTGCGATGAGGGCGTCCCACTCGGTCCGCACCAAGCTGACGTCCATACTATCCACTTTATCAAAATCAGTCGTGAAGAAGTGGGGGCTCAGCATAGTGTTATCGAGGGCAAGATCGTTGGTCTTGAACTCCTCGGCCCGACTGCCAAGAGCCTCTTCGGCTGTGATGGGTGCAAAGGTCATTCGAAAATCCCCTCTGAAAAACTAACCTCGAAAAGTTCTGTAAGCTCGAAGAATGACTGGATACGGATCCAGATCTTCTCCAGAAATCCGGCCTGGCTGACGGTTGCCCACCGCCGAACCACGAGCTTTTCTCCGAATGGCGGGAGCCTCACGGCGTCGCCATGAACAAGGACGCGGTCGCCGATGGCAAGGTCTTCCCCGCCATCCAGTTCAACATGGGCTTCCAGTGTTTCCCAGGTGTGGATGACGGTAACCGTGCACGGCACATCTTTTACGCGTTGAGTCGTCATGAGATCCCTCCAGATGTCTTCGCGAACAATTGGGTGAAGGCTTGGGTGTTCTCGCTCCCAAAAGCCTCCAAAGTGACAAATTTATCAGTAGACGGATCGAAGAGTATCACGCGCCCGCTCTCCGATCTGTTGAGGTGGAAGACCGGCTCCGGTCCGATGCCCCGGCGTCTGCGGTCTAAAGCCAGAGCGCGCAATGCCGTCCGCACAAACCCGCCCGTCTCGGCAGGATAGACATGGATCTGTTCGTTGGTGACCGGATCGTAGACCCCGATACCGCCATCTGCTTCATCGACAAAACGTATGGCCATGCTGTCTACCGCCGGCTCCGGCGAGACGTCCATCTTTCCAATCCCGGTCCAGCTCGACACGGCGGCAAGCACCAACATGCATCCCAGGAAGATAAAGGGTCCGTATCGAAAGACCGCTGGTGCGCGGCGTCGGATGGGAGGGTGATAGTGCGTGGTGGCCATCGTTTCGTCTCCTAATGGGCGGGCGCAGCCCCGGCGGGCACGTCCGTATCTTCGGACTGCGTGGTTTGAGCATTGGCACTCATAACAACTTGCCCCGGGGCATTCTCGCGCACGGCATCAGCCAGTAATTTCGCGACTGACACCGGGTCCGGCACACTCCGAAGCATGGGTTCAGGAGCACTGTAGTGAAAGGGCTTTGCGAAGGGCCATAGGTGTAAATACGGAGTCCGGCCCGGCGTATCCATTTGTAGGGCGATATCGCCAATCCGCGCGCTTCGGCGCTTCAGCTGCGCCGACAAAATGCTGGAGAAGGGGGCGTTGATGTATTTCGGCAGCGCAATGCCATGTCTGATGACCACACGTTTCGAGGTGATGGTGAAAACCGCGGCGCGGCTCATCAGGTAAGCGATGCCGCTCAGAAGAAGCACACCGAGGACGCAAGTGACGGCAGATGTCACCACAACGGAGTTCATCGCAGCTGTATCAGTATTTATGGACCCAAGGTGGGCCAACCTCGCGAGCGTCGTCAGCACGAAGTAACCGATAATCCAGCGAACACGAAAGGCCCCGAACAGAAGCCCTGTCGCACTGGGCCGCCCTTGCCAGAGAAGTGACTCTCCCTCCGGCAAGACTTCCGGCAAGCCGCGAATAGGCTCCGGGTTCACCTCCTCTTCGTCGTGGAAAAGGCTCATAGCAGCGGTCCCAAACGATCGCGTGTGGCGTACAGGGTGCCACCCCCATAATAACCGCAGATCTTGTCTTCCTCGAGCCGGGTCACCGAGTCCGGAGATTTCGTTTCAGGGACCCCCGCAAAGTGCTTGCCGAGAATAGCTTTCACTGTGACAGCAGGCCTGACCCCTCCGCTAACATTGGCAAACGGCACCGGGAGGAGAACCCGCTTCGTCGTGTCGCCCACAGTCACTTCGACCTCATGATAGCGGATAATGGCTTCTGAGACATCCACCCACAGATCCACAACCTTGCCCCCAACTTTTCCGTCGGCACCCAGGACCGGAAGACCGCGAGGATCGAGATCCCCATCGGGCACGAAATATTCTGGGTGGTTTCTGAACGGAACGATCCGAGGAGCGCCTTCCAGGGTGAGGTCTGGATAGTCAGCCCGTTCTGCCCAGGAGGCTGGGCCGACGCCGTCGGCCATGGGGTCGCCCGTCGGCACATATGGCGCACCTTCCCAATTTGCGGTTCGCTTCAACGCAACCTCACGCGACTCTCGCGGGCGTTTTTCAGGATCCACATCCCCTCTGCCATGGGGAAGCTTGAACGTCTTGGGCTTCGGAGACACCAAAGGTTTGGTCTTATCAATGCGTCCGGAGTCCGTTTCGGTTGGGTATCCCTCACGCATACCTTCGCGCTGCAAGTGCAGCACAAGGCCGATGAAGAACAGCGTGAAAAGGGCCAAGCTGATATCAACCAGATCGATCCCTCCTAATAATTCGCCGCCCATAATCATATCGACTTCTCCTTTATTTGTGGCCCTCAGTCGGGAAAGGCCGCCAATCCAAATTTCCGTCCCTCAACGTCCGTCTCCTGTGTCCACGGCGCGTGGCGGGCGATCGGCCCAAGCGCAACAAGCGCGATGAACAGGAGTAAAACTTCGATGTGATAGACAGCGCTGTAGCCGACGCCTTCCCCCGTAAGGGCAGGGCCGAGCCAACCAGCTGCTGCAATTGACTCCACCGCGTCCCGAATGGCACCGCCGAGGGCAAGCGCGACTCCAGCGGCCGAGGCCTGGACAGCGCCCCAGGCTCCCAAGGCGATGCCACTGTCTGTGGTTTTCGCAAGCGCCATGGCCGATGTCAGCATACAGACTGAAAACAGACCGCCGCCGAGTCCGATCAAAAAAGTTCCGACCTGAAACAGGCCCGCTGAACGCAAGGGCTCAGCGAAAATCACAGCTGAAAAAGCGAAAACGCCAATCAATAATCCATACCCGCCAAGTCGGTGGGGATCCGAATGTCGCGTCAGTTTCCGCGCAGCTATTCCAAATCCGAGAATGGTGCCGCCCGCAAAAATGGCCGTCAAACGGGTCGTCTCGCTGACGGTCATCGCAAGGATCTCAGCACCGAACGGCTCGAGCAGAATATCCTGCATGCTGAAGGCCATTGTGCCGAGACCAACGGTCAACAAGAGGCGCTTCGCCCTTGGGTCCAGCATAAGTTCGCGAAGGGCATCACCAAATGCCATCCGTGGGGTTGAAGTGTCGATAACGGCCGGATCCCGAACCTCTTGCTTCCAGAGGGCAATGAGGTTCAACGCGATGACGACAACCGCCGATCCCTGAATGACTTCAATCAGTCGCGTCTGACTGAAATCCGACAGCAAGGCTCCATAAATGAGGGCGCTGATCCCCATGCCGACCAGCAGCATCAGGTACAAAAGCGCGACAACACGCGGTCGTGCATCGACCGGAGCGATATCTGTGGCCAGGGCGAGCCCGGCGGTCTGGGTGGTATGGAGGCCGGCACCAACAGCGAGAAAGGCGAGTGCCGCTGAAGCGTGACCAATCCACATTGGTCCCGTCGTGTCACCCGAAAGGAGGATAAGCGCGAAGGGCATAATTGCCAGACCGCCAAACATCATTATGGACCCAAACCAGATGAACGGCCCGCGGCGCCATCCCAGTGCTGAAACATGCGTATCGGACTTATGTCCGATCAGGGCTCGCAAGGGGGCAAAGAGCAGGGGAAGCGAGATCATCAAGGCGACAAGGCTTGCTGGAACGGCAAGCTCAATAATCATCACGCGGTTCAATGTGCCCGTCAGCAGGGTGAGCGCCATCCCGGCAGAGACTTGAAACAGCGACAAGCGCAAGAGCCGCCCCAGGGGCAGATCCTCACTCGCAGCATCGGCAAACGGCAGGAGCTTGCGGCTCATGCCTTGCCAGGCGTCTGCAAGAGAAGGGCGCGCTTTGCTCATGCAGCCAACTCCAAGGCCTGGGAGATGTAAAAACCGGATTTGATCTTTTTCGACCGGAGCAACCGCCAGTCCGCCAGCCGGTCACCGACCTCTTTCGCGGTATGCGGACAGATTGCCGGCGAGCGGTCACTGCGGGGGAACAGCTTGCCCACCGAATGCATCACAGCCAGCGCCGGGGTGCGCGGCGCAAAAGTAAACAGCACGGTTTTGTCGGCGAGGGCTGCAAGCCGGCGGACACCGGTGACGAAGTCATCAATTTGATAATGGATGAGGGAATCCATCGCCACGACATGATCGAAGCTGCCCTCGCCAGGGTCGAACATATCGCCGACTGCCCATCTGATGGAGCCCTTGAGGTTAAGTTCGGTGGCGCGCACCGCGGCAAGGTCGACCAGCGTTTGCGAGAGATCGACCGCCACGACATCGGCCCCGAGACGGGCGGCTTCAATTGCGAACTGCCCCGTACCGCACCCCGCATCAAGAATGCGGCAACCGGTCAAATCAGCCGGAAGCCAACTCAGCAACGTGTCGCGCATGGCGTCTCGTCCCGCCCGGACCGTGGCACGGATACCGCTGACGGGGGCGTCAGATGTAAGCCGCGCCCAATTGGTTGCGGCTGTGCGATCGAAATAGGTTTCGAGCTCGTCGCGTCTCTTCAGATAGGTCGCTGAGGCCATGTCAATCAAACCCCAGAAAATCGAAAATGTCCCGGTCTTTCATAGGCGTGCAATCGAGTTCATCGACGCCTTCCCAGAGTTTCTCGGCGAGCTGGATGTATTCCTGCTGCACCGCCTCCAGCTCGGCACTGCCCTCCATTTCAAACAGCGTAGCCTTCTTGAGACGGGATCTGCGGATAATGTCGAGATCGGGGAAATGGGCCAGGCGTTGCATGCCGGTGGCGTCGTTATAGCGGTCAATTTCGTCCGTCGCAGCGCTCCGATTTGCGATCACACCGCCGAGGCGCACATCATAATTCTTTGCCTTTGCTTTGATCGCGGCAACGATCCGGTTCATCGCGAAAATGGAGTCGAAATCATTGGCCGTGACAATCAACCCGCGATCGGCGTGTTGAAGCGGGGAGGCGAAGCCGCCACAAACAACATCTCCCAAAACATCAAAGATAACGACATCGGTATCTTCAAGGAGATGGTGCTCTTTGAGGAGTTTCACGGTTTGGCCGACAACATATCCGCCGCAGCCGGTGCCGGCCGGTGGGCCTCCGGCCTCGACGCACATAACGCCATTATATCCTTCAAAAACAAAATCGTCCGGGCGCAACTCTTCACTGTGGAAGTCAACCGATTCCAGGACATCAATGACCGTCGGCATAAGGCGCTTGGTCAGGGTAAAGGTAGAGTCGTGCTTGGGGTCGCAGCCGATTTGAAGGACACGCCGCCCAATCTTGGAAAAGGCAACGGAGAGATTTGAAGACGTGGTCGACTTGCCTATCCCGCCTTTGCCATAAATGGCGAAGACCTTTGCGCCCTCGATTTCCATGGAAGCGTCGAGTTCCACTTGAACGCTGCCGTCACCATCAGGGGGCGGTGTGCGGGCTCCAGGACGATCAAAAGTGAGAAGCGTCATGCCACGGCTCCTTCGTTTATATTAAGGCCTTCAACTTGATCCTCGAGTTCGTCGCCGGCTTGGCGAAGAGCCTCCAGGGTTTCAGAGTCAGGGGTCCAGTAATTTCGGTCGCAGGCCTCCAGAAGGCGGCCTGCCAGTTTGGCGGATGATTTGGGATTAAGGTCTGCGAGCTTCCGCCGCATCTCTTCATCTAGAATGAAGGTCTCACCGAGCCGCTGATAGACCCATGGCTCAACTTGGCCGGTCGTCGCCGACCAACCCATCGTATTCGTGACCTGGGCCTCTATCTGGCGCACGCCCTCATAGCCGTGGCGCAGCATGCCTTCATACCATTTCGGGTTCAATGTGCGGGTTCGGCTTTCAAGTGCAACTTGTTCATTCAGTGTGCGGACAACGCCATCACCCATCGTCTGGTC
Source organism: Pseudomonadota bacterium (assembly GCA_039817885.1). Classification (GTDB taxonomy): domain Bacteria; phylum Pseudomonadota; class Alphaproteobacteria; order Caulobacterales; family Hyphomonadaceae; genus CALLCD01. The sequence continues at coordinate 8,312 of JBCBUY010000080.1, read as the reverse complement.
GCCTATATAGACCGGAGGCGTGTCTCCCCGCGCCTTCTTCACGGCTTGGGACACCCCGCCGAGCGTGTCGAAATAATGGTCGATTGTCGTGAGTCCGAGATCGACGGATTCAAGATTCTGATAGGCAAGATCAACGTCGCCGAGGATCGCGTTTAACAGATCCGGACGCGCTGTTGGCTGGCCATTCGCACCATAGGCGAAGCATTTCCGATTTGAGTAGACATTGGCCAGCTCGTCTTCTTCATTCCAACAGCCCGCATCGATCAGCTGGTTCACATTGGCACCATAAGCCCCCTCCGCATTGGAGAAGACGCGAAGGGACGCGGTCTCAAGATCACAGCCTTGAGCATCCTGATAGGCCAATGCGTGTTTGCGTACAAAGTTCTGATCAAGTGGCTCATCCGCTGCGGCGGCACGGTGCGCTGCTTCTGCGAGCAATCGCGTCTGAAGCGGTAGGAGATCACGGAAGATCCCCGAAAGGGTCGCCATCACATCAATGCGTGGCCGGCCAAGCTCTTCCAGCGGGACAAGCTCTGCGCCGCACAAGCGCCCATAGCTGTCAAACCGCGGCCGTGCGCCGAGCAGAGCCAGGGCTTGGGCGAGCTGCGCACCCTCGCTTTTCAGATTGTCCGTGCCCCACAACACGATGGCGACGGATTCCGGCGGCCGGCCGGCATCATCCTGGTGACGCGCCAAAAGCCGAAGAGCCTGTTCTTCACCATCGCGGACGGCGAACGCCGTCGGAATGCGGCAGGGGTCCAGCCCATGTATGTTTCGTCCGGTAGGCAGGATCGCCGGGTTGCGAATAAGATCTCCGCCAGCGACCGGGCTGATGAATTGGCCATCCAGCGCGTGCAAAAGGCCCTCGATTTCCCGATTGCGCAGAAGCAAGGTGTCAATCTGGGCAAGATGATTGACGGCGTCTGAGCGCTCAGGCGCGATTTTCTTGGCCGCATCTGGACCCTGGCTGACAAGGGCATCCAGCGCGGCGTCAGGCAATTCCGGACCATCATCACCCGGCGGCATCGCAGCCAGAAGTTCGCGGCGTTCGTCGCTATTGGGAGCCTCGCCAGCTATATGAAGGCCATGCGGGATCATCGACTCCTCAAGCTCGGTGAGCGTCGCAGTCAGGCCGCCAATCAAGGTGTCGACATCACGCTCCTGGGCAATATCGAGATCCAGGGCTTTGGCCTGGGCACGGATGGTCTCGAGCAGGGTAACGCGCGTGGCATTGTCTGGCCCATTCGTCGTCCGCCAACGATTGAGAGACACCCGGAGATCCTCAAAGCCTTTGTAAAGCCCAGCCTTGACGATGGGCGGCGTCAGATAACTGACCGTTGTCGCAGCACTCCGGCGTTTCGCGATGGAGGCTTCAGACGGATTATTGGCCGCGTAAAAATATATATTGGGTAGATCATCAATCAGATAATCCGGCCAACATTCAGCACTCATACCGACATTCTTGCCCGGCATGAACTCCAGTGCGCCATGCGTCCCGAAGTGCAGGACAGCGTCGGCACAGAAGCTCTCGCGAAGCCAACGATAATAGGCACAAAATGCGTGGGTCGGCGTGAAGCCTGACTCAAACAGGAGGCGCATCGGATCGCCTTCATACCCAAATGCAGGTTGAAGACCGACAAATACATTTCCGAGACGGGCACCGAGAATCTCAATTGCGCGCCCCCGGGCTTGTTGGCGTCCTGGAGCAGGGCCCCACTGGGCTTCGATATCGGTGAGCCGCGTCTCGCGCCGCACATGATCGTCGACATCGACAAGATCGTGGACCCTCGCATCGGAACTGATCTGGTCACCGAGCACAGCGTCGCGCAGGGCCTCAACCGTTGGCGGGCAATCCACCGTATAGCCTTCAGCCTTCAGGGCACGGAGCGTATTGTGCAAGGAGGCAAAGACGTCGAGATAAGCCGCTGTTCCGGCGGCACCGCCATTGGGGGGGAAGTTGAACAGCGTGATGGCAATGCGCCGCTCTTCGATGGGGGTTTGGCGCAGATCGACAAGACGCTTGATCCGCCGTGCCAGCATGTCTGCCCGCTCAGGACAGCTTTGCATGCTGATAAAGCCCTTGGCCGTGTTTGCATCATCCGCTTCCGACACCATGCTGCGCGCGCCAAACACAATAGGGCCCGTCGCGCCATCGATCTCGGGAATGGCAACCATAATGGTCGCTTCAATCGGGCTGAGGCCCTGGGCGTTTGCGCGCCACTCCTCAAGGGATTGGAATTCCAAGGCCTGAGCCGACATATACGGCACTTTGAGCCGCTCAAGTATCTCAGCAGCCGCCCGTGCGTCATTATAGGCAGGGCCCCCAACCAGAGAGAACCCGGTGAGTGAAACAATGGCATCGACGGTCGTCTGACCGTCCTTCACAAAAAAGGCTTCGATTGCTTCGCGCGCATCGAGACCGCTTGAAAACGCCGGGATGACTTTCATCCCAAGCCCCTCCAGCGCATTGATCACGCCGTCATAGTGGCGCGTATCCCGCGATAGCACATAGGATCGCATGATCAGTAAGCCGACCGTCGGCCGGTTGGCACGGGCCAGGGGCAGACGCGTTGCCTTATCGGACACGCGATCCACAAGACGCGGATGATACACCCCAACATCTGGATACAGAACTGGCTCTTCGACGGACATCGCCCCGCGCAGATGTTCCCGGTCACCGCTGGCATAGCGGTCAATCAGAAAACGGACGAAATTCTCGACGTTTTCGTCTGACCCCGACAGCCAGTATTGAAGCGCTAAAAAATAAGCACGGACATCTTGGGCAGTTCCAGGGATATATTTCAAAAGCTTCGGCAGGCGGCGGAGCATGCGCGCCTGGCTCGCACCAGCTTTCGCCTTATCACTTGAGCCTCTTAGTCTCTTAAGGAGCGCAATTGGGCCACTTGCTGGCTTGTCCATATTGAACCGGCCCAGCCGAGTGAGCTTGACAATATCGGTGGCGGACAAGGCACCCACCATCGCATCGCAATGCGCACGGCGTTTTTGAAGATCAGGCAGGACAGCGTTGATATGTTCTTCGATGAAGAGCATGGACGCGACCACAATATCGCCCTTTGCGATGGCCGCGCGGCACGCCTCCAACTGACCCGGATCGCGAGCCCAATCCACGGCGGCATGGAAGGATAGGTCTAAGCCGGGCAGGTCACGTTTCAGATGTTCACGCGCCCGGCTAACAGCGGCCTCAAGCTGTCGGTCCAGGGAAATCAGGACCACCCGAACGGGTGTCTTATGGCGCGTCTTACCTGCCATAATGGGCCTTTGCTTCATACAATGTATCGACTGAGATGGATGACAATTGGCGGTCAAGCGCGAAGCGCTCCGTATTCCGTTTGGCTTTGCCGCGAACAAAGAAGGGGATCTTGCGCAGTTCGACCTCGGCGTCGGGTTCCCATCCAATGTCCGAATCGACGACCAATTCCGGCACACTTGGTTCGGCATGGGCGCTCAAATGGGACGGGCCGGCGTCATCATGAAACTCGAAATCGTCCCGGAACATACCAAGCAGATGTTCTTCCAGGCCCATAACAAGAGGGTGGATCCATGTATCGAACAGCACATTTGCGCCTTCGAACCCCATCTGCGGGGAATAGCGCGCCGGATAATCGTGGACATGGGCCGGCGCCGAGATCACGGCGCAGGGAAGCTGCAACCGTTTGGCAATATGCCGTTCCATTTGCGTGCCGAGCACAAGCTCAGGCTGGGCATCCGCGATCGCTGCCTCAACTTCGAGATAATCATCCGTAATCAGAGGATCGACGCCGTACTTCGCCGCGGCAGTGCGGAGGTCCCGTGCGAATTCGCGGTTGTAGCACCCAAGCCCGGCAATCTCGAAACCAATTTCTTCCTTGGCAACCCGAGCCGCCGCGATCGCATGGGTCGCATCGCCAAAGATAAAGACCCGCTTGCCGGTGAAATAGGTGGAGTCCACAGAGTTCGACCACCAGGGCAGGTTGGTGTTTTCAAGCTCTGGGCTTGGCCGAACACCGGCCATCTCTGCCACCTCACGAAGGAAATCACGCGTTGCACCGACCCCGATCGGTATCGTCTTCGTGTAGGGTTGGTCGAACGTTTTCTCCAGCCAGCGCGCCGTTGTTTCGGCGATTTCAGGGTAAAGGACAACGTTGAAGTCAGCCCGGCCAATCTCTGCGATATCGTCAGGTGTCGCATCAAGCGGAGCCATAATATTGATATCAATGCCGAGGCCGACGAGCAGACCGGCGATTTCGCGGAAATCATCACGATGACGGAAGCCAAGTGCGGTCGGCCCCAGAATGTTGCAGCTTGGTCGATAGCTTCGGCCACATTGCCGGTCAGGCTGAGGCTTGGCGAGTGCGCGGACGATTTGATAAAATGTCTCCGATGCGCCCCAATGCTCTTTCTTCGAATATGATGGCAGTTCAAGCGGGATAACCGGAACCGGCAGCCCGATCCGTTTGGCAAGGCCGCCCGGATCATCTTGAATAAGCTCCGCGGTACACGACGCGCCCACAATCAGCGCCTTTGGCTTAAAGCGTTCATAGGCGTCGATCAGCGATGTCTTGAAAACCTCCGCCGTATCGCTGCCAAGATCGCGGGCCTCAAAGGTTGTGTAGGAGACCGGAGGGCGTTCCCCACGCCGTTCGATCATTGTGAACAAGAGATCCGCATACGTGTCGCCCTGGGGTGCATGCAGCACATAGTGTAAATCGTCCATCGCCGTTGCGACGCGCATCGCGCCGATATGGGGCGGGCCTTCATATGTCCATACGGTGAGCTGCATCAGACGGCGAGCCTCATTTTGCGTGATAGGGGACGGGCGAAAAGTTCGGCAAGGTCCGCAGCCTGATCGTAGCCCTGTATGGGGGTGAACATCAGTTCGATGGACCACTTCGTCACAAGCCCCTGGGCTTCCAGCGGATTAGCGAGGCCAAGGCCGCAAACCGTGAGATCGGGCTGCGCGTCAAGACAGCGATCAAGCTGGAGATCAACGTCCTGACCTTCGGAAAGTTGAGTATCGTCCGGCAGCAGAGCAAGCTCGGCTGCGAGATGATCCTTCTGAAGATAGGGCGTGCCGATTTCCGCAAGCTCCATATCAAGCTCCCGGTGAAGGAAACGCGCAATCGGAATCTCTAGCTGCGAGTCCGGGAAGAAAAAGATCGAACGGCCGGCCAGTTGTTCTTTGTATCGCGCGACGGCCCGGCTTGCCCGCGCCCGCGCCATCTTGGTCGCCGCATCGAAGCGGGCTGGAGAGATGTTCCAGGCACGGGCGGCTGCCTTCAACCAGGCCGTCGTCCCTTCGACGCCTAGCGGGAAAGGGGCGTCGAGCCGAACAGCCCCCCGGGCTTCAAGTGCGCGCGCCGTATCGTTCAGGAAGGGTTGAGCAAGGAGGTATGTCGTTCCGGGGCCAATAGCAGGCTGATCGCCCGCCTTTCTTGCCGGCAAGAAGTGGACGTCCTCAATGCCCATGGCCGTGAACATGCGTTGCATCTGGTCTTCAACGACATCGGCCAACGCGCCGACGACGAGTAGGGATTGCTTATCCTCAGTAGCAGGAGGGGTGTCGTCTATAAGCGCCGCGATGCACGCATCTTCGCCCTGCGTGAATGTCGTCTCGATCCCGCTCCCGGAGTAGTTCAGTATACGTACATCTGGAGCGTGACGTTTGGAGAGCCGCAGGGCAGCCCGGCCGAGATCCAATTTGATCACTTCTGAGGGGCAAGAGCCGACCAGGAACAGCATCTTGATATCAGGTCGACGCTCGAGTAGGCGATCGACAACCTTGTCGAGTTCCTCGTTCATATCAGCCATGCCGGCCAGATCACGTTCTTCGATGATGGCCGTTGCGAACCGGGGTTCGGCGAAGATCATCACACCTGCCGCCGATTGAATGAGGTGGGCGCAGGTCCGCGATCCAACGACCAGAAAAAAGGCGTCCTGAATCTTCCGATGAAGCCAGACAATACTGGTCAATCCGCAAAACACTTCCCGTTGACCGCGCTGGCGGAGGATGGGCGGTGATCCGCTTGGCTGCGACCGGGTATCGAGAAGCGTCTGGCTCATGCATATTCCTCCGAAAGCGTAGGGGGCGACGGGCTGAGCCGTGCCTGGCGAAGTTTCAGGAGGAATTGCGCTGCATTGATCACATACGCAGCGTAGGCCGCGAGGGCGATCGACATTTGTGTGGTTGGGCCAGCAAGATCGAAAAAGACGGCTGCCAGATAGGCGGTGTGCAATGCCAGCACCAGCATTGAGAAGACATCTTCCCAGAAGAAGGCTGGGACAAACAGATATTGTCCGAAGACGGCCTTTTCCCAGATCGCTCCGGTGACCATGATTGTATATAATATGAAGGTCTTGAAGATAATCGATCCGGTCGCGATCACATAGCCTTCGCCCGTGCCGAGATAGCGCAGAACGAGCACCAAGCTGATCCCGAAGACGATGAATTGTGCGGGGGCCAGTAAGGCCTGGACCTTTGTCCATGGACTTGCATCCCGCCGCGCCCGTTCCTCCGGAGTGTAGAGAGATTTATTATGAAGTGTCTTCCGGCTGCCTATCGCCATCTCCACTCATCCGCAGGTGAACCCAATCATGGAAAGCTAGCCCTGCGATGCCGCGTATGTCAAGACAGCTTTACGTCTACTTCACTTGACGCATTCCGGTTTTTATAAGATACCGGCATTATCGTCCGTCGCCCTATCGGAGTGGGGGCGGCTTTGCTAAGGTTGGCTATGTGTTCGCGCAAAACCTGTTGCTGTAATTGGCAATCTAATATCGACCTGTTGCCGAAGAGCAGCCGGCAGAACACACGCTTACATCACCCCAATTTCAGCGACATGATGCCCGGCATGGGGCAGGGCAGCATGTATGGGACGGCGCGTTGCACATGATTGCACAGGGGAAACTGTGCATGACCAAAACAAGAAAGGATGCGGGCATAAGAGGTTAGGGGAGGATGCAACGCTTCAGCCTTTGGGAGATCAGGCATGGCTGAAAGCAGTCAGAATATTAAGGCGGTACGCGAAAGCAGTGCCTATAGAACGAGTGCGCTGACGTTTCGTCGACTGGGAGAACGTTTGAGGCTTGTCAGCAAGGGCCACAAATCGAACGACGATTTGGTGAAGGTTATTGAGACAGAGGTTCTGCCCCGGCTCATGCTGATCCATCGACAGGGAGATGAAATCGACGCAGCGGCGGACATTGCACAACCTGTCGTGACAGACCGCATTGTCGAAGATTTCGTGGACACGCTCATTGGGTGTGGATGCGAAGCCGGCAATGAGCTGATCATCGATCTTGTCGCGAGCGGGGCATCTCTGGAAGATATTTTTCTAAAACTGATGGCACCTGCGGCGCGTCGAATGGGGGAGCGGTGGACCTCCGATGATCTGGACTTCGTCGACGTGACAATTGGCCTGTGCCGTTTGCACGAATTGTTGCGGAACAATAGCGTGGCGGACGAGCCGATGAACCGGCTGCCCAGTTCACGTCAGCCGTCGATTCTCCTGTCCGTGATGCCGGGAGATCAACATGTCTTCGGTGTGCAAATCGCCGCGGAGTTTTTCCGGCGAGACGGCTGGCAGGTGGCCTGCGAGACGGGATTGGATCTAGACGGTCTCGCGCGAATCTTGTCACAAAATGATTTTGATGTGCTGGGTCTGTCCCTCGCCAATGAGATCAAGGCGGCTGAGCTCACCAAAAACATCGACAGTCTTCGCAAAGCATCTTCAAACCAAAACTTAAAAGTGATCTTAGGGGGAAGCCTCATGGGACAAAACAGTGAATTCGTTCGGCCCACCGGCGCGGATTTGGTGTCAGCGGATGCGGCTACGGCACCAAGGGCTGCACGCGCGCTATTGGCCATTGCGGCCGTAAGCGTTTAGGGGGTGTCTCCGATCGAGCCGCATGGGTTATAGTAGCATGGCGTCCAAGTCTTCGAAGAAACACGATACCGGTCATTCCATTGCCGGCTTTCGCTTGTCGTCGAAGCTGTTGGCTGACCTTGACGGTTCGACCATGGGAGAAATTGCGGCTGCGGCTGCCGATGTCGCCTTGGTCGTTGAAGACGGCATCGTGAAGGATGTGGCTCTGAGCGACGATAATCTCGCGTCTGAAGGCTTCGACGAACACTGGGTAGGCAAGCCTTGGGTTGATACCGTCACAGTGGAGAGCCGAACCAAAGTAGAAGACCTTTTATCAGCCACCCCGAGTGGTGAGCGGTGGCGGCATGTCAATCATCCATCCCAGTCGGCGCTCGATGTGCCGGTCAGATACACGGCGGTAAAGCTAGATAAGAACAACCGGTTCATAAT
>JBCBUY010000079.1:0-15072 GCA_039817885.1 Pseudomonadota bacterium | reverse complement strand
TCGCAGGGGTGTGGTCGTCTGTCAGACAGGTCAGCTCAGCACCACAGACACGTGTGCCGTCAGCGGCAACTGCGACTGTGTCGGCGTTTGTCGTGCTTGGAACGATCGACCCGAAATACAGGGGCTGTGTGTTGGTGACCTGAAGAGGTGCAACGATGATCGCACCGGCATCAGACGTCGCTTCCTGCGCCATTGCTGGAGCAGCAAAAACCAAGGCCGCCGAAGCAGCCAGGATTACATTCTTGAGTTTCATACTCTTACTCTCTCTATAGTTAGCCGCAAGCTCTAACGAGTACCCATCACCCTGGCTTGCGATGCTACCTGTACGGGAAATTCCTTGCTTAAGTTATAAAACTTTAAGTTGATTTTTTAGAAGTCGGCACTTTTCGACATATACAGCGTGCAGAGATGCGATATCTCTCCATTACTCTGTTTTATATGATAAAAATTCTATTCTGATCTGTGATCGACGGCTTCGCTTTCGCGATCTTGTACAAAAAGCGCTCGTTTTATCTGCAGAAACGTCGTGAGAAATTATACTTTAGATAGAATTGAAGCCTCCGGCGAGACCGATCATCTTCCGTATGGTGACGGAGCGCTAAGGTCTGAACAAAGCGTCCATATCTTCGAAGTATTTGAACTCCAGCGCGTTGCCGGCGGGGTCCAGAAGAAAAAATGTACCCTGCTCGCCCGCCTGCCCTTCGAAACGGATGCCTGGTTCGATTATAAAGTCGATCTTTGCGGCTTTAAATTTCGCTGCCAGATCACGCCATTGCTCTGCGGTCAGCACGACACCAAAATGTTTGACAGGCACTTGCTTGCCGTCGACGGTATTCGTTGCCGTCTCATCGCACGCGCCGGGGGCAAGGTGGGTCACCAATTGATGGCCGTAAAAATTGAAATCGATCCAATCGTCTGATCTTCGACCTCTCGGGCATCCCATCAAGTCGCCATAAAAGGCCTCGGCGGCGGTGAGATCATCAACGGGGATTGCGAGGTGGAATGGCTGAAGATCCATGCCAATGTCCTATTCAGCGGCGACGCGTTCCATCCCATTGCCGTCTTCATAGACCAATATGTCTCCCGGTTGGCATTCAAGCACACGACACAGCGCTTCAAGCGTGGAGAACCGGACGGCTTTCGCTTTGCCAGTCTTCAGAATGGACAGATTGGCAAGGGTCACGCCGACTTCCTCCGAAAGCTCGGTCAAAGACATGCGGCGGTCCAATAGAACCCGGTCGAGTGTTACACGAATGCCCATACTGGCTCCTAGATGGTCATTTTTTCTTCTTCCCGCAAGCGACTTCCTTCACGGAAAACTTGTGAAAAAACAAGCATGGCTGCGGCTGAGACCCAGGCCACGAGGCTTATTGAAAGCCGCGGACCGCTCAAACCCTCTCCGAAGTCTACAAATGCCCTTAGGCCCAATATAGCGGCGTAACGAGCGAGTTCCATTATGGCAATTGCGGCGGCGATTCGCAGGAGACGCGGTGCATTTTCAGGGACAAATGGATCGCCTGCGGCCAGTGTGGTCAGAATTCGCCGCAATTGTAGGCAAATATAGATGATGCCCGGCATCACCACGACCAGGGCTGCGAGGGCCGCTATGAAGGTGCCGGGATTGACCCCTTTCGCAAGGGCCGCGCCCAGACCAAGGCTGACCTCGCCGCCGTTTAAGCTTGCCGCAAGCCCGATGGCAAAGAACACGAAAACCAGCAATCCGACGACAACGGAGACCCACATCACGATCTGAACAATGATGTTCATCGCGGCTGCGAGGGAATTCTGTTGACGCGCGACCATAGTGACCCTTCTGCTCTCGACGTTCTTCCGCTAGATCCTTGCCTGTATCATATGAACAAGCTTACCGACAAACGATAATAATATATCTGCTATAAGCAAATTCGGAGCCGTTTTCCATGTCTAACCGCAAGATTGTGCCGGGACGGCTGATTGCCGCCACTCATAATGCTGGAAAAGTTAAGGAATTGAGAGACTTGTTCGAGCCGCTGGGCTTTGAAGTCGTCTCTGCTGCAGAACTCGATCTGCCGGAGCCAGAGGAAACCGAAGCGACCTTCACCGGCAATGCAATCTTGAAGGCCAAGGCGGCCACCCTTGCCACAGGTGCACCGGCGCTATCAGACGATTCGGGGCTCGCGGTATCAGCTCTCGGTGGTGCACCGGGCATTTATTCAGCGCGGTGGGCGGGGGAGCCCCGAGATTTCGGCCGCGCTATGGAGAAAGTTGAAGCCGCGCTTAGCGACTCCGGCAGCGCGGATCGACGGGCAAAGTTCGTCTGCGCGCTCGCCATGGTCTGGCCCGACGGCCATTCTGAAGTATTTGAGGGGGAGGTTCATGGCGAACTCGTTTGGCCGCCGCGTGGCGTGAAAGGGTTCGGATACGATCCTGTCTTTGTCGCGGACGGTGAAACAGAGACCTTCGGCGAGATGGACCCGGCAAAGAAGCATGCCATGAGCCATCGCGCCGATGCCTTTCGGCAACTCACCGCAGCATTGCTGGATGACTGATGTCGCTGCCCCTTTCGGCCCTTCATACGGGTTCGGGGCCTATATTCACTGGCCCTATTGTTCGCGCATCTGTCCCTATTGTGATTTCAATGTCTATGCGGCCAAGCAGCGGGACAATGCCCCGCTGCTGGATGCCATCACCCGCGATATTGACCGCCATGGTGCGTGGCTGACGGATCATCCGCCGCTCACCTCAATCTATCTCGGGGGCGGCACACCGTCCCTTTTGAGCGGTGGCGAAATAGAGCAACTGATCGGTGCCTGCGACACAGCATTCGGTATTACGGGACGGGCCGAAATTACACTCGAGGCAAACCCCCAAATGGTAACGCCAGATGTCGCGGCTGACTGGTATGCCGCAGGCGTGACCCGCATATCGCTTGGCGTTCAGTCGCTTACAGATGATGCTTTGGTGTTTTTGGGGCGCGACCACAATGCCGACGATGCCCTAAGGGCAGCTGAGATTGCGCTGAAGGTGTTTCCGTCAGTCTCCCTCGATTTGATCTATGCGCGGCCTGGCCAGACAGCAGCCAGCTGGACCAAAGAGCTGCAGGCGGCGACCGCGATTGGTGCGCATCATATCTCCCTATACGAACTGACGATTGAACCGGATACAGCCTTTGGCCGAGCATTGAATCGCGGTGCCCTTATTCCGATGCCGGATGATGCGCAGGCGGACTTGTTTGAGCTGACCCATGATCTTATGGCCGAAGCCGGATATCCGGCCTATGAGATCTCCAATTTCGCTTGCGCTGAGGCCCATCGGTCGGCTCATAACCTGACCTATTGGCGATCGGGTGACTGGATCGGCGTTGGGCCAGGTGCGCATGGACGCGTGACCATTGATCGGCAGAGAGTGGCCACTGAAGCTGAGAGAAAACCGCTCGACTATATCAAAGCGATGCCAACAGATCGGCGCGAACCGGATCACTCAACCATACTGTCTAATAGCGCCGCTGCGGAGGAGATGTTGGCCATGGGTCTAAGAACAATTGAAGGCATAGCTCCAAAGCGCCTTGATCAAGCGATGTCGAACCTGATCGACCAAGACCGGCTTATGGAACTGAAAGACGATGGTTGGATCCTGGATCGTCAGGACCGGCTTATCCTATCGCAATCGGGCCGTCTGCTTGCGGACAAAGTCGTGGCCGAGCTGGTCGCCTAGTTCCGGGGGTGACTTGCTGGAACAGATGATCCTGTTACGGTCGGGCAGCATATGGCGCGGAGCATAAGATGGTATCGATCCACGGGCGCTGCGAGCCTCGATTCGCTGCAGTGAAAGCTGCTTTTGAGCGCAATTTTCACGATGGCGATGAGATTGGCGCGTGCGTCGCGATCACTCATGAGGGCAAGTTCGTCGTCGATCTATGGGGCGGTCATCTTGCTCGAGACGGAACCGATGAGTGGTGCGAGGACACAGTCATCAATGTGTGGTCGAGCACCAAACCTATGACAGCGCTCTGCGCCCTTTTGCTGGCTGATCGGGGCGACCTCGACCTTTATGCCCCTGTCTCCACATACTGGCCTGAATTCGCGGCCGCAGGAAAGCGCGATGTGAAAGTGCGCCACCTCTTGTCTCATACGGCCGGCCTGTCCGGCATGGATACGCCCGTCCCGGAAGAGGCCCTCTATGACTGGGAATGGATGACAGGCGAGCTTGCTGCCCAGGCACCTTGGTGGGAGCCGGGCATACGGTCCGGCTATCATGCGCTAACACAGGGCTATCTGGTCGGCGAAGTCGTGCGACGGATCACAGGACAGAGCCTCGGGGCATTCTACAAGAAAGAGATCGCGGACCCTTTAGAAGCCGACTTCCATATTGGGGTCTCGGACGAGATGATGCCAAGGATCTGCGATCTGACACCGCCCGCCTCGCCGATCGAGATCGAACAAGACGGTTCAATCGCCGCCCGCTCGCTTTCAAATCCAGCGGTTGATGTCAGCGCGACCTTCACAGATGCTTGGCGCAAAGCGGAGATTCCCGCCGCGAATGGCCACGGGAATGCCCGCAGCATTGTCAAAGTACAAACGCTGATGGCGAATGGCGGCTCTGCGTTCGGCAAGCAGATTTTGTCCGAAGGCGGAACGAAGCGTGTCTTCGAGGAGCAAGCTCGTGGAACCGACATGGTGCTCGGTGTGCCGATGACGTTCGGCATGGGGTATGGTATTTCCAGTGATCTTACGCCGCTCGGCCCCAGCAAGCATATTTGTTATTGGGGCGGGTATGGTGGCTCAGTTGTTTTCATCGATCAGGATACGAATTTGTGCCTGTCATACGTCATGAATCGGATGGAACCGGGACTGACCGGTGATACGCGCGGATTGTCTTTGGTGATGGCCGCTTATCAGTCTTTGATGAGCTAAGCAGTGGAATCATACGGGGCCTATATCTAATCCTGTTTGAGATGATCCTCTAACGTTTCGAGCAAATCTCGCTGGGTCAATCGGAAATCGCTTTCGACCCAGAGCGTTTCGAGTTCGCCCAGAATGTCCCCGACGATGGGACCCGGCTTGAAGCCGGCATTGAGCAAATCTTGTCCTTCCACGGGAAACTTGGGTCGCTCCATACCTTGCACCTCTGCGAGGCCAGCGAGCGACACATCTATGTCCGGCCCGCCTGCGCCTGCAGTGGTCAGAAGAAGCGTGTCGATCAAGGTTTCCCGGCCAAGACGGTAAAGTGCTTGACGCATGCGCGGCCCGCTCAGATCGGTTACGAAACGATCGTCAGCCGCGGCCCAACCGATCAAGCGGTCTTTCTCTGCATTCGACAGTTTTAGCCGCACGGCGACAGCGGTGATATCGCTGGTGTCTTTTGGCAAGAAGGCCATCAGTCGGCGCAGAGGATCGGTTCCAAGTCGCGCCTCACGCTCAAGATAAAGGAGCGTCCGTAACACGGCGATGCCGTCGACCGCCTGCAGCACATCTTCCAAAATTCCGATTTTGACCATCGCCCCAATGGCAAACTGTGGATCGGGAGCGGCCAACAGTTTCTTGAGTTCTTTCCAGATTCGCTCAACCGCGATTTGGCTGAGGCCCGTCTTTTGGCGATCACATGCCGCAAGGCCTACTCTGTCGATGGCCGTGCCGTACCAGGCATTGAAACGGAAGAACCTCAGAATACGGAGATAATCTTCCTTCAGTCGCGTGTCAGCATCACCGATGAAAACGATCTTGCCACTCGCGGCGTCACTCACCCCGCCGCCTGTCGGATCATGCAAGGTGCCATCGGGTTCGGCATATAGGGCATTCAGCCGGAAATCCCGCCGCATGGCATCCTCGGCCCAATCTTCCGTGAATGCGACCACAGCCCGGCGACCATCGGTCTCGACATCGCGGCGAAGCGTTGTGATCTCGAAGGGGACATGGTTAGCGATTGCGGTGATGGTGCCGTGATCGATGCCCGTTGGCACGGCGCGGATGCCAGCTGCTTTCAAAACGGTGAGCACCTCTTCGGGGGTCAGCTGGGTTGCGATGTCGATATCATCGACGGGCCGGTCCATGAGGGTGTTACGCACACAGCCGCCGACAAACCGGCTGCCGCCCGGTCGTGCTCCATTGAGTGCCGCCATAACTTCACGGGTCTCCGGCGCAGCAAGCCATTCGGCTTCTGGAATCTTTGCGATCATTGCGAGGAGCCCGTGCTTGCCTCGTCGTCCCCCTCTTCCTCTGCCGGTGAGCTTAAATCCCTGCGTTGACCAATGGTTTCGATGTCAGCGTCGCATTCGTACTCGCGACCGGGGATCAATTCCTGGGTCTCGGAATCAAAACTCGGGGCTTCCCGGCAGATATTGCGATCGCGGTCCTCTCTCAAGATCAAGTAGAGCCAGGTGCCTGCGGCCAGCGTCAGACCAATGCCGAACAGGGCCGTGATCGGCCATGCCTTTCGACCTTCGGCAGCCGCATCCCGCAGGGCGAGCTGGTAGAGACCATAGGCCATGAAGGGCGACAGGAAGATGGCGATTTCGAGTAGCAGTATTCGCGGCATAACCTATCCAGTCGTCTCCAAATACAGGCGCTCATAGAGCTGGCGAATAATGCCGGCAGTGACGCCCCATATGCGGAAACCATTATGCGGCATTTCATAATAATGTCTTGTCTGTCCGCGCCAGATGCCCTGTTTTCTTTGATGATTGTCCGGGTTCATCAGAAAGCTCAAGGGCGTCTCGAACACAGCGTCGACCTCTTTTGGGTCGGGATGCGCCTCGAAACCACCGGAAAGGAGGGCGAGAACCGGGACAATCCGAAAGCCCGTGGCTGTTACATAGGGCGCGGAGCGGGCCAGAATTTCGGTCTCTGACGGCACAACTCCAATTTCTTCATCAGCCTCCCGCAGCGCGGCAGCCACCTCGTCGGCGTCCGTTTCTTCCATTTTGCCTCCGGGGAAGGCCACCTGCCCGGCATGGGTTGGCATTGAATTTGGCCGCTGGGTCAAAACAAAAGTCGGCTCGTCGGCGCGAGGCACGATGCCCATCAGCACGCCGGCCGGACGAATGATCTGGCGGTTTTCCTCGGTTAGAAAGTCCCTGTCTCCGCCCTCTGCGATGCGTTGCTCGCCGGCAGGATCGTCCAGAGCGTCACTTGCCCGCGCCAGGAAATCTTCAAGGCCGGACCATGTCATGCGTCTTCGACAGGCCCAATGGTGAAAAATGTTCCCTTGCTCCAGACGCCCATGGTTGCACCGGAATCCCGCGCATTGTCGACAGCCATGTCGGCAAGTTCGTAAAAGACGGGTCGGGTGAGTTTGGCTTCCAATTGTCCGCGCACAAGGACGTAAGGAGATGGCTCGCCAGTGTCGCGGTCGACCTCGATTCTGATCGGGACATCAGGACCAGCAATTGTGACATCGCCGAGATTGGTCTGGAAAACCAGCTCCTGATCTGAACCAGGTTCGCCCGCGCGATCGACTCGCACAGCCAGAAAGGGGGCATCCTCCACACGGACAATCACCTTTTCATAGGGCGTCACAAGATAGGTTTCTCCATCATCGTCCTTGCGCAGGATCGTGGAAAACAGACGAACAAGCTTTTCCCGACCGATCCGGGTCCCATCATGCCACCAGCTTCCGTCGGCACGGATCTCCATGCCGATATCGCCGCAATGCTCCGGGTTCCAGAGATGCACAGGCGGGAGTTTACGACCGCTATCGGTGGACGCAGCGATCGCTTTCAGCGTGTCTTCTACACCTCCAATGGTTCTTTCAGTTGATTTCAGGTCGCGCTCCGCCATGATCTCGCCTAAAGGTCGTCTTCCAATACATATATATGTCGTTTCAAACTAGGTGCATGCATGAGTGACACAGATCAGGCAATTGTTGCCGAGGCAGAAACCGCTGTTGAGACCCTGACAGCGGTCAAATCAGAAATCGGCAAGTCCATATTTGGACAAGACACAGTGATTGAACTCGCCCTCGCGGCTGTGCTTGCCGGAGGTCATGCCTTGCTCATCGGCCCCCCGGGGCTTGCCAAGACACGGCTTGTCGAGGCCATGGGAACCGCGCTCGGACTGACGAACAATCGTATACAATTCACGCCGGACCTGATGCCGTCGGACATTTTGGGATCGGAAGTTCTGGATGAAGGCGCGAACGGCACCCGGTCCTTCCGCTTCATCAAGGGACCCGTCTTCACCCAGCTATTGATGGCCGATGAGATCAATCGCGCCT
This sequence comes from Pseudomonadota bacterium, assembly GCA_039817885.1. GTDB lineage: Bacteria > Pseudomonadota > Alphaproteobacteria > Caulobacterales > Hyphomonadaceae > CALLCD01. The sequence continues at coordinate 6,882 of JBCBUY010000079.1, read as the reverse complement.
CTCCCCGCACACAGTCTGCGCTTTTGCAAGCGATGCAGGAAAAAGAAGTCTCGATCGCTGGCGAACGGCATATACTGCCGCAGCCCTTCCATGTTCTCGCCACGCAGAACCCGATCGAACAGGAAGGCACGTATCCTCTGCCGGAGGCGCAGCTCGACCGGTTTCTTCTGAAGATAGATGTGAGCTATCCGGATCTCGACACGGAGCGGAAGATTCTGGTGCAGACAACCGGAACGGATGAAGCTGCCGTACAGCCAGCGCTTACCGCCGAGCAGCTGATCGGACTTCAGGCCCTGGTCCGGAAGATGCCGGTGGGTGAGAAGGTGCTTGCCGCAATTATCGATCTGGTGCGCCAAGCCCGCCCGGAACAGTCCAATGATGATCGTGTGAAGTCGCTTGTCGATTGGGGGCCCAGTCCCCGCGCTGGCCAATCACTGATGCTGGCGACCCGCGCCAGGGCGCTCCTTCGCGGCCGCTTCGCGCCGAGCCGGGAAGATGTTGAAGCGCTCGCAGAGCCAGCCCTCGGGCACCGGATGGCGATGCGCTACGATCCCTCGGGTGATGCTCCAGCGCTTGATGAGTTGATCAATGATCTCGCAAGGAAAGCGGCCTAGCCAAACCATTGACCGACCTCCCCGCCCTCCGACTTGAAGCTGAAGCCCTCGCCCGGGCTCTACCACGCCTGTTTGTGCGCACGAAGGCATCGGAAGCGGTACATCTCGGTTCGGCGGGCCGTCGCCGCGCAGGAACTGGCGAAGACTTCTGGCAGTATCGCCGCTACGCCCAGGAGGACGATGCCTCCCGCGTGGATTGGCGACGCTCGGCCCGGGGCGATTCGCTATTCGTCCGCGAGACGGAACTTGAAACCGCGCGGTCGATACACTTTTGGGTCGACCCCCATGACGGGTTTGACTGGACGGGGGATGGAGCGCGCCACACCAAAGCGGATCGTGCCCGCCTTCTGATGATGGCGACGGCGAACCTCTTATCACGGGAGGGGGAGCGCGTTGGTGTGCTCGGCGGAGCGCCCGCCGGATTTGGCAAGCGCGCTCTAGAACGCCTCTACACGCAGCTTTGCGAGCCTCTGGGCGAGACACCTCGTCCGCCGCGACGGTCAGGCACCGTTGTTGTTGCGAGCGACTTTTACGATCCAGTATCAACCTGGAAAGCGCGCTTGGCCCCGCTGGCCAAGAAGGCCCGGCATGGCGTGTTGATCGCCGTATCCGACCCTGTCGAGCATGCGTTTCCATTCGAAGGCCGAGTTCGACTCTCGCGGCCCGGCTCCCTCCTGGAGCGGATACTTGGACGCGCGGAAACCGTGCGAGAGGCATATCTTCAGCGCTTCGAAGCAAACCGAGCTGAGCTCCGGGATCTCGCGGGTCATCTCAGATGGCGTTTGATTGAACATGAGACCGGCGATGCACCAATCACGGGTGCGGCAAAGCTCCATGAGGTTCTAACTGAAATCGGGGTGCCCACATGACGATTGGGCCGTTCCTCTTTGCAGCCCCCCTTGCGCTGATCGGACTGGTCGTCCTGCCCGTCATTTGGTGGATCTTGCGCGCGACGCCGCCTATGCCGAAGGAGGCCGACCTGCCCTCGCTTCGTTTGCTCGATGGGCTGGACCCCCGCGAAGAAACGCCGGCACGGACGCCCTGGTGGATCCTGCTTCTTCGCATCGCTGCGGCGGCCCTTGCCATTATTGGCCTTGCCCAGCCCGTTTATGCTCCCGGGGCGATCACGGGCACAGATGAAGATGGACCTGTTCTGATTGTTGTTGACGATGGCTGGACCTCGGCAGGTCGGTGGAGCGAGTTGATTGATGCGGCGACGGCCAGCCTGGATACAGCCTCGCGTGACACGCCTTTTCATTTGCTGATGACGGCTCCGACTGAACGTCCAATAGATCCTGCCGAGCGGTTCAATCGCCAAAGTGTTGGCCAAAGGTTGGCATCGACCGAACCGCGACCATGGCTACCGGACCGTGCCGATGCGCTTCGTCGTCTGGACGTCACAGATCTGTCGCCGGCGCGAATTCTTTGGGTCAGCGATGGTATGGACAACGCCTCCGGCGCTGCATTCGCAGCAGCCTTGGCAGATAAAGCTCCGCTCTCGGTTTTTGCCGCAACGCCCCGGAACGCAATGGCGATTACTAACTTCGCCGCTGATGCCACAGGAGGGTTGGCGACGCTCGCCCGCGCAAATGATATCGGCGACGCGCAGATCTACATCTCCGCTTTGTCACGCGACGGAACGGCCATAGCCACAGCGGAGGCCAATTTCAGAGCAGGTGAGCGAACGACGGGGGCTCGGTTTGACGTTCCGCCGACGGCTCTGGCGCGGGCGGATCGGTTTCGCATTACGGGTGGCCAGGGGGCGGGCACCGTCTGGCTCTGGGACACGGCTGCTCGCCGCCAAAGGGTGAGCCTCGTATCCGATGGCGACGCTGCACAGCCCCTTCTATCTGACCTCCACTATGTACGCCGGGCGCTGGAGCCTTTTTCGGTGGTTTCGGAGGGGAGTCTGCAAGACCTTATTCTGGCGGAACCGGACGCCATCGTCCTTACAGATATTGGCGAGATTGCAGATACTGACCTCGAGCCTTTGACCAGATGGGTCGAGGCTGGTGGCGCACTTATTCGCTTTGCCGGCCCAAGGCTGGCTGCGCAGGGCGATGCCTTGCTGCCAACGCCACTGCGGCGGGCGTCGCGGGCCCTTGGCGGTGCGCTGGCATGGGACGAGCCCCAAGCGCTGGCCCCCTTTCCACCGCGCTCGCCATTTTATGGTTTGCCAGTTCCACAAGATGTGAAGGTCACACAGCAGGTTCTTGCTCGGCCGGCACCTGATTTGGACACCAAGACCTGGGCCCGTTTGGAAGATGGCTCACCACTTGTCACGGCATCACCTCTAGGGGCCGGCAGTGTCGTCCTGTTCCATGTCACGGCCGGACCAGACTGGTCCGATCTGTCATATTCCGGCGTCTTCGTGGAGATGCTCCGCCGCGGCATAGCCGCTGGTCAGGGGCGCATTAGCAATACCGGTGAAGGCCTGTATGCACCGCAGCTTGTTTTGAACGGCTATGGCCGCCTCGAAACGCCGTCGGATATTGCCGCCCCCCTCGCGGCGACGGATTTTGCGACGGTGACCCTGTCGGAAACCCACCCCCCAGGGCTTTATCAAGGGCCGGCGGGCACACGCGCATTGAATGCTGGGGCTGACTATGTTCCTGACCCGATTATACGCTGGCCGGCGACGGCGACACTGCTTGGTGACGCTGAAGCGCGGAGTTTTCCCATCGCTGGCGCTGTCCTGGCGGCGGCCTTGGCGCTCATCGCATTGGACCTGTTTATTGCCCTGGCAACAGCTGGACGGCTGCCCCGGATGCACCGCAGCGCTGCCACGTGGCTGATCATCGGTGGTCTTGGCATCGCATCGCCCCAACTGGCGGAGGCTCAGACCGATGCAGAGCTTGTCGATGCCGCGCTGTCCTTGCGGTTCGGATATGTTCAGACTGGTGTTTCGGATGTCGACACACGCATGCGCGAAGGGCTGGACGGGCTGTCTCAGGTTCTGGCCTTGAGAACCTCTGTAACTCCGGGGCCTCCAGACGCGCTCGATTTAGAGACCGCTCCTCTGGAACTTTATCCCTTGATTTACTTCGCTGTGCCAGAAGGGGCGGCCCCGTTGAGCACCGAAGCTGTGGCTCGCCTAAACACGTATATGCGCACGGGCGGTGCCTTGATCATCGACACCCGCAACGGATCGACGCTCGGAGGTGAAGCAGATTTTTCAGCACTCGACTCGCTGCTGCAGGGCTTGGACACGCCTGCGCTCGCACCGGTGCCATCGGACCACGTGCTCACACGATCTTATTATCTCATACAGGGCTTTCCTGGCCGATACGCGGACCGTCGCCTTTGGATTGAAGCTCCTGCAGCTGGGGCAAGAGAGGACCGACGCGGAGATGGTGTCTCTCGGATATTTGTGGGCGATGCCGACTGGATAACGGCTTGGGCTGCGGACAATCGCGGCCGCGCCAAATATTCCGTGGACGGCGGGAAACAGGCCCGCGAATTGTCCCTGCGATTTGGTGTTAACCTCGTCATGTATGTGCTGACCGGAAATTATAAGGAAGATCAAGTTCACTTGCCGGCGCTTTTGGAACGCCTTGGCGAAGACGCGCCAAGCGATCCGCCGGACCGGTCCAATCAATTGTTTCAAGATCTCTTCGAGGATCAGTGATGTTGGATGTCACCCGACTTGGTTTTGACCCTTTGCTTGGCACGCCCTGGCTTATTGGCATTGGCGTCTTGGCAGCGGTCGCATGGTGCGCCTATTTGGCGTTTCGTGGCCAGGCCTGGTTGACGCGCGGACTTGTGCTCACTCTGTTGGGTGTCGCTTTGCTCAATCCAGCAATCGTTGAAGAGGAGCGTGACCCGCTGCCGTCGGTCGCGGCCATTGTGCTCGACCGGTCCGAGAGCATGGAGTTCGGCTCCCGCAGCGACGCCGCGACGGCGGCCTTTACCCGCTTGCGAGAAGAGCTTGGACAAGATGACAGCCTGGAGCTTCGGGTGCTGCAAACCGATACACGCTCTGACGGCACGGAACTCTTCTCGGCCCTGGAAGGCTTGATGGCCGATGTCCCGCGTGATCGGATCGCCGGCACTGTGTTTGTTACAGATGGCCAAGTCCACGATGTGCCTGAAGATGCAGCCAGGGCGCAAGACCTCGGCCCCATACACGGCCTTGTCGTGGGCGACCCTAATCGAGGTGATCGACGAGTCGAGATTGTGAGCGGACCGAGCTTTGGGATTGTCGGCGAGCCAGCTGAGTTTATGCTGCGGGTGGACGATCCTGACGGTGGCACCGTTCGCTTACAGATTTCTCTCAATGGAAAGCCGCTGCAAACGCTCGACGTTCAAGCGGGCGTGGACTCACCTCTTGCAATCGATATCGAACGGCGCGGCGACAATGTGCTGACCATTGAGGCTCCGCCCGGCCGCGAAGAGCTGACTTTGGCCAACAATCGAACGGCGGCGACGCTGGCGGGGGTGCGCGACAGGCTGCGCGTGCTGTTAATAACCGGCAAGCCAAATGCTGCTGGCCGCGTCTGGCGAGACCTTTTGAAATCAGACCCTCAAGTCGACCTTGTCCACTTCACCATTCTGCGCCCCCCCTATTCGGTCGAGTTCGCCCCCATCGAGGAATTGGCTTTGATCCCCTTCCCAACGGATGAGTTGTTCGAAGACAAGCTGAAGGATTTTGATCTGATCATTTTCGACCAGTATGAACGGCGCGGCGTTGTGACATGGGCTTATCTCGACAATATGGCGCGGTATGTGGACGAGGGCGGCGCGCTGCTGATTGCAGCGGGGGAACCGTTTGCTGGCCCGGCGAGCCTTGCCCGGACACCGCTTGCGGCTGTGTTGCCTGCAACCCCAACCGGAGATGTGGCGACGGGTGCTTTTAACGCCGACATCACTGAAGAGGGCGCGCGGCATACCATCACCGCTCCCCTTGAGGGGGGTGGTTGGGGCGACTGGCTTCGCTACATTGATGCCGAAGCGCGCGCCGGTGATGTTCTCATGTCGGCTCCCACCGGTGCACCGCTCCTCGTCGTCGATCGAGTTGGTGACGGGCGGGTTGGACAGCTCTTGTCAGATCAAATCTGGCTTTGGGCGCGCGGACATGATGGCGGCGGGCCATTTTCTGAACTGATCCGACGGCTCGTCCACTGGATGATGAAGGAACCAGAGCTCGAAGAGCGCCAGCTTGCTTTGACCACCAATGGGAACACCGCCCGGGCAACCTTGCGGACATTGTCGAATTCTGCGCCCGCCTTAACGCTCGAAACACCTGAGGGCGACTCGATCGACGCCACGTGGGCAGAAGATGGTCCGGGTCAGTATGTTGCCGACGTCCCGATAGATGGGCTGGGCCTATATCGAGCCTATGCGGGTGAGCTGGAAGCCGTCGCGCTGAATGGCCCGGCCAATCCCAGAGAATATATCGATCTGAGATCTGTAACGGATGTCCTAGAGCCCATCACCAGAGCCACAGGTGGCGGTGTTTTCCGCCTGAATGATGCAGGTACCAATTTGCCAGACATTCGCCGTGTGAGCCGGCGCGGCCAAGCAGCCGGGACGGGTTGGCTTGGTCTGCGTGAACGCGATGCCTATGCGGTGCGCGACAGCCGCTCGACGCCCTTGATGCCGGGCCTGCTCGGCGTCGGCCTCATATTGGGCTGTCTGCTGCTGGCGTGGCGACGCGAGGGGCGATGAGCCGCTAGCCGAACTGCCACGGCATGATCAGTGATAGGGCATAATCGATCACAACCAGCAGACTGGTTTTGACGATATGACGAGATCATCCAACTGTCGGGACGGTGGTCAAAGCGATGACGTCATTCAGGCAGGTTTTCAGTCGCCTGGCGTCAGTTGTGGGTTGGGTGAAGCGGAGACTGGCCTGCGACCCACAGCAAAACTCGTTAGGGCTGCTTCCTTCCGGACCTGACCCGGTTGGCGAGGACTATGTCCGCCGCCAGCCTCCTATGGCCTATATCGCGCTCAGACGCTGCGAATGCAAGCGGTCTCAAACATCCATTCATTCTTGAGATTTCGGAAAGCAGCGGGCATCAAGACGATATGACTGTCGCCACTCTAGATGTCGATTACCGCGCCATTGCTCGGGCCCTGTTCAATCGGGTGCCCGCAACAACGAATTTTAATCGCCTGCGCAAACGCCTGAAACGGGAGGCAGGCGATTCAATTGCTGCCTTTGGAATGATCCCCAAGACGGGCCCGACACCACGCTGGCTTGTCTGCCTGTCCGGTGGCAAGGACAGTCACGCCCTGCTCGGAATTCTTCTGGACCTCAAAGCGC
>JBCBUY010000078.1:0-15121 GCA_039817885.1 Pseudomonadota bacterium | reverse complement strand
AACATCCCATCCCTCGATTGGGATGTTCACCTTAACAAATGGGCGTTATTGTACTGTTTTCGAAGGATTTTTCTATGAGGTTACCGATTGTAGCAGCGTTTGCACTGATCATGGTTGCGTGCGGAGATAACAATACGAGCTCATCGATCGCCGAAAATCCTCAAGAAAATCAATTTAGTACAGCCGAATCCGAAACCACGATACCACCCGAAACAGTGGACGAAGCGCCTGTTGTGGCCCCCACGGCAGCTGCGGATACCGCCGGCGACTCCGAACCATCGGCAGAGTTTGCGGCTCTGCCAGCCCCCTATAATGCAGCTGACTATGCCCGGGGCCGCCGTACCTTTCGACAATGCTCGTCCTGCCACCTCGTGGCGGAAGGCGGCGGCAATTTGGTCGGGCCGAACCTTTACGGCATGTTTGGACGCCAAGCCGGTGCCCTGGAGAGCTTCAACTATTCCGATGCCGTAAAAGACGCTGACTTCATCTGGACACCGGAGAGACTGGATGAATGGCTCGCAAATCCGCGGGCATTCCTACCGGGCAATCGGATGACCTTTGCCGGTGTCCGACGCGAGGATGACCGAACCGCGGTGATCGCCTACCTCATGGTCGAAGCCGGCTGGGTGCCGGAGTAACGCCAATCTCGTTCGGCTTACTGGCGTTGCCATACATGCCGTAACAAAACCCATTGCGCTTAGTGTGATCTATTTTCGCGCTCGCCGATATTTACAGGGGTCACGTCACATCAGGGAAGATCAACCGAAAAAATGGAGATTTCCAGTTTGTTGCCTCTGGCTAGAAGCGCCGCTCCAAACTGATTAGCAAGCCGAATTCTTGAAAATCCCCACCGAATTCCTGGCGGACTCCAAAGCCTAAATCTGTTGCTTCAAAGCGGCGAACCAGGGTGGACTCAAATTTGGCAGACTGAGCCAAGCCGCCCCCGCGATCATAGAACACCTTGTTGACCGCGAACCAATTCGGCGCGAGCTCTGCGCCGTAACCGGCTTCTAATCGCTGGCGACGACAATTTCCATGTTCGCGTATGGCTGCGTCGGTGAAGAAGAACCAACCCCGTCCATTTTTTCGCGTCCCGGCCCCGCCAAAGGACAAGCGAGCTTCGCCGCCAATGGTCTCACAGCCGCCAAACAGACCTCCGATCGCCTCCCCTCCGACCAAGCCGCCCTCGACCGCCAGCATGAGCGAGCCCTGCTGCCAAAATCGGCGACGCCCCGTCAATCGGTAGGCATACTGGTTAAAGCCAGCGAGGTCGGGGAATGTCACGCCTTCGACCTGGCCGGTAACGGTCCATCGAGACGTCAGCCCGTATTCGGCGTAGGTTTCCAATCGAACAGCTTGCTCGCTATCGATGGTTTGTCCCAGAAGCCCGGCCTGGACATACCAATTGCCGGCCTCTTGCGTCCATGGCGCAGCGTCCGCGGCTCCGGCGGAGATACATATCGCAAAGCCCGCAAATCTTCCCTTCCCCATTCTTCAAGGATCGGGAAGCCTGTTGAAAACTCAATCAACTGCTGCGGGAATATCAATAAGATGCGTTAGGAATCGTATCCGGGCATTTCGCGGTCGAGCTTTCTGAGAAGCCCCGGCCAGGCCAGCATATCGGCCAGCATTTTCATGCCGGCAGGGTTACTCTGGCCCTTTACCACGTCCTGCAAGTCATCGCCGCATTCGATCAGGTTCTCGCGGCCTGCAGACAGCGCTTTGACTTGCATGGCACAGGCGCGCTCCAGGAAGAACATGCGCATAAAGGTCTGACCGGCTGATTCTCCGCATGTCAGCGTCCCGTGATTGCGGAGCATAAGAAGCGATTTGTCGCCCATATCCGCGACGATCCGCTCGCGCTCGTCAAGATCGAGAGCGACGCCCTCATAGTCATGATACGCAAGGTCCGACATCGCGATCATTCCGGTTTGAGAGATCGGCAAAAGACCGTGAGCCTGGGCGGAGACGGCCACGCCATCGTCGGTGTGCACATGCATGACGCATTTTGCATCGTCCCTGGCCATGTGCACGGCGGAGTGAATGGTGAACCCAGCCGGGTTCACGAGCGCGTCGGTCTCATTAACAACGGTACCGTCAAGGTCGACCTTGACGAGGGAGGAAGCCGTTATTTCCTCGAAGAACATACCATAGGGATTGATCAGGAAGTGGTGATCCGGTCCGGGCACACGCATCGAGATATGGGTGAAGATCATATCGTCCCAGCCATGAAGCGCTGTCAGACGATAAAGCGCTGCCAGATCGACGCGCGCCTTCCATTCTTCTTCACTCACTGTGCTTCGCACATCAACAGAACTTATGCCATCAGCCATGATATCCTCCGAGAACCGTTCATTTTACGGATTTAACACGTTTATAACGCCTCGTGGCGAATGTGGCCATGGTGCCTGCACGGCAGGTTATTTGCTTGACCGTGTGAGCAAGTCCAGACACCACGGAAGCCATGACCGTCTCGATTTCCTTTTTTGCCAGCCGACGCCCTGAAGCCCAGGAGGCGCTTGAGAGAATGAGCAAACGATATGGCAATGTTGCCGCAGAGGATGCGGACATTGTCGTGGCCCTTGGCGGTGATGGGGCTGCGCTGGATGCGCTGCGGCGGCGATTTAGCGACAAGAAGCCGGTCTATGGCATGCACCGCGGTACGGTCGGCTTTTTGATGAACGAATATGTCGAAGACGATCTACCGGCCCGGCTTGATGCCGCGGAGCGCGCGACCCTTGTTCCCTTAAGAATGGTGGCCACAGATATTCATGGTCAGGTCCATCATGAACTGGCCATCAACGAGGTGTCTCTGCTACGCCAGACGGCTCAGACGGCGAAGCTTCGCATCCAGGTTGACGGCAAGGAGCGTATGCCTTCGCTCAGCTGTGACGGTATTATGGTGGCCACGCCAGCTGGCTCGACGGCCTATAATCTCTCGGCTCATGGACCTATCCTGCCGATCGGGGCCAATCTGTTGGCGATGACACCGGTGAGTGCGTATCGGCCACGACGGTGGCGCGGTGCGCTGTTGCGCCATGACGCCCGTGTTCGCCTTGATGTGCTTGAACCGGAACGTCGATCCGTGTCGGCCACGGCAGATAATGTCGAAGTGCGGGATATTGCCCAGGTCGAGGTTCTGGAGGATTCAGACAAGTCTCTGACCATGTTGTTTGACCCCGGACACGCGCTTGATGAGCGGATCCTGCGCGAGCAATTCGTTGTCTAAACGGCCCTTCCCATTAACCAATTCGTCCGAAAAATCAGCAGCTTGTTAAGCATGATGGTCTAATAGTGGCCAGATGATTACGACGATAATAAATCGCATCAAGCGGTTCGCTGAGGCGAACCCGGCCGACGCCGATCAGCAGGTTGATATTGGCCGTGTCCTGCCGGGTTATACACCGCCTGTTGAGCGCGGAACCAATGTAGAGGACGCTCCTGCGCAAGCAGAGTCCCCAGCCGAAGAGCGTGCCACCAAGCAGACATCTGACACGCTCGTTCTGACGGACGAAGTGGTATCCGATGAAGAGGCCATGCAGAATACTGCATGGATGAAAAGAGACTTGGATCGACTTTATGCCGCGTGGGACATCGCGAAGGCTGCACCACACAAGATGAAGCCGGTTGCGCGTGCCAATCATGACCTCAAGGGCATGGCGACAATTTACGGGTATCCGTCGATCGAACGTCTGAGCGTGTCGCTTGAAAAATTGCTCTCCAGCGAGACGGTCGAAGCGAATTTGGCCCTGGTGAACCTCCATGTTGAGGCCTGCCGCGCGGCTTTTGCGCAAGGCATAAGGGGTGAAGGTAGCGACACCGTCGCTGATTCGGTTTGTGATGCCCTTGAAGCTCAGGTTGACCGCGCAGTCGGTTAAAGGTCAGACTTTTACCCTTTCCAGCAGCTCTGTGGTCTGACCATAACCAGCGACGTCCGGAATATGCAGGCAGGGTCGTCCGTCGTCAGACTTACCGACCTCGGGAAGCACCGTCACAACAGGTTCCGAAGAGAATTGCGCGATGCCGCCGGGCACGGTGTCGACCATGGCCAATTTCCGAAGGTTCATGCGGGTTGGGAATATGATGTTCGCTTCGCCGGCGGCCTCCATGCGCAGTGCTTCGGGCGCGGTCAGCCACATCGCATCGGTTGTTTCGTGACCATCATGGCTGGCAAGTTGTGCCGGTGGAGTCGGCGCGAAATAGAAATGGGTGTCGAAGCGTTTCGGCATCATTGTCGGCGTGATCCAATGTCCGAAGTGGATGAGCGTGTCCAAGGCGAGAACAAGTGCATGGTCACGGATCAATTCGAGGAAGCTAAGCTCGCCCTTATCCACGGCGGCCCGGTGAGGCGACAGCTTATCGGCAATGTCTGCACCAACAAGCGGCGCCCCCTCGCCTCTCGCTTCTGACGATCGGCAAAGAAGAATGCCAGATTCCTCAAAAGCCTCACGGACCGCCGCGATGCGAGCGATCCTTTGATAGCCTGTAAAATTGCCATCGATACAGTCAGGCCACTCGTTATGGTGGTCATCGTCGGAGGCTTTGCCGCCCGGAAACACAAGCGCGCCCGACGCAAAGTCAATCTGATAGTGGCGACGAACCATCAAGACTTCGAGTTCGTCTCGGTCTCGTACCAGCAGGACGGTGGCAGAAAGCCGGGGCTCAGGGGCGCTTTTGGGGTCCATGTTTGGTCGGCCTCCAATACCGATGAAATTTGCTGCAAATCCGGCAAGGGATCCTCGCCGGATGTTCAATCTAATCTGATAGTTCCGAACATTCGCAAGATCAGAACGGTCGAGTACAGATGCAAAATTCTCATGTTTACGCAAAGAGAGATCAAGCCTCCAGACGGAGCGATCATGTTCGGTTCCATCCCGCTGTGCATCTGAACACTGGCGATCTCGTTGGGGCTTTTGTCGATATCCCATTGGCATATGACGACCGACCCATATTCAATCTCGGCGGACAGCAACCATCTGTCGCCGATTGGATGAGTGGCACAGTCGCTGAACTTTGCCGGGTCGCGGTCGGCACCGAAATGCGTGAGCGCCCCTTGATCTTACCCATTCCTGCTGCAAGCCTCTGCCATGCAGATACAGTCAACGCTTGCGCCGATGTATTGGCCGGCTCACGCTTGTGCCCGCAGGAGATCTGCTTTGAGGTCACCGATGCGGCCCTTGTGGCTAGCCCGTTAGATATAACGGCACTTTTTCGGAGCTTCCGGCAGCGCGGTTTCCGGATCGCCATCGATGCCAGAACAAGCTGGCAGGCTGATCTAAGGGCATCGACCTGGTTGATGGTGGACACGCTTAGAGTGTCCCTTAACACGTGTGATGATGACGACGAATTAATGGCCTTGATAGAGGTCGCCCGATCGGCTGGCGTTGCCATCATCGCAGAAGGTGCGCTTTGGCGCGACGGCGAGTATCTGGCAAGTTTGGGCATCGAATACGCCCTGCATCCGCGGTCCGACGCTTAAGCGAGATTATTCTGCATCAGGACAAACAGCTGCGGCGACTTTGAAGGCTGCGGCGGAATAGGTCGACACACTATAGGGCACGCAATAGGTCAGAACTATCTTCCAAATCGGTGGTAGCTGACCTGCAGCCAACACATCTATCTGATTGATCAGAACAAGGATTGTTCCAACAATCGCAGCGACTTTCAACGCTCGGATTACAATCTCTTTTTCGACCGCGGCACGCCAGAAGGCACCTTTCCCGCAGAGTTCCGTAAAGGTGTGATCCATAGGCGAAGCAGGTGCCTGATCCTGAAGATTTGCCATTTTTGCGAACCCCATCCAAATGCGTCGGTGATCAGGATGTGGCAATGCCCGAGCGATACGCAAGACCAATCACGGAGATGGGAACGCTAATCGGCCGGCAGATTAATAACTTTTGGGCAAACCAAGGACGCGTTCTGAAATGTAATTCAGAATCATTTCACGGCTCACCGGTGCGATCCGGGCGAGCATGGCTTCGCGCATATATCTTTCCACATGATATTCCTTCGCGTAGCCCATACCGCCATGGGCGAGGACAGCTGCCTCACATGCCCTAAACCCCGCCTCGGCCCCAAGATATTTTGAGGCATTGGCCTCTGCACCGCATTCTTCTCCCGCATCGAAAAGACCAGCAGCTTTGTAGGCCAAAAGTTCGGCAGCGGTCAGCTCTGCCCAGCATTTTGCGAGCGGGTGCGCGACGCCCTGATTCTGACCAATGGGCCGGCCAAAAACAACACGCTCGTTGGCATACTGACTGGCGCGCTCCAAAGCCGCAAAGCCCAAACCAATCGATTCCACAGCGAATAGGACACGTTCGGGATTCAACCCCTGTAATAGATACTTAAACCCAGCCCCTTCTTCCCCGATGAGATGCTCCTTCGGCACGTCCAGCCCATCAATGAAGAGCGTGTTACATTCGACGGCCTTACGCCCCATCTTCGGGATAGGGTTCGCTTCAATCCTGTCGCGATTGAAATCGGTATAGAAGAGCGAGAGGCCGAGATAGGGCTTTGCACACTGATCCTTCGGTGTGGTTCTGGCGATGATCAGGATCTTGTCGGCGCGCTGGGCACCCGTGGTCCAGATCTTACGGCCATCGATCGTGTAGCCAGAATTTGTGCGCTCAGCCTTGGTCTCCAGGGATGAGGTGTCCAGGCCTGAATTCGGCTCGGTCACCGCAAAGCACATCTTTTCTTCGCCGGAAATGATCTTGGGAAGATATTCTTTTTTCTGCTCTTCAGTTCCAAATTTTTCGAGCGGCTTAGGGCCAAAAATATTAAGGTGAATTGCCGACGCACCAGAATAACCGGCACCCGAGCGGGTGACGGTCTGCATAACGAGCGCGGCTTCTGTGAGGCCGAGCCCCGAGCCACCATACTCCTCCGGAAACGCCACACCGAGCCAGCCACCGTCTGCCATGGCTTTGGTGAAGGCTTCGGGCCAATCGCCGGTTTCATCTGTCCTTGACCAATACTCATCGTCGAACTGGCTACAGGTGCGGGCAACGGCTTCGCGAATGGCAAGCTGGTCTTCCGACATGGCGGCGATCTGATGCATGGATGAACTCCTTATCAGCCAGAGACTTAAGCGGTCGGCACCAAGGCGTCCAGCGTCAGTCGGCCACGACAAACCGATCCGGCGAAAACGCCGCAGCGAGGTCAGAAACGTGGCCATCAAGGATCATGTCCGCCATGAGCCTGGCTGTGATCGGGGCCAGGAGGATGCCGTTTCTATAGTGACCGGTTGCGATGAAGCGCGACGGATCTGGATTGCCGAAGACAGGTGCTCTGTCCGCGGTTGCTGGGCGCACTCCGGCCCAACGCTCCTGGGTTTTCGCTTTCGAGAGATCTGGAATGAGGGCTATGGCCTGTTGTCGCAGAGCGTCCGTTGCTTGCTTATCAGCCGCGGTATCAGATCGGCCAGGTTCGCTTGTCGCGCCGATGACGATGCGGTCCCGCTTTGGGACAATGTAGAGGCTACCATGATTTACAACATGACGTGGCCCGGTCTCGATGGGCGTCAAAGATAGGAGCTGGCCCTTAACCGGGTGATTGCCATCAGCTTGCCAACCAACCGTCTCTAGCGTGATATCGCATTGGGGTGGCTCCGGCACGCGGCGAACACCGCTTGCCTCGCAAGCTATGATCAAAGCCTCAATGACGGCCCGGTTGTCGACCTGGCCATCGGTTTCATGGGTTATCGCCCCAATTATGGACGGCCCCAAAGCCCCTTCAAGCGTAAGAGCTTCGGCGCGTCGCAAAACGCCGCACCGGATGCCGCGGCGCGTTAGATCGGTCGCCAAGCTCTCCAGCTGGCGGAATCTCTCCTCTGTCGTGGCCACAGCCAGCGTCGGTCCGGGGTGGTAGCCCACATCTATGCCGCTCGCCGCTTCGAGATCGGCGGCAAAGCAGGGCCAAAGATCAGCGCTTTGCATGCAAAGCTCGAAGAGCCTTGGGTGTGCACCGATTTCGCCGGCGGCTTCGTACGCGGGAGCAAGCATGCCGGCGGCGGCCCAACTGGCCCCGCGGGGCGGCCACGTCTGATCGTAGAGCGAAACGCGCGCACCACGCCTTGCCAACGCCCAGGCAGAGGACAATCCAATAATCCCAGCGCCGATGATCGCGATGCTTGGATACTGTGCCTTACTGGATTGGGTGAACCCGGTCATGGCGCTTGTCTAACAGCGCATACAGAGCAATCAATCTGGCATTCGCTCAGGGCAGCTATGCGGCAGACAAACGGACGATCTGTCGAAGCGTCAATCAGGCCGACGCGTAATCTTCCCAGATGCTCATAAATTTGTTCGCGCCCTGGCTGTCGGAAAATGTCAGCACTTTCAGAATCGCGTCTGCCGCGAGCTGTGTGCGGACCATAATGTCCGGAAGATCGCTCTCGATCGCAGTGGTTTGCTGAACAGAACAAGGCTGATTCTGCTCACGCCAGAGCGTGAATTCCTCAATAGCACCGGCAAGAGCTTCTTCTGCCCGCTCATCGGTCAGTTTAAGTTTGATTGTATTTGTGTCGGTCATCCCAGCCGTCCCAAATCATCACCTACTCTTATAGAAACAACTTCGCGTAGCACGATGTTGATCCCTTCCCTGCAACCACAATGCAAGATTTGGGCAGGATTGCTAGAGCAAAATCGCATGCGGGGAATCTGCTCATTGCGATTCGTTCGCAACCGTGGTTAAACGCGCGCTTTGGTGTGAGGCAATAATGCGCGGGTTTTTAGCCACAATAGGCTGCAGTTTGATCGTCTCGGCATGCGGCGGTGGACAGACCGAGACACAATCGGAACCAACTGGAACAATCAATGTCTACAGCGCTAGGCATTATGATTCGGACCGGTTGATGTACGATATGTTCGAGGAAGAAACGGGCATTCGCGTCCGCTTTCGAGAGATGTCGTCCAGTCAACTTTTTGAAACGATGAAAGCTGAGGGCGATGATAGTCCAGCCGACATTGTGATCGCGGCAGATGCAGGGACGCTTTGGAAGTTTCAGGATGCCGGCCTGCTCCAACCGGTCGAATCTGAAACACTCAACGCCGCAATACCAGAGAAGTTCCGCGAACCTGACGGGCACTGGTTCGGGCTTGCCAAACGAGCCCGCATCATCGTTTACGATCCTGAACGCCTGTCCGAGGAACAGATTGGTGAATATGGCGCGCTGGCGGATGACGGACTGGACGGCGAGCTTTGCATGCGTTCCAGCTCCAATATCTACAATCTATCGCTGATGTCTGAATTGATAGAACGTTGGGGCGAGGACAAAGCTGGCGAATGGGCAAAAGACGTCCACGATAATTTCTCCCGCGATCCCCGAGGTGGCGACACAACTCAAATTGAGTCCATTGCGGCTGGCGAGTGTTCAGCAGCGCTGATCAACCACTATTATTGGGTACGGATGGCGACGAGCCGTTCTGAAGATCGCCGGGCGCTTGCCGAGGCGACGGCGCTGGCCTTTCCCGAAACGGGCGATGGGACCCATGTGAATGTGACAGGAGCAGGTATGGCGGCGAACGCTCCAGACCCTGAAGCGGCCCAGGCCTTCCTTGAGTTCCTGGTGACCCGTAACGGGCAGGAGCTGCTTGTTTCAGAAACGAAGGAATTCCCGATGGTCGCAGGCGTTCCATTGCCAGATGGGCTGGACGAGCTGCCCGACTTTATTGAGAGCGCCGTGGCTCTGAACAAGCTCGGAGAGAACCAGGCCACAGCGCAAACGCTCTATGACCGCGCCGGCTGGAACTGATACGTCGCTTCAGTCTCGGCGCGCGGTAGTGGGACGGGTGCTGAAAACTCTCGTCTCACCGGGGGACGTATTTCTGTGGGCAGCCATTCTGCTCGTTGGGCTTCCCCTAATTTCGACTGTTTTTATTGGGGTTTTCGCGGGCGGTGGATCGACCTGGAACCATATCACTGACACCTTCTTTTGGACTTATCTGACCAGCAGCGTAACGGTTCTTGCGGGGGTAGCCGCGCTCATCCTCATAATTGCCGTACCCGCGGCCTGGCTTGTTACGCTTTATGACTTCCCCGGCAGAGCCTTATTCAGTTGGCTGCTGATCTTGCCGCTGGCTGCTCCGGGTTATGTGATCGCCTTCGCCTATGCAGATCTGTTCGGCGTGGTTGGGCCAATACAAACAACGATTAGAGATATGACGGGTCTTGCCGCCCGAGATTATTGGTTCCCAGATATTCGCAGCAGCTGGGGCTGCGCCTTTGTATTGGCGGCCGCGCTTTATCCCTATGTCTATCTGAGCGCGCGGGCGGCATTCACGACACAGTCGGTATGTACGCTCGAAGTTGCACAATCCCTCGGTGCGTCACCCTGGCAGCGATTTACGAGGGTTGCCCTTCCGGGCGCGCGCCCAGCGATTGTTGCCGGGCTGGCGCTTGCGCTTATGGAAGCTGCAGCTGATTACGGTGCGGCAGATTTCCTCGGTGTCCAGACGCTAACGGTTGGTGTCTTCCGAGCCTGGTCGAGTTTTAGTGACCCGGCGGCTGGTGCGCGGCTCGCCCTAATTCTTGTCGCCTTGGCTCTGACCCTTCTCTGGGTGGAGCGGACGCGCCGCGGTGAGGCGGGCTACCAAGCCAGTTCCATCCGGTGGCGCGCATTGCGGAGAACGCGGCTGTCTGGCTGGACAGCCTATCTGGCTACTGCCTTCTGCTGTCTTATTTTTGTCTGGGGGTTTGCAGCACCAATTCTGCGTCTGGCTTGGCTGGCGGTTGATGCAAGGGCAGCGACGCCCCCCCTTCTCGACCCGCTCTTTAATTCCTTCTTGCTCGCTTTTGCTGGATCGGTGGCGGCATTTTTCACCGCACTCGCCTTTGCATTGGGCACCCGCAAGAAACACTTTGTGTCAAAGTTTGCTGGATGGATCGCTGCGGGCGGGTATGCAACGCCCGGGGCTGTCCTAGCGCTGGGAGGGGTATACGCCCTGAACGTCTTGCCATTCACACTGACCGGTACGGCAGCTCTGATGGTGCTTGTACTGGTCTATGTCAGCCGGTTTACGGCGGCAGGTGTTGGGCCTCTGGAGTCCGCACTTGAAAGAGCCCCGGCGTCCTTGAATGCAGCAGCCCGCAGCCTTGGTGCGTCATCCCTGCGGCGGATACGGCAAGTCGACCTTCCCGTGATCTTGCCGGGCGCGGCTGCTGCAGGCCTCATTCTGTTTGTGGAGATTCTGAAAGAACTGCCGGCGACGCTGATGCTCCGCCCCTTTAACCTGGATACTCTGGCGGTACGCGCTTATGCTTATGCCTCCGACGAACGGCTCGAAACAGCAGCTCTGCCCTCGCTTGTTATTGTTCTATGTGGGCTTTTGCCGGTGATTGTTTTGTCGTGGCGGTTATCGACGGGCCGAGCGGGCGGAGATGTTGAATGATCAACCCGATCACGGCCAAAGGCCTCATACGGCGATACGGCGATGCAACGATTGTCAACGGTGTCGACATCACGCTTCAGCCCAGCACCGTGACTGCGCTCCTCGGCGCATCAGGTGCGGGGAAATCATCGCTGCTTCGAATGATTGCGGGTCTGGAGGTTCCGGATGCGGGAACTGTCAGCCTTGGAGACACCCCCCTGTCGGGTCCCGGGCTCATGGTGCCGGCAGAGCGGCGGCGCATCGGTCTGATCTTTCAAGACTTTGCCTTGTTCCCTCATATGACGGCCCTCGACAATGTTCGGTTTGGCCTTGCCGATATGAGCCGATCAGACGGGGAAGCGCTGGCGGCTGATTGGCTTGTGCGGGTTGGCCTTGGGGATCGTCTGCAGTCTTATCCGCATCAATTGTCGGGTGGTGAACAGCAGCGGGTCGCCATCGCCAGAGCGCTTGCGCCAAGCCCCGTGGCCATTCTCATGGACGAGCCCTTTTCGGGACTTGACCCCTCACTGCGGCAAGACGTGCGAGAGGCGGCAATGGCGGCCGTCAAAGAGGTGGGCATTCCTGCCCTGATCGTATCGCATGATGCTGAAGAAGCGATGATGCTCGCCGATGATATGGCGATTATGCACCGTGGGAAAATTATCCAGCATGGCTCCCCCGATGAGATTTATAGCGCGCCGGTCAGCCCTCGAGTCGCCGCGGCGCTTGGGACCGTCAATGATCTGCAGGGTGCCTTGAACGGAAACGGACTTGTCGAAACGGCGTTTGGGCCGGTGGCCGCACCTGCGGAGGCAACCGTGCAGCGGTACCGCGTGATCATACGCCCGGAAGCGGTGAAACTCTCCGCTCAGGGCCGGTCCGACGCGACAATCTTGTCTGTCCGGAGAATTGGCCATGTCTATCAGGCAGAGATAAATGCCAACGGTCATACCTTGTTGGCATGGTCAGCTGATCCAGTGTCCGTGCAGCCAGGGACGACTGTTTCGGTTCATTTCGATGAGGCCGGCTGCTTTGTTTTTCCTGCAGAATAACCTATTCTGACATTTCAGTTACATACAGCGACTTGTTCTCGCCAAAATCGAACAAGCACAGTACATTTCGCCGTGTTAATCGCTTGAGAGGGCTGTCATGCAACGACTGATACACCGCCTATTGGCCCTTGTTGTGACAGGGGTATTGGCCGTATTGCCGGCGCAGGCGCAGTTCCTGCGTGATGCAGAAATTGAGTCGATCCTGCGCGAATACACCGACCCAATCCTTGTGGCAGCTGGTCTCGTGCCGGAAGACGTTTCAATCTATGTTGTGAATGACCTCTCTTTGAATGCCTTTGTGGCGGGCGGACAAAACATCTTCGTCAATTCGGGATTGATCATAGAAGCCGACCATCCTGGACAGCTCAAAGGTGTGATTGCCCACGAGGCCGGGCATATTGCCGGCGCTCACGGGGCACGACGGGCGCAAGACCTCGCGAAATCAGCGCGCCCTGGATATATATCTATCGGCCTCGGGATCATCGCCATCGCCGCAGGGGCCCCCGAAGCTGGCGCTGCGCTGATTGCCAACGCTCAACAACTCACGGCTTTGCAGTTTTTCGTGCATACACGCGCTCAGGAATCCTCGGCCGACCAGGCAGCGGTGACCTATCTTGAGCGGACGGGCCAGTCACCGGCTGGACTGGTCGAATTCTTCGAGGAGTTCCGATACCAACAGGTCTTTTCGCAGGCGCGTCGGTTTGAGTATTTCCAAACACACCCGCTCGCCTCGGACAGGATCCTGGCTCTGCGTCAGCGGGCCGAAGAGACGGGGCTCATGGATGTGCCGCATTCAGAGCGATCGCTCCACCAAATGGACATGATGCACGCGAAGCTGATTGGATATCTGGAACATCCCAACAAAGTCTATCAGCGCTATCCGCGGGAGGATACGAGTCTGCCGGCGCGGTATGCCCGGGCGCACCTTGCCATGAGAACCCTCGACTTCAATGTCGCGTTGGAGGAAACTGAACACCTTCTGGAGGCCGAACCGGATAACCCCTATTTTCATGAATTGCAGGGGTTTATCATGTTCGAACAGGGGGACATTGAAGGATCGATTGCCCCCTACAGAAAGGCTGTCGAGTATTCTGACGGCCATCCATTGCTTCTTGTGAGCTACGCGCGGTCCATGATCGCCCGCGGTGATGAAGGTGATGTGGAAGAAGGAGAACTCGCACTTCGCCGGTCAATTATCGCTGAACCGGAGAATGCATTTGCCTGGGCAGAGCTTGCTGTGGCTCTCGACAAACAAGGGCGGCGCGGAGAAGCGGAGCTTGCCACCGCTGAACGCTCTTTCCATGTGGGAGATTATGTCGGGGCCCAAGTGTTCTCTGGACGCGCCATGCAGAACCTGGAGGCCGGAACGCCTCTGCACAGACGTGCACAGGACATTCAGACGGTGACAGACCCTCGACTTGAGGAGAATAGGCGGTATTTCCAACGCCGCTGATATTGCGCTCGTCACCCGAAACCTTTTATCGAACCGCCTGATTTACTACAACATCCATCGCGACCGACGCCCAAAGGCCCGTATCCATGATCCGAAATATTGCTCTGACCCTTCCCCTGTCCGCCCTGCTTCTATCTTCCGCTTGCGCGCAAGACACGGGTGCCGCCGTTGACCGTGAGGCCACAGAACAAATTGTGCGCGATTATCTTCTGGAAAATCCGGAGATCATCGAAGAGGCGTTGATTGCGCTTCAAGCAAAACGAGATGCTGAGCAGGCTGAGAAATCTCGGGCGGCGATCGTTGAATTCTCCGATGCGCTTGTCAGCCTGGAGAGCGATTATGCGCTCGGGCCAGATGATGCGCCTGTGACGGTTGTTGAGTTTTTCGACTATCGCTGCGGCCCCTGCCGCGCCTCGATGGAAACGGTGAACGCTCTGCCGGAGCGCTATGACGGCAAAGTTCGCGTGGTGTTCAAGGAGTTCCCCATCCTATCTCCGGAAAGCCGCAAGGCATCGGTCGCCGCACTCGCAGCGGGACGGCAAGGAAAGTATGTCGAGATGCACCAGGCCCTTATGCGGTCTCCGAGCGAGTTCACCGATGATGATCTCGCTGAAATTGCAGAGTCGGTTGGGGTGGACATGGGACAGTGGCGCGAGGATCTTGAGGACACAGGATATCGAGATCAGATTAGCGCAACCTATACGCTGGCAGAGACAATTGGTGCGAATGCGACGCCAACCTTTGTTGTCGGCGGCGAGCTGTTTTCCGGTTTGGATCTGATCCGGCTGGACCGACTGATTAGCCAAGGTATCGCCGACGCTGGCTGATCGCTGGCGCTTGTGCCCTAGGCTGACCCCGTTATCCTGTCGAAAACAGGCAAGGAATAACTGAGGGAGATACGGGTCATGCTTAGACGGCAATTGAGACTTACTGCACTTTTGTTGGCTTTTTCGGTGGTTGTTACGGTTCCATCGCTGGCTCAGGATTACGACCACGGGAACGGGGCCCTAGAACTGTTTGACAATGAGGGCGTCGCCAATAGCCCGGCCTGGGTGCGGGCATGGGTTTTTGTGATGCTCGGTACATTTGCGGCGGGTCTACTATTTGTCCGGAGGCGGCTCGAAGCAAGGGTTGTCGTCGGCGGATTTGTCCTCGGCATCGCAGTGATGATCTTGCTTCAGACGCTGTTCGGTTTGCCGCCGCTTTCCGGCTTCATCGCACTCATCCACCTGATTTTCTGGACACCT
>JBCBUY010000077.1:0-15587 GCA_039817885.1 Pseudomonadota bacterium | reverse complement strand
AGCCTATTCCGATTGGCCAACCATCCCGCAGCTATATGTGAAGGGCGAATTTGTTGGTGGCTGCGACATCATCCGCGAAATGTATGAAACCGGCGAGCTGAAGCCGTTCTTCACCGAAAAAGGCATTGCGCTGGAAAGCGGTGAGGAAGCCGCCGAATAGGCTAATCCGTCAGGAAGGTGCGAACCTCACCCGGCGAGTCAAAATAGGCGGCGCCCGTTTCGATCAAAATACGCGGCACCTCCACCGGCACATGAACACCTGTCACTTGAGCCGCATTTAGCGTCTTTGAGATGACGGACTTCCCGTCCAAACTTAAGAAGAACCAATAGGGTGGAAACGCCATATCGGTCTCCCGGGCCTGCCAGTGGGTCGTATACGCAGCGAAATCCTCAGCTCCGGGATCCGCATCGCCCAGATGCATCACCGTAGCCGTGTTTTCCAGGGTCACGCGGTAAGCAATGTTCTGGATCGGTCGGCGGCGCGCCCCGCCGGCATGGGGAATGCGGACCGCTTCGACGGTGAGATCTGCGAAAGGAACGTTTATCGGATCGTCGCCATAATCCATGTCCATGGACACAAATCGCGCGGCCATCTGATCCGTAACACTGCCCGTTGCACGCATCGTATCAAGGGCTTGCTCCGGGGCAATGATGAGCGCGTCCGGATGGGCCCGGTGAAACGTGATAATATCAACCGCGTTGAAATGGTCGCCATGGGCATGGCTGATCAGAACAGCGTCGATATTATCGAGCGGTGGCTCTGCTTCAAACAACCGTGTGCGGAGTTCTTCCGGCACAAGCTGATACTGGCCATAATCATCACGGAACAAGGGATCAAACAGGATCTTGGTCTGCCCCTGCGCTACCAGGATGGCAGCATTGCCGAGATACATGATCTGCGCGTCCGGTGGCCTGGGCTGCTCGTCCGGCATAGCACGGGGGGCCGCCAGCATACCTGCCGCGAGAACCGGAAAACAAGCCCGCCAGATCGATAGTCGAACCACTAGGGAGCAGCGCCCTTCAGATATTCGTTGAGAAATGTGATATAGGCATTCGATGCGGTAATTCGGTTTTCCTTTCGCAGAAACCCGTGTCCCTCATCAGGGAAAACGACATATTCGACCGGTACGCCATTCGCCCGGACGGCGTCCACGATCTCGTCGCTTTCCACTTGAAGAACGCGGGGATCATTGGCCCCCTGCACCACCAGCATTGGCTTCACAATGTTTGATGCGTGGAAGAGGGGCGAGATTCGACGGTGTCGCTCAGCGTCGGTCGCCGGGTCACCCATCTCATCATAGAGGGCCTCCTTAAAGGCCTCCCACCAGGGCGGAATGCTCTGGAGCGTGCGAACCCAGTTCGTCACGCCAAAGATGTTTACACCAACGTCGAACGCTTCCGGATGAAAGGTCAGCGCCGCAGCGGTTATATAGCCACCATAGGAACCGCCCATCACACCGATTTGCGTCTCGTCGACCCAATCAAGTCCGCGGAGATAATTTCCGGCTTCGACAATGTCTTGAAGATCCTCTTCGCCATGGCGGCGATCATCCATATGGAAGAAAGTCTTCCCGTATCCGGATGAACCACGATTGTTCGCAGCATAGACCGCATAGCCATGGTTCACGAGATGTTGGACGAGCGCGCTATAGCCACGTGTCGACTGGCCGCCAGGGCCGCCATGCACGAACACGATGCCGGGCACTGGCATGTCGGCAGATGCTTGATGCGGTTTGTAAAGAACACCTGGAATCGTAACACCATCAAAACTATCGAACCGCTCAATTGTCGCGGTGACGAGGTGTTCTTCCTGGATACCAGGATTAAGCGCGCTCGTCAGACGAACGGCCTCCTCGCCGAGGGTCATGCGATAGAGATTGAACGGTGACGTATCCGTATTTGCCCCAAAGGCTATCTCGGTCTCATCACGGTTGAACCGAATCTGACCAAGTTCACCTTCAGGAACGCCTGGTAACGACAAAACGTCGCCCGTTTCGGTGTCAGTTATGGTCAAATCCGTTAGCGCATCCGCGTTAATCGCATGCACGCGATAACGTCCCGATGGCGACTCAAAAACGAAGATGACGTCCCAGTCCGCTTCAATCAGCGGCGTTTTCTCGCCGGTCTCCAGATCATGACGCCAGGCTTGATTATACTCGCCAAACTCATTCGTCGCGAAGATCAGGCTCTTGCTGTCAGCCGCGAAATCATAGGTTGCATAGGCGATATTGCCCTCATGCTCCGTGATGAGCATGGGTTGCGGTGTATCCGCTAAGAGATCGACCAGATAGATGTCTGAGTTCGCACTGGTGATGGGCTGATCAAGTGACAGCCAGCGACCGTCCCGGCTGATTGCGCCGGGCTGGAAGCCTGGGTTTTCAAAGACAAGCTCCCGCTCATAGCCCTCGCTTGCATGGATGTAGAGGTCGAAAAAGGAAGGATCTCTCTCATTAGACCAGATATAGAACCCGGCTCCATCGGCCTGCCAGCCGCCGAAAAATGCCTTTGTCTCATCGCCGGGCGTCAGGTCAATCAGCATCCCATCAAGCTCGCGAACATAGATATGATTGAGCTCGTTGCCGCCCTGATCTGCGGTCACGATAATCCTGTCATCATTCGGAAAGTAGGACTGGGCAAAAACTGCGTCAGCCGTCGACATGGTTAGGGCTGTGGCATCGCCAGATGCGCCAAAAGACAGCGCGTTGAACACGCCAGACTCATCTGACGAGGCCAGGATTTTTTGATCATCTGCCGAAAAGGCATGCCCGGCCTTGGCGGCGAGCATAAAGCTTGTCGTTTCGAAGAACGCTTCTGCCGAATATTTCGGTATGTCTGTAATCACGGCAACATCCTTCACCGTTTCATTTGTCTCTGCTTTAGTGGGAATTTATGGCGAGTGTCGCCAGCCTAGCAGGATCAGGATTTGGGTCGGCCGGCAAGTCAAAAGTCTCGCATGCTGCCAATACCATTATGGCTGGCAAAGCCAGGTTCAGGGACAACCACGTTAAGGCCCTCTATCGATCTCGTTTCCGGACATGGTTAACGAGAGCTGGAGGGCCTGTCTATGAGCGCGCCAGTCTTATCTTTGGCGCGCTTCTGTTTAGCGACGAACGCTGTTTAAAACTGTGACCTCAGCGCCCGAGGGAATGCCAAGCTCCTGGAATGTCCAGGTGAACGTCTTGCCATCTGGATTGAGCGCGCGGCAATAATCTTCGCGGACACGCTTCACACCGACTTCGAACTCGTCTTCGTCATCACCAAAAACACGAACATCGAAGAATGTCTTATCCGTGCAGCCATTGTCCGAGACCGTAAAGGCAATGGCGTCACCGGCGACATCCGCCCCATAAACAGAGCCGAAGCCTTTATCGTCAAAGTCGAAATCGCTGCGAAAATCGGCGTCATCCGCGTCGATGATGACACACCCACCAAGCGCTGCGAGCGCCAGCATCGCGCTAGCAAGCTGAATCTTCATGGTTTTACTCCTTATTGAAAAACAATATTTGACTTATCGTAATTCAATATGTAAATGTCAAGGACATTGATCAAAAAGGGGTCAAATCATGTACCGGACAGCTCTCATCTCCGTCGGCGCAGCGACCGCTCTGTCGCTTGCAGCCACAGCCGAAACCCGCGATTACGATATGCCAGCTTTTGATGGGATCGACGTCTCAAGTGGCGTCCAGCTCATCTTTGAAGCGAGCGACACCCAATCGATCACCGCCGAGGCGATTCGCGGGGATATCGACAAACTGATTATTGAAATGGACGGGGACATTCTCGTCGTGCGGCGGCAACGCGGCTGGAATTGGGGCGGCAACTCACCAAAATTTAAAGTCACCGTCTCCGGCCCGGCTATTTCCAGCCTGGATGCCAGCTCAGGATCGAGTGCCACAGCCAATGGCTTTGCCGGCGACTATGTGCAGCTTGAAGCCTCATCAGGTGCCAATCTTCGCGCAAGCGGCATTGAAGGCGGAGATGTCTCCATAGATACCTCGTCCGGCGCATCGCTGGCTGCGGCCGGGACATGCAGCCGCGCTTCGATCGACACGTCGTCAGGCTCGAGCGTCGCGGCAGGCACACTTGAATGCACCGAAGTTATGGCAGATGCCTCCTCCGGTTCGTCGATCAACGCTTATGCGACGACCCGCGTCGTTGGCGACGCCTCCTCCGGAGCAAGCGTATCCATTAATGGCGGTGCAACTGATGTTCGTATTGATAAATCGAGCGGTGGCTCGGTGACCGTGAGCTAAAAGTAAAGACGAATACGTGTCTTGAGAAACCCGGTGCCCAGCATCGGGTTTTTCGTCTTTGGGCCCCTACTCTATCTTGCCAGCGATCTGACCTTCCTCAACAACATCGCCTTCAGCAATGCTCAGCACGGAAATCTTGCCAGAGATGGGGGCTTCGTAAGGCACTTCCATTTTCATCACTTCGAGGATGAACAGCGTGTCGCCCTCTGCGACGGCATCCCCTTCTTTCACGAGAACCTTCCAGACGCTGCCGCCCGTTTCCAACTCGATCTCAGTGGACATGTCGCGTTCTCCTAGGGACGAATGGCAAAGCTCGACGGGCCGAGCAGATCAGGCAATAAGGGTTGGATCCGATCGATCCAACGACAGAGTTGCGGCCGCGTCTCACGTGGGTCGATCAGATCGTGGACGGACAAAGCTTCGGCGCGAGGAAATGGCGATTGCTTCGCGGCAAAGGCCTCTTCCAGCTCTTTCCGGCGAGCATCTGGATCGTCCGCCGCAGCAATCTCACGATGAAACGCAACGGCAACGCCGCCCTCTACGGGCAGTGGCCCAGACTCCGCCGACGGCCAGGCCAGGACAAAGCCCCCCGGCCCATAATGCGCAGCTTGAGCCACGCCGAAGGATCGACGCACCAAGATGGACGCCCAAGGCACTGTCGTGAGAGACGCCGTGAGCACAGCATTTGCTCCATGGCGGATGGTCGCCTCACGTTCTGCCTGCGATCCAATCATAAAGCCTGGCTCATCGACAAAGCTGATAATCGGTAGACTGAACACCTCGCAAAGCTCCATAAAACGACGGGCCTTCTGAGCTCCATCCGCCGTCATTGAGCCCGCGAGAAACTTACAATTATTTGCCCAGACGCCGACAGGCTGACCATTCAAGCGCGCAAGACTCACAATCTGAGAACGTCCGTACCCCGCCCCCATTTCAAAGAAACTGTCTTTATCTAATATGAGCTTCAGCACACGGCGCATATCAAAGGCGCGCCGGCGGTCTCGCGGAACAATGTCGATGAGGGCGTCTTCGGCGCGGTCTACCGGGTCCTCGGTCGCAAAAACGGGGGCCAATTGATCTACATTGGGCGGCATATAAGACAGAAATCGACGGATCTGTGCGAGGCTGTCAGCCTCATCTGCACCGGCATTGTCGACCGTGCCGTTCTTCGTATGAACCTTCCAGCCACCAAGCTCATCCTTTGTTTTCTTTTCCCCCATGGCGCGTTCAACAACGGCAGGACCCGCCGTCAGAACTTGGGCAGTCGCCTTCGACATGACGGAGAAATGCGACGAGACAAGGCGCGCGGCGGGTAAGCCCGCAACAGCCCCCATGGCTGCTGTTGCCACCGGCACACGCGCCATGCATTCGGCCACGGACTTGAATCGCGGCGTGGCAAAAACCGGCGCCGGCAAGCTTTGACCCTTACCGCCCGTACCACCGATACTGCCGCCCGCGCCTTCGTGGAGCCGAACGAGTGGCACTTTGTATTGCAGGGCCAAGTCCTCCGTATAGACGCTTTTTCGAAGCCCCGCCGGAGAGGGCGAGCCGCCCTTCATTGTGAAATCTTCCCCGCCGACAACCACGCGCTGGCCATTGATTTTGCCAAAGCCAAGAATAAAATTTGCCGGGTCGAAACCAATCGCCTCGCCATTGTCGCCGAGCGTTGCGGCACCGGCCGCAGGGCCGACCTCATCAAATGTACCCGCGTCAAGCAAAAGATCGATCCGCTCTCGAATCGTCAGCCGACCCTTATCATGCTGGCGAGCGACAGATGCCTCACCCCCTTGGGCCAATGCAAGCGTTCTTCGCTTACGGATTTCCTCAGCTTCAGATTCCCAGCTCATTTCAGACTATCCCACCCTGATGAATTCGCGGATATCATCATTCAGTTTCCGCAAGGATGGTTCGTGAACATACATCATGTGTCCTGCAGGATAATATTCGAACACGATCCGGTCCGGCACAACACCATTGCGCGTAAGACTGAACTCAGCGCTGAAGAGCGGCGTCGCGAAATCGTAATAGCCCGCAGCATTGAAGACGCGCAGATCGGAGTTGTAGCGCATAGCTGCACCTATGAAGGGTGCAACATTGTGCATGAATGGTCCCGCCGGGCCTTCAACATCCCAATTCCACTCTCGGCCAAGGCCGGAAATGATCTTGTACTCGCGATCAAGATCGAGACCGAGGTCAGACCGGAAATAGGTATTGATCGCCCCCGTATATGCCCCATCAATTGCCACGAACGATGGATCCTGATCTGGTCGATCACCAGCATTGTCGTAATCGACACCTGTATACCGGCTGTCGAGGCGCCCGACGGTGAGGCCCCGGTCACGCAGCAGCTCCTTTTGGAACCGAGCGAGTGAAACACGGAGATTGGCGTCGTCGAGAAAGTCCTCCGCTAACCCAGTAAACCGCGAAAGTTCGGCACGCACAGCGGCGCGTTCAGCATCTCCCAGACGGTTCCCCTTCATAAGAGCAACCGTGTAATCGGTCTCCGCAAAGTCGCGCGCCGCTTGAACGAAACCATCAAGATCGTCGGGGCGGTCTGCAAGCGCATTGTGATACCAGGCCGTCGCCGCCATGGTCGGCAGCAGCATGGGCCAGGCAAGTTCGTTTCCCGGGGCCGTGATGTCATGATACATGTCAAGGACCGTCGAGACGAGGATCAGACCGTTGAGGGAAACATCGTTATATGTCGCTCCCTCTAGTTCGCGGGCGACAGCAGCGGTGCGCAATGTGCCATAGCTCTCGCCACCGAGATATTTCGGACTATTCCAGCGGCCATTCTCACTGATCCATTTCCGAATAAACCTCGCGACAGCCTCTGCATCTTCGTGGACCCCCCAAAAATCTTCAGGCTCCGCCTCGCCCAAAGCCTTGGAATATCCCGTGCCGACCGGGTCAATGAACACGATATCGGTGACATCAAGCAGCGCATCGGGATTGTCGACAATTGGATAAGGCGGTGCGCCATCATCGCGGGCATCGGATGGAATGGCGACACGTTTCGGCCCGAATGCGCCCATATGCAACCAAACCGAAGACGATCCGGGTCCCCCATTAAAGAGGAATGTGATCGGCCGCGCCGTATAATCGCTGACGCCGGTTTTCAGATAGGCGGTCGAGAAGATGGCGGCCTCCTCCTCACCGTCTTCATTTTCGAGAACGGTCTCGGACAAGACGACCTGATAATCGACCCTCTGCCCATTGAACGTGCCACGTCGATCAAGTGTGAGGGAATAAGGCTCATAGGACTGAGCCATACGTCCAGCATGGTCCTCGTCTGCAAAGCTGAACTGCCAGACGCCGAATACCATGCTCATGAGGATTAAAACACGCAACACCATATCGCCCTCTCCCATCGTCTTCTTCGTGGGTGCGGCAGAACGATAGTCCACCGGAATCCATATGTCATGGTTTGAATCCCGCGAGAACGAATGATAACGCATTGGAATGACAAAAGATCTCCACGGCGTACATGACTACCAAGATGATCCGCGCAATGCGGACATTTTGATCTCTATCAATGGCGAGCTGAAGCACAGATCAGAGGCGACAGTGTCCGTCTTCGACTCCGGCTTTCTTCTGGGCGACGGGGTTTGGGAAGGCCTCCGGGTGAAGGATGGCGGTGTTGCGTTTTTGGAAGCGCACCTCGACCGGCTCTATGCCGGAGCAAAAACGATCGATATGGACATCGGGCTCTCGAGAGATGCGTTGATGGCGCGCTTGTTCGACTGCCTGACTGCCAATCAGATGACCGATGGTGTCCATATCAGATTGATGGTGACGCGCGGCGTGAAGAAATCGCCCTATCAGGGACCACGTTTCACGGTCACGCCAGCGACTGTCGTGATCATTCCAGAATACAAGTCTCCCGTCCCGGAAGTGATCGCGAAGGGTCAGTCGCTTTTCACTGTGCACGTCCGGAGGACAGGACCAGCGGAGCAAGACCAGAAGCTCAACTCCCATTCAAAACTGAATTGTATCCTGGCCTGCATCCAGGCTGACAAGGCAGGAGCCGACGAAGCCCTCATGCTCGATGCAGATGGATTTGTCGCGACCTGTAACTCAACCCATTTCTTCATCGTCCGAAACGGCGAGGTATGGACGTCTCCGCCGGAATACTGCCTCGGCGGCATCACAAGACGCAACATTCTTCATGTCTGCCGGGAAGCTGGCATTCCAGCTTTGGAGAAGCGGTTCTCCTTATTCGACGTTTATTCAGCAGACGAAGCATTTGTGACCGGAACATTCGCCGGTGTGAGCCCGGTCAAAGACGTGGACGGACGGATGATCCGCGATCTGAACGGGCCGATGAGTCAGCGCATCGCAGATCTCTATCAGGCGCTCGTGCGCGACAGCCTGACGATGATCCAATGATCGCAGCCCCGAAGCGCATCGCGGTCTGGTCTGGCCCCCGAAATCTCTCGACAGCGATGATGCGGAGTTTCGGCTCACGACGGGATACGCTCTGCATCGATGAGCCATTCTATGCGCCGTTTCTCGATCTTACGGGTCTGCCTCACCCGATGCGAGCCGAAATCCTGGCGTGCCACTGCGCCGATGCTACAGCGGTCGCAAATCAACTGAGCGAGGGGCCCGCCATGGCCCCCGTCATCTATCAGAAACAGATGACCCATCACATGGTCAATGGCATTCCGCGAGCGTGGATGAAGCGCGTCACCCACGTTTTTCTGATCCGTCATCCAGCCCGCGTTCTCGCATCCTATGCCCGAAAGATGGAAACCGCCGATCTCCACGCCATTGGCTTTCCCCAGCAGGCTGAGCTTTATGATCAGGCTGAAGCACATACAGGACACAGGCCGGTTGTCATCGACGCGGATGATATCCTGAATGAGCCAGAGGCGATGCTGGACAAGCTATGTTCAGCACTCGGATTAGAATTTGACGATGCCATGCTGAGCTGGGCTGCTGGACCGCGCCCGGAAGATGGCGCGTGGGCCCCTCACTGGTATGACGCTGTCCTGAAATCAACCGGGTTCGGACCACCACCGGGTGACCTGCCAACCCTTCCAGCCGAGCTTCAATCCGTATGCGATCAAGCGCTACCGATCTACGAGGCACTTGCCGCCAAAAAATTGGCCTAATGCAGCGGCACACCCTTCAGGGTAATGCGGTGCATGTAGCGGCGCTGACCATGATAATCATTCATGGCCCAGTGCCAGGTTGAGCGATTGTCCCACATCGCAAGCGAGCCAGGCTCCCATTGAAAACGGTAGGCAAATTCTGGCTGCACACAATGGGCATATAGACGTTGAAGCAGGCTCCGAGCCTCGTCGTCTTCCATACCTTCAATACCGGTGGTGAAAGCAGCATTCACATAGATACATTTGCGCCCTGTTTCAGGGTGCGCGAGGGCGACGGGGTGAATGGCATCCTGGGTCGCCTTGTCGGCGTTCGCAAATCGATCGCCGACGGCCTGCGCCTCGGCCGCATCAGCGCCAAAAATATGCCGGCTGGAATGGCGCGCTTTCAGCGGCTCAATCAGATCTTTCATCTCTTGATCCAACGCATCATATGCGGCCTGCATTGACGCAAAGAGCGTGTCCCCTCCGGACTCCGGAAGGTCGATTGCGCGCAGGATCGACCCCATGGCGGGGACCTGGTCATAGGAATGATCCGTATGCCATCCACCACCAATATTGGATGTCTGATGGGGCTCTTTCAGCACGATGGCAATCTCAGGATGTGTGTCCAGGGGCGTGAAGAAGCGATTGACATCGATCTCCGCCCATCGGCGCGCGAAGGCGATATGGTCATCTGGCGTCATGTCTTGATCGCGAAAGAAGACAACACCCTTCTCGAAGAAGGCCTGGCGGATGGCAGCGAAGTCCGCATCAGACAAATCTCTCAGCTCTATGCCCGTTGCAAATACGCCGACGGTCTCGCTGGCCGGCTCAAATCGCAGATCTGACATCTCATCCTCCCAGATGAACTCTTATTATGCCGAAGTGTCGGGGATATGCCGGAATTTGGCAAGCCTGTTGTCATATCTCTTCAGCCCTGAGCCAGATGCCTTCGCGCTCGCCGACACGCCGCTCGACAAGCAGTCGGGCAACCTGATGGTCATCCTCGAACACATTGCCGGTCAGCGCATCCAGCAAGGCCTTTGCAAGATTGTCGAGATCCATCCACGGCGCGTCTCCGGTATACTCCATCACGATATGGACCGAATACTCACCATAGCCCGGACGCAAGGGGTGAAAGTCCTTACGGAAGAACTCGCGCAAATGCGTTTTGTAATACTTCGCCTGTGTCGTAAGTCCAACGCAACGCACCTCCAACGCACCGTCCTCCGTGATGCGCGCGGCTGTTTTGTTTTTCCGGGTCCAGGTATCATCCATTGGGGTCTACTGCCCGACCTTTGACCAATGGAAAAGTGTCTTCCTGTAGACGGATTGGTAAGCGTAAACTTGTATATGCAATCGAAGCAATCGGGAGTGAACAATGGACGACTTGGAAAACGCTGCGAACAGCTGCGTCGCTTTCAGATTTTGAGCCTAAAATTGATCCCAACCGGCAAGTTGTTTGCGTGCCAGCGCCACAAGGAAATCAATGCACTCATCTGAATCATTCAGGCATTCCAGCGCCGCAAACTGAGTGCCGCCCGCCTCTATGAATTCCTCTTTCCCCTCGATCGCGATTTCTTCCAATGTCTCCACACAATCGGAGATGAAAGCCGGGGCAGCCACAGCAACGCGCGTGATACCTTCCTTGGGCAGAGTTTCCAGGGTTTCACTCGTATAAGGCTGTATCCACTCCTGCGGTCCGAAGCGTGATTGGAATGTCGTTCGACAAAAGCTTTCATCCCAACCAAGATACTCCCGCACCAGTCGCGTCGTCTTCTGACAGTGGCAATGGTATGGATCACCTTTCATGAAGTACGATTTCGGAATACCATGATAGGATAACAGCAAGACTTGTGGTTCGAAGTCCAAGGCTTTGACCTGGCGATCTAGAGAGCGGGCCAAGGCACCTATATAATCTGGATCACTATAGAATGGCGGTGCCGTCCGGATGGCTGGCTGCCAGCGCAGCTTAGCCAATGAACGAAATGTCTGATCATAAACGCTCCCTGTCGTCGTTGCTGAGTACTGTGGATATAGGGGGACGACGGCGATCCGCTCACAGCCTTGTTTGCGCAAAGCCTCAATTTTGCTCTCCATCGATGGATTTCCATAGCGCATGGCGAAATCAACGATGAGATCATCTTTCCCGATTCGTTCGGCGAGTTTCCGCGTCTGCTCCTCGGTGTAGTGAAGCAAGGGCGATTTATCGAGATCTTTCATCCAGATCTTCTTATACGCTTCACCCGATTTGGATGGCCGGATCGACAAAATGATCCCCTGAAGCAGGGGCTGCCAGGCCAGCATAGGAATCTCTATCACTCGCCTATCCGACAGAAACTCTGACAAGTATCGGCGGATGGACCAATAATCCGTGCCGTCCGGTGTACCAAGATTCACCAGTAACAGGCCGGTTTTACCGAACGGTACTGAAGGATGATCGATCACTAACGTAGAAATTTTACCCACCGGCTCGCTGATGGTTTCGGTATCGGCCATTAACCGCTCCTAGCACGCTTTTGCACTTGTATTTAGAGCTAACGCCGAAAGAGCAAGAGTTCTGTCTGTCGCAGAGGCGTGATCGACAAGCCCTAGCGGATCTCGGTTTTCCACTTTAGACACAGCGCAGAACCGAAAATCACCTTGACCAAGGACATCACAGACCAATGACCGAGACCCGCACCGAGACCGACAGTTTTGGCCCTTTGGAGGTCCCATCCGACAAGTATTTTGGCGCACAGACAGCCAGGTCGCTGATCAACTTCCCAATCGGTGAAGAGACCATGCCAGCACCTGTGATCCGCGCCCTCGGTATCATCAAACGCTCGGCGGCACTCGCGAATAAGCGCCTTGACAATATCGAGGGGGACATTGCCGATGCGATCGTCGCCGCTGCTTCGGAAGTGGCGGAGAATAAGCTCGACGACCACTTTCCGCTGTCTGTCTGGCAGACGGGTTCAGGTACCCAATCGAACATGAACTCCAATGAAGTCGTCTCGAACCGGGCGATTGAGATCATGGGCGGGGTGATCGGCTCTAAAGATCCGGTCCATCCGAATGATCATTGCAATAGATCGCAAAGCTCAAATGACACCTTCCCGACCGCCATGCACATCTCAGCAGCAGAGGAGATCGTCCACCGCCTCCTGCCAGCGCTGCAATATCTGCGCAACGGACTGAACGACAAAGCTGAGGGCTTTAGGGACATCATCAAGATCGGTCGCACCCATACGCAAGATGCAACACCGCTCACCCTGGGCCAGGAATTTTCCGGCTATGTGGCGCAGATGGACCTCGGCATACGCCGCGTCAAAGAGGGATTGGAGTATCTCTACCCTCTCGCCCAGGGCGGCACAGCTGTCGGGACGGGGCTAAATGCGAAACCTGGCTTCGCGGAGACCTTCGCCGAGGAAGTTGCAGCCTATACAGACCTGCCCTTCGTCACCGCGCCGAATAAATTCGAGGCGCTCGCCGCCCACGACGCCTTTGTGTCGGCCCACGGAGCCTTGAACACAGTCGCCGCCTCGCTTTTCAAGATCGCAAATGACATTCGGTTTTTAGGGTCCGGGCCCCGGTCTGGCCTCGGCGAGCTGGCCCTACCGGAAAATGAGCCGGGCTCCTCAATTATGCCCGGCAAGGTCAACCCAACCCAGTGCGAGGCGCTGACCATGGTTTGCACCCAAGTGATGGGCAATCACACGACGATGACGGTGGCAGGCTCGCAGGGACATTTTGAGCTGAATGTCTACAAACCCGTCATGGCCTACAATATGATCCAGTCGATCCGCATCCTGTCTGACAGCTGTATGGCGTTCACCGACAAATGCGTGACAGGCATCGAAGCTCGAACAGACAACATCACCGATCTGATGAACCGGTCCTTGATGCTGGTCACAGCCCTTGCTCCCTCCATTGGCTATGACAAAGCCACCGAAATTGCCAAGAAGGCCCACAAGGACGGCACCACTTTGAAAGAGGCCGCACTGGCATTGGGCTATGTCAACGAAGAGGAGTATGACCTTGTGGTCAGACCTGAAGACATGATTGGGCCAAAATGAGTTTGAGTGGCATCGAGCCCCTCATAGCCATACACCTTATGGTTGATTTTTTATGCCATAACTCGCTCAACGTGCACTGAATTCCTAGACGCGATCATCACATGTCGCACCTACGGTCGCTCCATAGGGTTTTGGCCGGGAGATAATTCAGTGCGGGTTTTGGTTGGAATGGTGCGCGCGGCGTTCGGCGTGACAGCTATGGGGCTGGTCTGTTCTCTGGGGGCAACAGCTCAAACAGACAGCTCCGGGCAGACCGGCGCAGATATCATCCAGCCCTTGATGGTGAAGGCTTGGGAGGAACTCGAGTTTGGCACGATCATCCCGAACACGCTCACCTCAGGGATTGTTTCGATAAGCGTCGACGAGACCCGAACCTGCACCGCCGAACTCATCTGCACCAACGCGGTCTTCAGCGCGGCGCGGTTCATGGTCACCGGCGAGCCCGACAAGATTTATGAGATCACCATCCCGCCCGGTCTGACCATGGAAAACAGTTCCGGCGACCAGATGCTTGTAGATGGTCTCCATTCCGACATCGATCAGGGACTGCTCATTGACGGCACCGATGAATTCTGGGTCGGGGCGGATCTCCATGTCAGCGCAAATCAGGCGCTTGGCACATATACAGGCACATATACAGTGAGCGTCGAATATCAGTAAAAATGATCTGCTTTCTAGACCGCCATCGAATGGCTAAGGTCGCTCCAATTGATTCGTTTGCGAGAGGCAGAAATGACCACTTATACAGGCTCAAAGGCCACCCCATCTCAATTCGATTGCTACGAGAAGCTTGCAGAGGACGAACCATATTTCGTTCTGCGCGCAGATGACCCGCTATCCTCGGCCCTTCTGGAACTGCACGCCTATATAGGGGCGGCACAAGCTGGAGCAGCGCACAATAAGCTCGCCGAGATCATGGACATGGCCAAGGTGAGCCCGCCCCGCCCGGCCGCCAGCCCAAAATATCGGGAGACCTTTGCCATCTCCCTCGCCATGGAACAGTGGCGGGAAGCCAATCCGAAAGCGGACGAGAAGTGACGACGCCAATTAACCTCAACAAGGCAAGAAAAGCCCGGGCGAAAGCCACCAAAGAGCAGCGCGCGGAGGAAAACCGGGCAAAATTCGGCCGTACCAAAGCGGAGAAAGCGGCCACCCAGAAGGCTGACAAGATGGCGATATCAATACTGGACGGCAAAAAACGCTCACGCGACTGATCTGAAAGAGATTCAACTGGCCTTCCCTTTGCATTGGCTAATGAAACGCTAATGCAAAGGGTCAAACCATGGGTGAAACCGTTAGGGAAATCGCAATCAGCCTTGCTCTCCTTGGATGCGGCATTGGATTCGCCCTCGCCTTCGTTTAGCTGGCTAACCAACACTCAAAGCCAATAGTCGGCTAAGCTGGGCGCGCGGTAAACCGCTCTCCCCGTGGAGGTGATTGACCGCCTCCTGGAGCTTGAGCAGCGCCGATTTCGATGTCGCCGTGGGCTTGTCGAGAACACCAGCCGCGACAAGGGCCCGGCAGACATCGCCCGACGCGATCCAGGCATCCCACCCTGAAAACCTGAGAAAATACTGCGCTGTTGCCCCGCCCAGACGCGAGCCGTTCTTATTGAGCCAGGCCATCAAGCCCACCTGATCGGCAGGATCCCAATCGGCCAGCGTTTTGGCAAACCCGCCGTCCTCTGTTTCGACGCGATGCACAAACACCGCATTCTCCAGCGTCGCTTTTATCTTCTGGCCGTTACGAACGATACGCTCATCGGAGACGAGCTGGCCCATCATTTCATCGCCGAAGAAGGCGAGCTTTCCAGGATCAAAGCCCTCAAACGCTGATTCAAAACCGTCCCATTTGGACTCAATGACCTTCCAGTTGAACCCCGCATTGAAGACACACCGCGTCATCCAGGAGAGCAGCCGATCTGCGGGGATCGCCGCATAATCCGCCGCGGCGTGATCATTGATCGACTTGGCCAACACAGCGGCATCATCACCATGGTGGGCGGCCGCATTGGAGAGGATTTTATCGTAGCTGATCATTTCGAGAGAGTGGACGGGGAGTTTGGACAAGGCAAGAGATGAGGTTTTCACCTCCTTTCTAATGTTGTCATCCCGGGCGACGCGCTGGCGCGGAGACCCGGGACCCAGAACTGGCTGTGTGCTCTTTGTCTCTCTGGGTCC
>JBCBUY010000076.1:0-15750 GCA_039817885.1 Pseudomonadota bacterium | reverse complement strand
GGGTCCGCGCCGCCGCCTCCACCACCTCCACCACCTCCTCCTCCGCCGCCTCCACCTCCGCCACCACCACCGCCTCCTCCGCCCCCACCTCCACCGGTGGCACAGGTCGCGCCGACGCTCGCGCCATGCGCGACGATCAATCAGGAGTTCGTCGTTTACTTTGAATGGGACCGAGCCGCTCTCACCAGCGCCGCAACGGCGGTGATTGACGAAGCGGTGGCAAATGTCACCGCCCGCAGCGACTGCGGCGTTAGTGCGGTTGGCATTGTGGGTCATACTGACGCATCCGGCGCATCGGCCTACAATCAGCGTCTGTCAGCGCAGCGAGCAGACATTGTTAGAACGGCGCTGTCCGAGCGGGGTGTTTCCGCTGACCTGATCAACACCGATAGCAAAGGCGAATCAGAGCTTGCCCGGGCGACCCGTGATGGTGTCCGCGAGCCTCTGAACCGTCGGTCTGAGGTGACGATTTTTGTCAGTGGTGCAGCACCGGCAGGTTGATCTCCAGGATCAGGCTGATCGATTCTCTTGGAAGAAACGGACCATCCACTGACCGACAAGCGCGCCATCGAGGGGCCGTTTGAAGCTTTCTAGAGCCCGATCCACCTGATCCTTGCCGATCCGCTCCCGTCGGCTCTGGTGAAGAGCTGACGAGAAGCCAGCGCTGAACTCCGGGTGCCCTTGAAAGCTCGCCGCAGGAAAGGTCTGATAGTGCAGACCGGCGATGCTGCAGAAATCAGACTGAGCCGTGACCTGGGTGGCGGGCGGTGCTGTTACCACCTGATCTTGGTGGGAGGCCGCGATCGAGAATGAAGCTGTCGCACCTGCCATCCATTCGGGCTGGTAACAGACATCGTAGGTGTTCCGTCCGATAGCCCAGCCTTTGGTAGACTTTTCGGCCTTCCCACCGAGCGCCTCCGCCATGGCTTGATGGCCGAAGCAGATTCCGAATTGCGGTGTCCGCGCCCCGGCCGTGGCGCGAATAAAGCGAAACAGCGATTCCATCCAGGGTTCGGGGTCGTAAACGCCAGATGCCGATCCGGTAATCAAAACCCCCTCTAAGCTGGACGGCTCCGGCAATTGTTCGCCGAGCGCTACCGACACTGTTTCGAATTGAATACCCGGATCAGCAGGGCTCATCAAAGCTCGGAACATCTCAGGATATCGCGGCCAGTCATTGCGAAGCTCTTCCGGCGGAAGTCCGGTTTCTACAATTGTAATCTTCATCGCAAGGTCTGCTCTTCAGAAATACGCCGAAGGGGTGCGGGTCATCGGGTTCGTTTGGTTACGGTGCCGTCGGACGATCAGCCGATGTCGGCACGCTTTGGTCTGATATCCAGTTTCGAATGCGGTCTTCCAGGAGATTCAAGGGGAGGGCCCCTTGGCCGAGCACGGCATCATGGAAATCTCGAATATCGAACCGGTTGCCTAGAGCGGCTTCCGCTTCGGAGCGCAGGTCCCGAATTGTAATCTCGCCAATTTTGTAGCCAAGAGCTTGCCCCGGCCAACCAATATAGCGGGTGACTTCGGTTTTGATATTAAGCTCTGACAACGCTGAATTCTCACGAAAACAGGCTTCAGCTTCCTCACGAGACCAACCATACCAGTGAAGGCCTGTATCGGCGACGAGACGGCAGGCGCGCCACATTTGATAAGAGAGAGCCCCAAAACGCTTATATGGCGTATCATACAAACCTGCTTCGCCTGCCAGACGCTCCGCATAGAGACCCCAGCCTTCCCCAAATGCGGTTGCATAGTAAGCGCGGCGAAACTCCGGCACATTTTCCATTTCTTGGGCGAGCGCGATCTGTAGATGGTGGCCTGGAACAGCTTCGTGAGCGGTCAAAGCGGGAAGCTGATAGAGTGGGCGCTGGTCCAGACGATATGTGTTGACGAGATAGGTCCCCGCGCGGCCAATCGCGGCGTCTCCGCCAACATAGCGTCCCGTTGTATAGCCAGGTGCAATATCTGCAGGGACCGGGGCTACACCATATGTGAGCCTTGGCAACTTATTGAAGTAGCGGGGCAGGGCCGCATCCAGCTGTTTGGAAAGCACGGCGGCTTCAGTCAGCAATGCTTCGGGTGAGTCAGGATAGAATTGCGGATCGGTCCGCAGAAATTCCAGAAACTCACTGAACGTGCCCTCAAATCCGGTTTCAGCAATAGTCTGTTCCATTTGCTGTCGAATAAGGGCGACTTCCGCTCTGCCGATTTCATGCACCATCTCTGGCGTCAGATCCGGCCGCGTTGTGTGCTGCGTAACGAGGGCCCTATAGTGCTCTCGCCCATTCGACAAAGAGACAAGGCCGGGCAGGATCCGGGCCGCCGGCCGATATTCCTGTTCCATAAAAGTCTGCAGGCTTCTAAACGCTGCGATCGCGCCACTGACAGCGTAGGCGGCCTCTGCGCGAATGCGCACGGCATCGCCGGGCTCGATCGATTTTGGTAAGTTCAAAAAGGGTCTGAACAGCACACTGTCTTCCGCCCGGCTCACGACTTGTTCGCGAACTTGCTGAATCATCGTGTCGGTGGGATCGGTGTGAGCGACGATACCAGTGGCAATGCCGCGGCGCATGTTTGCAATGTTTTGGTCAAACCAACTCGGCAAAGCGTTTAGCCGGTCGATCAAATCTTCGGCATCATTGAGTGATCGAATGCGGGCCCGTCCAATGACAAAAGTTGCCTCGGAATGGAACCCGAAGTCGCCGGTGAACGGCACTCTTGCTGGGTCGAATGCGCCTGTGGCGACCTCGGACAGGAGCAAGGATTCCAGGATTGCCGTATCGATGGTGTGCCATTCACCCAGAGCTGTGACGCGTGTGAGCAGAGCCTGCGCCTGTGCCAGTTTGGCTGCCTGTGCTTTCGGGCTGATATCGGGCCATCCATTCGGTATGCGGCCTTGCTGGCGGGCGGCTTCAGCAGGATCATGGGCGATGCGATACGCCT
This sequence comes from Pseudomonadota bacterium, assembly GCA_039817885.1. Lineage (GTDB taxonomy): Bacteria > Pseudomonadota > Alphaproteobacteria > Caulobacterales > Hyphomonadaceae > CALLCD01. The sequence goes on along the minus strand of JBCBUY010000076.1, from coordinate 12,804 downwards.
CGTAATCTTCCAATATTGATGAGACTGCAGTTCGATTGAGCCTATCGGCCAGCAACGATTGTGGGTTCGTCACGCCTTGGGCCGCGACGAACTGGCCGGTTAATCCCGTCGCAATTGCCGTTATGATGAGAGACATAACGAACTCACGCGGGTTACCTATGGGCATTCGAAACTCCGGAACCTGTGATTGACAGGGGCCCCTGTCAGGATAATTACGAGGCATATTCGCGGAAAGGACTCGAGGGCGCAACAGATGGCAACATCACAGGGTGTAGATACAAAACCACTCTCCCCCCACGTGCAGATTTGGAAATGGCACTGGACAATGGCGGCATCGATTAGCCATCGCGTGAGCGGTTGTGCGCTTTATGTCGGCACGGTTCTGCTCGCGGCCTGGATTATTTCTGCGGCCACGGGCCCGGAAGCCTACGCCTTGGTCGAGGCTTTCATGCTGTCATGGTTTGGCCGGCTTGTGCTGTTTGGGTTCACGGCGGCCGTGACCTATCATTTTGCAAACGGCATTCGGCACCTCATTTGGGATGGCCCGGGCCTGGCGTTCTCGCCCGGCGCAGCCAGCTTTGTCAGCTTTTTGAACTTCCTTTTCGCCATAGCCGTGACCATCGGTATCTGGCTATTTGCCTATTACGTTTGAGGGGTCGACTCATGAGCCAATCACTTCGCACCCCCGCCTCTCAGGTTCGCGGCCTTGGGGCCGCCCGTGAAGGCACCGATCATTATATAAAACAGAGGGTCACAGCGATCGCTCTGATCTTTCTGGTCCCCTGGTTTATCGGATCAGCGCTGATTGCGGCGAAAGGCGGATACAATTCCGTCATCGAATGGATGGCGCATCCGCTAAATGCGGTTTTACTGATTCTCTTACTTGGCGCGGCATTTTATCATATGCGCCTCGGCATGCAGGTCGTGGTTGAAGATTACATTGCGAAGGTAAGCTCTCGGCAAGCGCTTCTCATTCTCAATACATTCGTGGTGACGGGGCTCTTTGTTGCGACCTCGCTATCGGTTTTGAAGGTTTGGTTCGCGACTGGTTAAACAGTCCGCAAGAGAAGGCACAGTGTAGGTATGGGCGAATACAATTTTACCGATCACACATATGATGTCGTCGTCGTAGGGGCTGGCGGGTCGGGCCTTCGAGCGGCTCTCGGCGCTGCGCAAGCTGGATTGAAGACGGCGTGTATCACCAAAGTATTCCCCACCCGATCCCACACCGTCGCCGCCCAAGGTGGCATCGCAGCATCCCTCGGCAATATGGGCCCCGACGATTGGCGGTGGCACATGTACGACACAGTCAAAGGGTCAGACTGGCTGGGCGACCAAGACGCCATCGAGTATCTGGCCCGAGAGGCCCCACAAGCCGTTTACGAACTTGAGCATTGGGGAATGCCGTTCTCGCGCAACAAAGAAGGCAAAATCTATCAACGCCCCTTCGGCGGGCACACGACGGAGATGGGCCAGGGTCCGCCTGTTCAGCGCACTTGTGCAGCCGCGGACCGGACTGGCCACGCCATGCTGCACACGCTCTACGGCCAGTGCGTGAAAAACGAGACAGAATTCTTCATCGAATATTTCGCCCTGGATCTCATAATGGACGAGGAAGGCGCTTGCCGCGGTGTTACGGCTTGGAAGCTCGATGATGGAACCCTTCATCGCTTCCGCGCTCAAAAGACCATTCTGGCAACCGGTGGATATGGCCGGGCCTTCTTCTCATGCACATCGGCCCATACGTGTACGGGCGACGGCAACGCCATGGTGCTCCGCGCCGGTCTGCCGCTGCAGGACATGGAGTTCATCCAGTTCCACCCGACAGGGATCTACGGGGCCGGCTGCCTTATTACAGAGGGGGCGCGTGGAGAAGGGGGCTACCTCACCAATGCCAATGGCGAGCGTTTCATGGAGCGCTACGCACCGAGCGTAAAGGACCTCGCGCCGCGAGATATGGTCTCCCGCTCAATGACAATCGAAATCCGAGAAGGTCGCGGTGTGGGCGAAGAGGGCGACCACATTTTCTTGCACCTCGACCATCTCCCACCGGAGACCCTTGCAGAGCGCCTCCCGGGTATCTCCGAAACCGCTCGCGTTTTCTCGGGTGTCAATGTCACCAAAGAGCCGATCCCAGTGCTCCCAACGGTTCATTATAATATGGGCGGCATACCGACGAACTATCACGGCGAAGTACTCACAAAGAAGGGTGATGATCCTGACAGTGTTGTCCCGGGCCTCATGGCCGTTGGCGAGGCGGCCTGTGTGTCTGTTCATGGTGCAAATCGCCTTGGGTCAAATTCACTGATTGACCTCGTCGTGTTTGGTCGAGCTGCGGGTCTAAGGTGTGGTACAACACTTGAAGCGGGCGCGTCGCAACCAGACCTGCGCGATGACCAGACGGACAAACATCTGGCAAGACTTGACCGGTTGCGGAACGCTGAAGGCGATCAACCCGTTGCGAAGCTTCGCCTCGAAATGCAACGCGCCATGCAATCAAACTGTGCTGTGTTCAGAACAAGTGAGATTCTCCGCGAAGGGGTCGAGAAGATCGATGATGTCTTCACAAAACTTCCGGGGATCGATGTGAAGGATCGCACTATGATCTGGAATACTGACCTGGTGGAAGCGCTGGAGTTCGATAATCTTATTGTCCAGGCCTCCGTGACCGTGAATTCAGCTGCGAACCGCCAGGAAAGCCGCGGTGCCCATGCCATGGAAGACTTCCCGGACCGCGACGACGAAAATTGGATGAAGCACACCCTGGCTTGGGGCGGTGAAGACGGCAGTGTGCGGATCGATTATCGTCCGGTTCATGATTACACGATGTCGAATGATATTGGTTATATCGAGCCCAAGGCTCGCGTGTACTAGGTAGAGGTCCTCGTCGAATGGTACAGCTAACTCTCCCCAAGGGATCGAAGCCGCGCAAAGGGAAGGAATGGCCGAAGCCCGAGAATAAGAAGAAGGCGCGCAAGTTCCGGATTTATCGGTTCGATCCGACCACGGGCGAGAACCCCAGTTGGGACACATATTGGGTCGATCTGTCAAAATGCGGACCCATGATCCTCGACGTTCTCATTCATATCAAGAACGAGATTGATCCAACTTTATCCTTCCGCAGATCCTGCCGTGAAGGCGTCTGCGGCTCGTGCGCCATGAATATCGGTGGACAGAACACCATTGCGTGCACCAAGGGGTGGGACGAATTCGGTGGGTCCCAGATAACGATCGCTCCGCTACCCCATCAGCCTGTGGTTCGCGATCTCGTGCCTGACCTCACGAACTTTTATGCTCAGCACGCTTACGTACAGCCCTTTCTGAAGACCGACACACCGGCACCGGAGAGCGAGTGGAAGCAGTCCGAGGCCGACCGCGTGCACTTGGACGGACTTTACGAATGCATACTTTGTGCGTCGTGCTCAACGTCTTGCCCGTCCTATTGGTGGAATGGCGACAAATACCTTGGTCCGGCTGCGCTTCTTCAAGCTTATCGCTGGTTGATCGACAGTCGTGACGAGGCCACCGGAGAACGTTTGGACGATCTGGAAGATCCGTTCAAACTCTATCGCTGCCACACCATCATGAACTGTGCGCAGGTTTGTCCAAAGGGGCTGAACCCTGCAAAGGCGATTGCCAACATCAAACATATGATGGTCGAGCGGGTGACTTGAACCTCCCTGCGCCTTGCAGATACGAAGTTCTCGGTTGACCACATGCAGCCCTGAGGCGCAGAAAAGGCCACATGGCTTCCGAGACCGCAGCGCCCTCAGCCGACCCCATTAGCGGGAACAGCAATTCCAAAAACATCACTGGCGCGCTTTGGCTCATCGGATCGGGGCTGTTCTTCACGGTCTTTCTCACGCTCGCAAAGTTTCTGTCGTCGACCCAAGATCCTGCAGCCATCGCCTTCTGGCGTTCATTTGTTGGGTTTCTGGTAACACTGCCCGTCATTTTTCGGCAGGGGCGCACCGTGCTCGTGATCCATCGTCCCTGGCTGGTGTTCTTGCGGAGCTTGGCGGGGACGGTTGCATTCCTGTTTGGAATGATCGCGATCTCCGAGGCCTTTACGCTCCCGCTGTCACAGTACAATGCCATCTCCTTTGCGCGGGCCTTGTTCCTCACCATCCTGGCGGCGCTATTTTTAAAGGAGTCCGTTGGGCCTTGGCGGTGGGGTGCCGTGTTGCTCGGTTTCGTCGGCATTTTAGTGATGGTGATGCCGGGACTTGTTCTGCCTGGCTATGACGCAGAATCGATCGTCATCGACGGTGGTACGGCCTTCGCCTTGGCGAGTGCCTTCGGCTTTGCCGTTGCTATTTCACTCGTCAAAACACTATCCGCCAATCATTCGCCGATGACACTGCTGATCTGGGGTAATCTATGCTCCACCGTCTTCCTTGCTATTTGGATTCTTGTCGCGCCAAGCATTGCGGGGTCTGTCGGCTTGGAGATTATTGGGGGTGGCTGGCAGACGCCGAGCGGGCGCGATCTTGGTTTACTGGTCGCCATGGCAACGACCGGAGTTGCGGCCCAGTACTTCTACATCAATGCCATGGCGATCGGGGACGCCTCCTTTCTTGCGCCGATTGATTATCTTCGCCTGCCCATGGCAGCGTTTGTCGATTGGCTGGTGTTCAAGCTCTTACCGGGGCTTAATGTCTGGATCGGTGCCGCGATCATTGTATCGGCGAGCTTGGTCATCGCCTTGCGCGAAGGTGCGAAACGGGCCCAAACTGACAATAAGGCCAGCAAATAGGGAGGTTGGACATGGCTGGAGAAACCGTACTGGTGACAGGGGCAACGGGATTCATAGCCTCCCACACTGTGCTCACCCTTCTGAAGAAGGGCTATAATGTACGCGGCACGGCCCGATCCGTTGCGCGCGCGCCAAAGCTCAATCAGACGCTTAGCGACTTTGCAGGCGAGCCGATCAATATCGAGATCTTCGAAGCCGACCTGATGAGTGATGACGGATGGGCCAAAGCCGTGGAAGGGTGCACCTACGTGCATCATATAGCATCGCCTATTCCGAGCAATCTTCCAAAGGACGCAGACGAATTAATCATCCCGGCACGGGACGGTGCGCTGCGGGCATTGAGAGCATCAAAAGCGGCCGGCGTAAAACGCGTCGTAATGACGTCTTCGGTTGCCGCCATAGCTTATGGCTGGGGGGATGCCCGTCCAGACCCGCTTACCGAGGACCACTGGACCAATCCAGACAATCACAAAGACAACACCGTCTATACGCGCTCAAAGCTCATCGCCGAACAAGCTGCCTGGGATTATGTAAATGGTGAGGGGCAGGGGCTCGAACTTGCCACGATCAATCCGGTTGCCGTGCTTGGTCCCGTTATGAGTGGAGACTTCTCAGCATCCGTTGAAATTGTCACCCAGCTTATGGGCGGCAAGCTTCCCGCAGTCCCCAAAGTCGGCTTTCAAATCGTAGATGTCCGTGATGTCGCCGACTTGCATGTCCGGGCCATGGAGGTACCAGAGGCGGCTGGCGAACGATTTATTGCGGCTGATGAGTTTTATTGGTTCGACGAATTGGGAGCCAGATTGGCCGAGGCGTATCCCGCCTATGCGCGGAAAATTCCAAAACGCCGGCTGCCGAATGGACTGGTGCGGGTGGTGTCGACCTTTAACCCGGTGCTGAAGCAGATCCTTCCCGAGCTTGGAAAAAAGCGAAACGCATCGAACGAGAAAGCAAAGCGTATATTGGGCTGGACGCCGATTCCGGCATTCGATGCAACAAAAGCGAGCGCCGACAGTTTGATCAAACACGGCGTGATCTAAAAATCGTAAGCGATCCCTTTGCGTTCCCAATCGCCATAACGGGTCGGCTCCTCGCCGCGAGGACCACCATCCTCTGGCTCTGTCTCGTCGGTACCGTCCAGCTCGCGTGCCTTTCGGCGGGCCTTCGCCTCGGCCAGTGCCCGCCTTGCCTCCGGTGAAAGGTCTTTTTCCGAACCAGTGTTCTCAGCGCTCATGGTTACCAGACTCCACATCTCCGTTAACGGTTCCCATATAGGTGAAATGGCACTACGGGCAAAAGGGGTGGGGCGATCAAGCGCCCGGAGATAGATATGGGTATGACACGGACATTCATTCTTCTCGCTGCCATGACAGCGCTATTCATGGGAGTGGGATACTTGGTTGGCGGGCAGGTCGGCATGATCATCGCCTTTGCCGTAGCTGTTGCGATGAACGCCTTCTCCTATTGGAATTCCGACAAGATCGTCCTGCGCATGCACAATGCTCGTGAGGTTTCGGCCGATTCTCGAAATCCCATGGAGCGGACATTTGTCGGCGACGTGCACAGACTGGCCGACCGAGCCGGATTGCCGCATCCACGGGTCTACATCATTGATACCCCGCAACCGAATGCCTTCGCGACGGGCCGGGATCACAGCAATGCCGCCGTCGCCGCAACAACCGGCCTATTATCGTCTCTCAATCGCGAAGAAGTCGCCGGGGTCATGGCCCACGAACTGGCTCATGTTCAAAACCGTGACACACTGATCATGACGATCACCGCGACCTTTGCGGGTGCCATCACCATGCTTGCGAACTTCGCGGTCTTTTTCACAAATCGCGAGCGCGGCGGGATGATTAGCGGTCTTTTGATCATGTTCCTCGCGCCCATGGCGGCAGGTCTCGTCCAAATGGCAATCAGTCGGTCCAGGGAATATGAGGCCGACCGTGTTGGTGCGGAAATCTGCGGCAATCCGATATGGCTGGCCTCGGCGCTCGAAAAAATTGAACGGGGCGCGCGGGCGTCTCGCAACCGTCAGGCCGAGCGTAATCCTGCTATGGCGCATCTATATATCGCCAACCCTCTAGCTGGACGTGGGGCAGACAATCTTTTCTCGACGCACCCAGTGACGGCAAACCGCATTGCGGCACTGCGCAAAATGGCAGCCGAGGCGGATATGCAAACCTCGCCGCTTGAGCCATCACGTCCTCGCGGACCTTGGGGATAAAGCCGGTTTTGGATCACAGCGGCGTGGCGAGCCGGAAAGCGGCGGCGGAACTTCTGACAACGGTTCTAGAAAAGCGCCGGACGCTGGATGACGCGTTGATGGAGGTCGAGACCTATGTTGCGCTTCAGGGCTCGGACCGCGGATTTGCGCGGGCAATGGCGAGCGCCGCCCTCCGCCAGCTTGGGCGTATCAATCTCGCCCTGGGGCCAGTCCTCGATCGCCCACTGGAAACAGCTCCACCGAACGTTCGCTCCTTACTTCAAATCGGCGCGGCGCAGATCTGGCTCATGGAGACGCCGGTCCACGCCGCTGTTGGCGAAACTGTGGAAGTTGCCAAACAGTGGCTGCAGCCGCGCAAGGCGGCGGGGTTCTTGAATGCTGTTCTTCGCAAGCTGCCAGCTGCCAAGGATAGGTTCGATGGCTTACCAGCGGAAGCCATCTGGCCCGATTGGTTCAAGCAAACACTTCGCGCACACCTCTCCGCCGATACAGTCACTGAGTTAGCGCAAATGCAAATGGAGGTGCCGCAGCTCCACTTCACCGCGAAGACCGGAGACGGCTCTGCCCTGGCACGGATGCTTGATGCAGACTGGTTGACCGGTCCCAGCGTCGCCTGCTCGGCGTCCGACGTTTCAACCTTGCCAAGCTATCAGATCGGCGACTGGTGGGTACAGGACGCCGCCGCGGCACTGCCGGCCCAACTCTTGGGGGGCGCACCTGGACAGACCGTCGTTGACCTCTGTGCAGCTCCCGGCGGCAAGACATTGCAGCTTGCTGCCATGGGGGCACACGTCTTGGCTGTGGATCGCTCCAAGGCGCGCTTAAAGCGGGTTGAGGAAAATTTGGCGCGGACAGGTCTCTCAGCGAACGTCACGCTGACCGCCGCAAGAGGAGAAGACTGGTCGCCGACCGATTCAGTCGATGCGGTGCTTGTTGATGCGCCGTGTTCCGCACTCGGCACACTTCGCCGACACCCTGAGGGCCCCTGGATCAAGCGACCTGATGAGATCGCAGGGTATCCCGAGGTTCAGATGCGTCTGTTGAGAGCAGGCCTGGACATGGTGAAACCCGGTGGCCGGGTCGTTTATTGCGTTTGCAGTCCACTGAGGCAGGAGGGCGCAGATGTCGTTGAGTCCATTCTAAAAAAGGGCGCGATCGTCCGCGACCCGATCAAAGCGACAGAGGTGAAGGGCTTTGAAAGCGCAGTGACGGAAACCGGAGATATCGTCACCCTTCCGGGCAACGGCTTTGCCCATGACGCGTTCTACGTCGCCCGGCTTAGAAAAATCGCCTAAATGGCGAATTCTGTCGGTTCTGTCATGAAATGGGCAGCGAATGCCCCAATTTGGGCGCTTCGAGTTCATATGCAGTTCAGGCAGACATAAGCATTCTAAATTCAGAATTATTATCCGAGGAGTGTCCCCATGACTCAATTGACCCGCCTACGCATGCCTGTCGCGGCAGCGCTAAGCGGCCTGATGCTGATGACAGCCGGCTGTGCCACGACCTATGGCGCGAATGAAGTGAACCCCAATGCGGTCAGGACTGCGGCCACTGTGCGCCCCGCCGTCGTCCAATCCGTCCGCGAAGTGACCATCCGCCCTGAAAACTCCGTTGGCGGTGCAGGTGTCGGCGCTGTGCTTGGCGGATTGCTCGGCTCCCAGGTGGGCGGCCGTGATACGACTCAGGCGATCGGTGCTGTAGGCGGCGCGGTGCTCGGGGGACTGGCCGGTAACGCGGCCGGACGCGCAGCTCAGACCCAGCAAGGCCTGGCCTATGTTGTCCAATTTGAAAACGGCGAGATCCGCGAAATCATCCAGGGAGCTGACGTTTATATCGCTCCCGGCACGCCGGTGAATGTCACCTTCCGTGCCGATGGTGCGATCGTGGCACCCGCATAACCTAACTGATTTTAAAGGGCTTATGCGCCGCTCGCACCTTGTGCGGGCGGCCTATCCGTTTTAGGCGAGTTATATGTCCGAGATTCTCATATCACCGTCTATCCTGTCTGCCGATTTCGCCCGATTGGGGGAGGAGGTCGCCGCGATTGATGCTGCCGGGGCCGACATGATCCATATAGACGTGATGGATGGCCACTTCGTGCCCAACATCACCTTTGGGGCCCCCATTATAAAAAAACTGCGCCCACATACCGACAAGCCCTTTGACGTCCATCTCATGATTTCCAATCCAGGCCAGTATGTCATGGATTTCGCGGAGGCGGGCGCTGACATTCTCACCATTCATGTTGAAGCAGATGCCCACGCCCATAGAACATTGCAGGCGATCCGCGCGGCTGGCATGCGGCCGGGTGTCGTGCTCAATCCCTCAACTCATGAGGCCAGCTTGGATCATCTGCTGGAACTGGTCGACTTGATCCTCGTCATGACCGTGAACCCAGGGTTTGGCGGCCAGCGTTTCATCGACGGTCAATTGCGCAAGATCGAAGCCCTTCGGCACAGGATCGACGGAGCTGGGCTGAACATTATGCTCGAAGTTGATGGCGGATTGACCCCCCAGACGGCCCCAAAAGCAATCTCGGCAGGCGCAACTGCGATTGTCGCCGGATCAGCGGTATTCAAAGATGGCCCGTCGTCCTATGCTGCGAACATAGAGGCGCTTCGGCCTCGCGTGAGGGTGTAATTGTAGAGTGAAAGCGGGCGAGGACGGCTGTAAATGAGCGCCCCCGACATAGACATCAGCGATGAATCCGCAGCTAGCGCGGACGCCGCGCTATGGCGGCGGTTTGCGGGCATCGCCGGCGATGACTTAAAGGCCGGCGCAGTTCATCGCATTCGCATCGGCGGGGCGACCCCTGAACGCTTCTTGCACTATCCGACCCCCGTGATGCTGGCTGACCCCCGTCGGACCGAAGCCTTGATGCAAGACCGGTGGCGCATCGGCCATGATCGATTGCAGTTAGAGCCCGGCGGGATTCCGTGGCGTGTCGCTGCACCCTCCCGCCACTTCGCAGATCGTCTTCACCGCTTCGATTGGCTCGCCGCCCTCTTTGCTGAGGGGGAGGAGGGTGCCGAACGCGCGCGGCGAATGGTGGATGACTGGATCGCAGAATTTGGCAAATTCCAGGGATTCTACTGGCGGGTGGCCCCAACTGCGGCCCGGGTTTGGAATTGGATGCTCGCCGGCGAAGCGCTGTTTGACGTCGGCGAGGACGCGGCGTGCAAGAAACGCCTGGACACACTCGCTCGGCAGATCCGGCACCTGGAAGCGAGCTTTGAAGACACGGTTGATCCTGTTGCGCGATGGCAAGCTGCGTCAGCGCTTGTGGCTGCATCCGTTTGTCTGTTTGGGGGCCAGGGCATCGGTCCAGCCCTACACAGATTGGATCAGGAATGCACGGCCCAGATACTTCCCGACGGCGGCTTGGTTTGCAGATCTCCTGAACGGCTTCTGGAGGCGCTCGCAGATCTGCTTGTGCTGAAGGGGCTTCTTCAGACAGTGGGGCAGCCTCAGCCCGACTTCGTCACCAAATGGATCGATCGTATGTCAGCGATGGTTCAGTTCTTCCAGATGGGGGACGGGGCCTTAGCTGTCTTCAATGACGGCGGTGAGTCACGTGAAGCGTGTGTCAAAGCGGTTTTGGCGCATCTCGACAAGCCGCCTCGAAGCTTCACATTCGCCACGAAATCGGGATTTCAAAAACTGTCCAAATCCGGACTGACACTGATCCTCGATGCGGGAACGTCACCGGCAAGGCCCTATGCTGGGCGCGCACACGCCGGGGCGCTTGGATTCGAGTTCTCCGACGGTCCAGCGCGGCTCATCACATCTTGCGCGTTTTCATCGGAAGTCAATCTTGACTGGCAGGCTGCTGTTCGGCGCACAGCGGCACACTCAACCTTAGTGCTTGCCGGGCGTGACTCTGCGGACTTTGAAACCTTTGAATCCACGCGCCTTTTGGTTCCAATCGGCCCTGAAGGTGTATCGGCAAAGCGGCTGGAGGAGGCCGATGAGATCTGGCTTGATGCACAACATGGAGCCTGGAAATCGAAATATGGCATGATCCATAGGCGCCGGCTTTTCATGTCTGGTGATGGTGTCAAATTAACTGGCGAAGACTCGCTCGTTCGGCCAGTGTCATTGCCACTCGATGACGAGGGCAAGTTTGTGAGTTTCGATATTCGGTTCCATTTGCATCCGTCCGTACAGGCAGAAATGGACAAGGATGCGATTCGCCTGACGAGCGAATCTGGCATTGTCTGGCGGTTCAGAACAACGCATCCAGGAACACGTTTGGAGGCCTCTCGCTATCTCGGTCGAGGTCTGGTAGAGCAAACCCAACAGATCGTCATGAGTGGTAGGGCAGACCCGAATGGCGACGGCGCAGAGCCACCAAATTGTATTCGTTGGGGATTTCGGAGGGAGAGTCCTTAGGCATGACACCGCGTATTGAAGCGCAGCGCGCTATGTCGCTGACCCTGTGCCACGATGTGTTGATGGCATATGTCGCCATGTATTTCGCTGTAGAGGCGAGGTGGCGCATCTTCAGCGACTATGCCGAACGCCCCTTTGATGGTCGGATTCCGCTGATCGCAGGCATCATATTCGCCTTGTCTGCGACCCTTGCCATTCTTCTTCTCCAGGTGCATCGCCAGGTCTGGCGCCATTCAGGCTGGCCGGATGCCGTGCGTGTGGCGCAGGCAGCAGGGCTGGCCGCTCTTATTTTCCTGCCAATTATGTTCATATGGAATCGGTTGGAAGGGTTTCCTCGGTCCAGCCTTCTAATCGCATTGCCCCTCTGGCTCGCGCTTCTATTTGTCGGGCGAATGATCGCCTTGAATAGGTCAACGCGCCGTCCCCTTCAGATTTTTGCTCAAAGACGCCAAAACGCGCCGAGGGCGTTATTGGTAGGCGACCACGACGCACTCGCGGATGCCTTGAGAGATCTGGAGCGAGATCCCAAAGGGTCGCCGATTCGGGTCCTTGGCCTGATCGAAACGGATGGCGCTGTACCCGGCCTCGCTATTCGGGGCGTGACAATCCATGGCGGGCTCGAACAACTTGGCTCGAGGTTGGATATGTTGGCCGCGCGATACGGTGCCTATCCATGGGTGGCGACCGTCGGTGAAGGCCGATCGCGCCGAGTTATGAAGCGGGTCCTCGAAGAAACCTCCGATCGCGGCAGTGCGGTTATGGCGCTTGGGGGCGAAGCGGAAGGTGCCCCACTGGTGCCGGTCCGCCCTGCTGATCTGCTTGGCCGTCGTGAGCGTGTTTGGGACGAGCGTCCCATCGAGGCATTAGTCGAGGGCGCTCGAATTTTCATCACGGGAGGGGGAGGTACGATCGGCTCCGAACTGGCCCGGCAATGCGCGCGCCATAATCCGACGCACATCATGATCTACGACTCCTGCGAGCTCAATCTCTACAATATCGACATGCAACTCCGGCGTCAGTTCCCGGAGATCAAGGTCGAAGCGGTGCTTGGCGATGTGCGCGAATCCGGGCGGCTTGCCCGGATCATGCGGGATGCAGCACCGGATATCGTTTTCCATGCGGCGGCCCTGAAACATGTGCCCTTGATGGAACTCAATCCGTGCGAGGCAATTCTTACGAATGCCGGTGGGGCAGCGAATACCGCTCGCGCCGCTGTTGCGTGCGGTGCAAGGCGGTTTGTGTTCATTTCGACAGACAAAGCCGTCGATCCGGACAATGTCATGGGCGCGACCAAACGTTTGGCTGAAATGGTTGTGCGCCAAATCACCGAGGATGTGGACATGGCCGTGTCCATGGTGCGCTTCGGCAATGTCCTCGGATCTTCAGGCTCGGTCGTGCCGTTGTTCGACAAACAAATTGCCGAAGG
>JBCBUY010000075.1:0-15789 GCA_039817885.1 Pseudomonadota bacterium | reverse complement strand
ATTGACGCTCAGGATATTCATCATCTCGCCTATGACATCATAAGGGTCATTGACGATGATGGCCGGGCCGTGGGCGATTGGGTCGAGCCTCTGGCCGATGAGCAAGCGCTCAAGGGACTGAAGGATATGATGACCGTGCGGGCGTTCGATGCCCGCATGTTGATGGCTCAGCGGCAAGGTAAGACCAGTTTCTATATGCAGGCCCTTGGCGAAGAGGCGATTGCCTGCGCCTTCCAGGCGACCTTGAGCAAGGGTGACATGAATTTTCCGACCTATCGGCAGCAGGGGCTTCTTCTCAGCACCGATTATCCGATGGTCGATATGATGAACCAGATCTACTCAAACTCTGCGGATCCGCTACACGGACGACAACTTCCGATCATGTATTCGTCCAAGGAGCATGGCTTCTTTTCCATTTCGGGAAACCTCGGGACGCAATTCGTACAAGCTGTCGGGTGGGCGATGGCGTCGGCGATTGCCGGCGATAACAAAATTGCTTCCGGATGGATTGGGGATGGTGCGACAGCGGAGTCGGACTTTCATTCGGCTATGGTCTTCGCCTCAACCTTTCGAGCGCCGGTGGTTCTGAATATCGTCAATAATCAATGGGCGATTTCGACGTTTCAAGGCATTGCACGAGGCAAGGCGGCTACATTTGCCAGCCGCGGGCTTGGCTTTGGCATTCCGTCTCTGCGGGTCGATGGAAATGACTATCTTGCCGTCTATGCGGTGGCGAAATGGGCGGTGGAGCGGGCCCGACTTGGTCTTGGTGCAACGCTCATCGAATATGTGACCTATCGGGCTGGGCCTCATTCGACATCCGATGATCCATCCGGGTACAGACCAAAGAAGGAATCGGCGTCCTGGCCACTCGGTGATCCGATCGAGCGTATGAAGATGCATCTGATCGAGAAGGGTGTCTGGTCCGAGGAGCGACACAAACAGGCGGAGGCGGAAATCGAGACGGAAGTTATTCGCGTCCAGAAGGAGGCTGAGGCCAATGGAACGCTCCATGATGGACCTCATCCGAGTCCGAAGGACATGTTCGAAGACGTCTATAAAGAACTGCCAAGCCATCTCATTCGCCAGCGTCAGGAGGCCGGTATCTGATGGCACGGAAAACAATGATCGAGGCGATCCGCGACGCCCAGGATATTTGTATGGAACGAGATGACCGGGTTGTCGTGTTCGGTCAGGATGTCGGTTATTTTGGCGGCGTGTTCCGCTGTACCAAAGGGCTTCAGGAGAAATATGGCCGGCACCGTTGTTTCGATACGCCGATCAATGAAAGCGGAATTGTTGGTGCGGCGATCGGCATGGGTGCATACGGGCTTCGTCCCTGTGTTGAAATTCAGTTTGCGGATTATGTTTACCCTGCTTACGACCAATTGGTATCCGAGGCCGCTCGGTTGCGTCACCGCTCTGACGCCGATTTCACAGCGCCAATGACCGTCCGTATGCCGACCGGGGGTGGTATTTATGGCGGTCAAACCCATTCGCAAAGCCCGGAGGCGCTTTTCGCCCATGTCGCCGGCCTCAAGACAGCCATTCCATCCAATCCCTATGATGCCAAAGGCATGCTTATCTCGGCGATAGAGGATGATGATCCCGTTGTGTTTCTTGAACCGAAGCGGCTTTATAATGGCCCATTCGATGGCCACCATGATCGGGCAGTGGTTCCCTGGTCAAAACACGAGCTTGGTGAGGTCCCAGATGGTCATTACACTGTCGACCTTGGGAAAGCGGCGATACGACGCGAAGGCAGCGACGTGACTGTTATTGCCTATGGTACAATGGTTCACGTTGCGATTGCGGCAGTTGATGAAACGGGCGTTGACGCTGAAATCATTGATCTCCGCTCGATCGTGCCAGTGGATCTCGATACAATTGCGGCATCGGTCAAGAAAACAGGCAGGTGCGTCGTTGTACATGAAGCGACGCGGACCTGCGGGTTCGGCGCGGAGCTTGTGACGCTGGTTGCCAATCACTGTTTCTATAGTCTGGAAGCGCCGCCTGCCAGGGTGACCGGCTATGACACGCCGTATCCTCATGCCCAGGAATGGGAGTACTTCCCGGGGCCCAAGCGCGTTGGCGCAGCGCTTAAGAAAGCAATGGAGGCAGCGTGATGGGCGTCCATGAAATCCGAATGCCGGATATTGGTGAAGGTGTTGCAGAAGCTGAACTTGTCGAATGGGACGTGACCATTGGCAGCGAGGTTCGCGAGGACGATGTGCTGGCGTCGGTGATGACCGATAAGGCCACGGTCGAGATTCCGGCTCCGCGGGATGGTAAGGTTCTTTGGCTCGGTGCAGAGATTGGCGAGGTTGTGGCTGTCGGTGCACCGATCATTCGAATAGAAGTCGATGGCGAGGGGAATGTTCAGCCGGGCGACATGGTTGATGTGCCGGAGGCCAAGTCCGAATCTGTTGCCGCGCCTGCCACTGACCAGAATACGCCGACAGAGCCGAAGGTCACAGCGAAGCCGGCTCCGCCGGAACAGGTTAGCCCCCCGCCTACAGCGCCGCGGCGGGCCCCCGGTGAGAAACCCCTGGCATCGCCATCGGTGCGTAAGCGAGCCCTTGAGGCCGGCGTTGATCTTCGTCATGTGTCTGGGTCCGCTGGAGCCGGTCGGATCACCAATGAAGATCTGGATGCGTTTCTGGCGGCTGGAGGGAGCGCTGCCCCTGTTGCTCAGGGGCAAATTGCCGACACGTCGATTAAAGAGATCAAAGTGGTGGGCCTTCGCCGCAAGATTGCTGAGCAAATGGCGCGGGCAAAATCTCGCATTCCGCATATTACTTATGTGGACGAAGTCGACATGACCGCGTTGGAAGAGCTCCGTGAGCGGCTGAACGCAGAGAGAAAAGATAGTCAGGCAAAGCTCACACTTTTGCCGTTTCTGATGCGGGCTATGGCGCGCGCAATCGAAGAGCAACCTCAGATGAATGCCCGGTTCGATGACGAGGCCGGCATTATTCATCAATATGGTGGCATGCATATGGGGGTCGCCGCACAGACCGATAGCGGGCTGGTTGTTCCAGTGGTGCGACATGTCGAGAGTCTGTCCTTGCGCGAGTGCGCGAATGAAGTTGCCCGTCTGGCCGAGGCGGCGAAGGCCGGTACGGCGAGCCGGGAGGAGTTGTCCGGATCGACCATAACCATCACATCGCTTGGCAAGCTTGGCGGCGTGGTTACGACGCCCGTGATCAATCATCCGGAAGTTGCCATTATTGGCGTTAACAAGATGCGTACGCTTCCGGTATGGCAGGATGGCGAGTTCGTGCCGCGTAAGATGATGAATCTGTCGTCGAGCTTTGACCACCGGGTCATAGATGGTTGGGATGCGGCCATCTTTATTCAACGGATCAAGGGGCTGCTGGAAAGCCCCGCAACGATATTTATAGAGGACTAGATGGCCAATCTTGCGTGCAAGTTTCTCGTCGTGGGGGCGGGACCAGGGGGCTATGTCGCTGCCATTCGCGCAGGCCAGTTGGGTCTTGATACGATTATCGTGGACGCGAAGACGCTCGGCGGCACCTGTTTGAATGTGGGCTGTATTCCATCGAAGGCGTTGATCCATGCCGCTGACGAATTTGAAGGTGCGCAACGGTTCTCGAAGAAGAATGCTCTTGGAATCAAGAATTCCAAGCCGAAAATTGATCTTAAGCAGACGATCTCCTGGAAAGATGGTGTCGTTGATCAGCTGACGGGAGGGGTCAGCGGATTGTTGAAAAAGGCGAAGGTCAAAGTGGTTCGGGGCTGGGCGCGTTTTGTCGACGGGAAGACGGTACACGTGGAGGCTGAGGACGGGCCCATCACCATAAGCGCCGAGACCATATGTATTGCGACCGGATCCAGCCCAGTCGAGCTCCCGGATATGCCCTTTGGCGGAGATGTTCTGTCGTCGACAGAGGCCTTGTCATTGCATGTGGTGCCGGAGACTCTTGCTGTTATTGGTGCCGGCTATATCGGCCTTGAACTCGGAATGGCCTATGCGAAGCTTGGCGCGAAGGTCACGATCGTCGAGTTCCAAGATCGAGTCTTGCCGCTCTATGATAAGGAGCTGACGAAGCCGGTGGCGGCGCGGCTGAAGGCGCTCGGTATCGATGTGCGCCTCGGGGCAAAGGCAACGGGCCATAAAGACAGTGTGCTGAGCGTCGAAACGCTGAATGGCGAATCGGAGTCAATTGCTGCTGAAAAGGTGCTTGTGACGGTTGGCCGGACGCCGGTTACGGAGGGGTGGGGCCGGGAAAATCTGGTTCTTGATATGGACGGTCCGTTTATCAAGATTGACGACAAATGCCGCACGGCGATGACCGGTATCTATGCCATTGGGGATGTGACGGATGAGCCGATGTTGGCGCATCGGGCTATGGCGCAGGGCGAAATGGTTGCTGAAATTGTTGCCGGACAAACGCGCCGTTGGGACAAACAGGTCATCCCTGCGATCTGCTTTACAGACCCGGAGATTGTCAGCGCCGGACTATCTGCAGATGAGGCCAAGGCCGCGGGGCACGAGATCATCTCTGCGAGTTTCCCACTTGCGGCGAATGGGCGCTCGCTTGCGATTGAACGGACAGATGGGTTTGTCCGCGTGATCGCCCGCAAGGACAATCATCTGGTGCTTGGCATTCAGGCGGTCGGAAAGGGCGCTGCCGAGCTCGCCTCTGGATTCGGTCTTGCGATAGAGATGGGCGCGCGTCTGGAAGATATTGCGGGGACGGTCCATGCTCATCCTTCGCAGGGGGAAGCGCTACAGGAAGCTGCCCTGCGTGCCCTTGGACATGCGCTGCATATCTAGTCAGTTCAGATCGAATTGCGCCTGAAGGACGGATAAGGGATCTGCACCAAACAGATGCCCGTGGCCGACAAGGACAATGGCCCATAGTGCCAGGCCAAACAGGGTCCCGATCACCGCGTTCCCATCGATATGACCGCGTGCCGGTGTCAGTTCCCGCCAGGTGTCTGCGCCCAGGCGCGTCTCATATCTTTTGCTCAGTCCACGCGCGCCGACGACACCAAACACCGCCGTTCCAGCAAAGAGGATCAGGCTTGGCCAATCACCATTGGCCGGAATATGGGCAAAGCCCCAAAGCGTCAGTCCCCAGATCAGAGGGTGGCGGATCCAGCCGATAATTCCCGGTTTGGCGGCGTCGTATCCTTTCTTTCGGAACGATGCGGATAGCGGGTTCGGCACAAAAGATCCGAGACCGATCAGAACGAATGCGATGAGCGTCATGATCGCAGCAAAGGGGTAACTCCAGCCTGGGGTTGCCCAGAAGATAATCCGGTCTGCATTGATCATTGTGATGACGACCCAGCCGAGCAGTAGCAGGGACATCAGAGAATATCCGGTGCGGAAGGCCCTCTCTCCAAATGCCTCTATTGCCATCGGCTTTATGCGCGAGCGCGACACCACGACATGGCTCACAACGAAAACGATCATTGCGATCAGCACATCCATGGTCATCTCTCCTTAAATCTCTCTGGGGTCGTTCTGCACATGACCTATTGCTGGTAGGATTTTCATCAAAGCGACATGTGCCGAAATAGCCTATTCGGCAAGGGCGGGTTGCTTTGCGGCGGCTTTGATCATGTCGCTTGCTTTCTCAGCAATGGCGATGGTCGGGGCATTGGTATTGCCGCTGACAAGGCGCGGCATGACAGAGGCGTCGACGACGCGTAGATTCTCGACCCCGCGCACACGAAGCTTTCCGTCGACCACGCCCATGGGATCGCCCTCGGGTGCCATTTTGCAGGTGCCGACTGGATGGTAGATCGTGCCTCCCGTTTCGCGTGCAAAAGCGAGGAGTTCCTCATCAGACTGAAGCTCAGCGCCCGGCTCCATCTCGTGCTCTATATATTTGGCGAGCACTGGCTGTTCGGTGAATTTGCGGGCCCAGCGGAGGCCAGCAATTGCCGTTTGCTGATCCAAGGGATCGGACAGGTAGTTTGGCTTGATCGACGGGTGTGCTGTGTGGTCACCTGATCGCAGGTGCACGCTGCCGCGGCTCTCGGGGCGCAGCTGGCAAGGGGCGATGGTGAGACCAGGTTCCTTCTCCAGTTCCATGTCGCCGGACTCGGTCATCTTTTGCATGTCCATGGTGGCGGGCAAGATGTGGAATTGTACATCGGGTGTTGCGAGTTCTGGTCGAGTTTTGACGAAAGCAGCGATATGGGCCGCCGAGAGCGTTAGGAGGCCCTTTCTTTGGGTCAGAAATTTCAGCACTTCACCGATAAGGGCGAGCCCGCGGGATTGTTGGTTTACGGACGGTGCGTTCGGTTTCATGCGATAGCGATTGCCGAGTACGAAGTGATCCTGGAGATTTTCCCCAACGCCTTCCAAAGCGGAGATCACATTGATGTTTTGGGCGCGCAGCAGGTCCGGATTGCCGATGCCTGAAAGCTCCAAGAGCTGCGGGCTATTGATTGCGCCACCGGCAAGAATCACCTCTGCGCGCGCCTTGACCGCTTTGGTTTGCCCGCCTTGGGTATACTCAACGCCGACAGCCCGTTTGCCATTGAACAAGACCCGCGACGCCAAGGCTTCGGTTTCGATGTTGAGATTGCTGCGAGACTTTGCCGGGTTAAGATAAGCAACCGCGGCGCTGCAGCGTCGGCCGTTTTTGACGGTCAGCTGATAGTAACAGATGCCTTCTTGATCCTCGCCATTCACGTCGCGGTGGGCAAGGCCCATGGCTTTGCCGGCTTCGATGACAGCATCGGATACCGGATGCTTTTCGGTGACGTCGGACACGTTTAGCGGACCACCTTTGCCGTGGTCCTCCAGGCCGTCGCGTTCCTGATTTTGGCTGCGGAGGAAATAGGGGTGGAGGTCCGCATAGGACCAGCCGCGTAGCCCCATCTGTGCCCAACCATCATAATCTTCTCTTTGACCACGGATATAGAGCAGCCCGTTGATTGAAGACGACCCTCCGAGCACTTTGCCCCTCGGCCATGTGTGTGTTCGGTCATTGGTGCCGGGGTCTGGATCTGTCTCGTACATCCAGTTGACCTTTGGATCTTTCAGTGTTGACGCATATCCCACGGGGATATGGATCATCATCGAGGTATCCTTGGGGCCTGCCTCCAGAAGCAGAACGGTTGTTTTTCCATCCTCGGTCAGGCGATTGGCCAGGACGCATCCCGCGCTGCCCGCACCGACAATTATGTAGTCGAACTCGCTCATATGTTCCTCCCGAGCAGCGTGGTATTTGTCTCGCTGTCTCTGATACATAATGTCTTGCATTCCCTTGGGAAAAGGCAAGTCTCGCATCATGTTTGGGAAGGATTTGGCGGTCCATAGAGGATTCGAACCTCTGACCTCTGCCTTCGGAGGGCAGCGCTCTATCCAGCTGAGCTAATGGACCGAACCAACGGGTACCTAATGGCGCATTTGCGGTTTCTTGTCCAAAGATTTTCTTAGATCAGATCTATGGCTGATCGGCTTGGTTTTCCGACGATATTGACCGAAACCCGTGCCGTGTATCCGCCATGTTGTACAGCACGGGGAATTCATAAGTTCCTAAAACGGAACCTTGTATCCGAAATTTATGCGGCGGCCCGGGCCCTGCACATTTGCGAACTGCGAATTGAAGGCCTGATTGATCACTGGAAAATAGTCCTCGTTGAGTAGGTTTGTTATACCAATGCTGAGTATGCCCGGACCAACGTCGAAGGTCGATTGGATGTCGACGAGGACATAATTATCGATTTCCTGCCCGCCACCGAACGTTGTGGAATTGTTTGTCTGGGTGCCGGAATAGAGGAGCTGGCCGTGGAGAGTCCACCAATCCAGGGGAGCAAAGTCTGCATAGACTGTGACTTTTTCCGGCGTAATTCTGGTTGTTGGTAGATCTTCGTCAAACGTTCCATCGTCATCGAGATCGATTTCGCCATCGGCGTAAGAGAAAGTCGCGCCAATTGTCAGATCGTCGATTGGGTCAATTTCAAGCGACACTTCCACACCGCGAATTTCTTCCGGCTGCGTAATGATATTCAGTTCTGTATCGAATGTGGTTCCATTATTGGATTCAGAAAAGAATCCCACGACTTCAAAGCGCGCAATATCGAAATTGCCTCGAATACCGCCTTCGAAGTTGTCGGTCTGGACGAATTCGAGCTCGACATCTTCGGTCGTCGCAAACGAGCCATCTGTGATGACGCGGAGGATATCGCCGGGTGAGAATGACTGGGAGAAGCCGCCGAACACAGTGATTTCGTCGGTGACAAAAACGCTGGCAGACGCGTTGAACAGGACGTCGTCGCCGCCGACTTCGCCCGTTGGATCAACGCCGGTGATGTCGACTGAGACATCTTCGTAACGCAGGCCACCCGTCAGAATGCCGAGCTCGCCGATCGGAATTTCGACCTGGGCAAAGCCGGCTATGGCGTCCTGGTCGCCTGTCGCATCCTCACCACCGCCGATGTCGAACTGGCGAGTTTCATCTGCGAGGAAATCGACACCGTAAGTCAGGTCGAACGTGAAAACATCGAAGTCAAACGGTGTGTTTGCAGTCAAGCGAGCACCGAACTTTTCGGACTCAATCTGTGTCTGGGGAAAGCCGGCGAAGAGTGTGAAGATCGTATCGATCTGCTGGTAGTAGCCCTGTATTTCCAAGGATGTGCCCGCGATATCGTTGTGGGTATAGGTGAGATATCCATTGATAGTTTCGTTACCTGGATCGGCTGACATGGAGTCGCCGCGGACGGCTGTCTCTATTTCTACCGGAGGTCCGAATTGGAAGAACGGATTGGGATTCAACAATGATGACCGCAACCCAAAATCGGCATTCTGCTTTAAGGAAAAGAAGTTGAAATTCGCCTGTAGCCGCTGGTCTTCAGTCAGTTCGTAGCCGAGTTTCGCGAAAATGTTGAATTGGTCCGTTTCATCGAGTCCGCCTTGTGCCCCGACCGGATCAGCAGGGCGGCGATTACCGTCGGCATCGAACGTGTTGTTTCGGTTCACATATGTGCCGCTCAAGAGGTAGTCGATTTTATCTACTCTGCCTGATGCTTGAAGACTGGTCTCAACGCGGACGGAGTCGTTCACGACATTTGTGTTGAAACCAATATTTGCTCGAGCAGAGCCATTGAACTCCCCCTCTGCTGGGCGTTTGGTAATGTAATTGATAAGGCCGCCGTCGGCTCCGAACCCATAAATCGCCGTGCCACCTCGGATCACTTCGATCTGTTCCAACGCGTCGATGTCGATTGAGGCGAGTGAGCGCTGACCATCACGCAGCGGCGTGTTCTGCGGT
Organism: Pseudomonadota bacterium; assembly: GCA_039817885.1. Taxonomy (GTDB): domain Bacteria; phylum Pseudomonadota; class Alphaproteobacteria; order Caulobacterales; family Hyphomonadaceae; genus CALLCD01. The sequence goes on along the minus strand of JBCBUY010000075.1, from coordinate 6,529 downwards.
ACACCATCAATGAGTACCTGGAAATTTCGGCCGCGCAGCTGCTGACCGAAATTCGTCAGAGCCTCTGTGGATGGGCTAAAGCCGGGAATCGTTTGAGCCAATATAGCTCCGACGGATCTGTTCAGGTCAGCTTGCAGCTCAAGATCTTCGGTCGTCACGACCGAGATGGATCGTGTGATGTCTGACACGGGTGTCGCAACCCGATTGACTGAGGTGACGAGGATTTCATCAAGAATTGTCGCATCCTCGCCTCCACCGGCTTCCGTTTGTGCCAAAGCCGACATCGAGGTGGTTGATAACAGAGCGGCAATGCCCGCTACGCGGATAGACTGCATGATTCCCTCCAATGCATATCGCTGCGTCCAGGTGCCTTGAATGCCCTCAGCACTTGGGCACGAAGCGAGCGCGTACCACCATCCAATTCGGATGTAAATGCGACTGACTTGCATTATTGGTTAAGCTATTTAGCTGTGAGCCGAATACGACACATTCTGCACGGTAACGGGGGATTTGCGCCGAGATAGAGTGTCCGGATTGAAGGGGGTGGTGTCCGGAACAGTCCGGATGATGCGCCAGCTTCTCTGGAAATGTTATTTAAAAACAGTGATCTTGTTTGGGTTCGACTGTTCGGACGGGATCGTAGGCTGCGTGCCCGCCAGAATTTACGGGTTCCGCAGCGCTTTAGCTGCGTCTTCCGGCATGATGTCTACGGTGAAGACCCCGGTGACTTGTTCAACAGAGGCGAAGTATTTGATGCGATTAGGTGCGCGCAAGAGCGGGTAGAACTGCGCTGTGAATTGGAAGGGGCCGTCTTGTCCGTGGGGGGCTGCCTGGAGCGAAAACATGTAGGGGGTCGCCGTCCCAAAGAAAGCATCATAGCGTTCGGTGACGAGACCCAATAGATGCGCGAACCCATCGGCTTGATCCTCGGTGAAGGCCCACGGCCCGGACACCGGGTCCATGGGGGCCAGCCAGATTTCATAAGGGAAGCGGGCAAAGGGCGGCGCGAAGGCCATTATGCCTCCAGCCTCTGCGATAGCATAATCATCTTGCCAATCTGGCAAATGGGCCGCCAAGTCGTAGCCGCCCTCAAATGCCTTCTGCGCGGCGTCTTGAGGTTGGGGAATGACTGGAAGGGCGTAGATCTGCCCATGGGGGTGATGCAGGGTTACGCCGACGGCATCGCCGCGATTCTCAAAGGGGAGGACATAGGCATGGCCATCGGAATACAGACGTTCGTAGCGATCGATCCAGGCTGAGAGAATGAGACGGCGGCGGGCCTGGCCAAGGCTGGCGAGGGAGCCTGTTTGATCCGGTGCATAGACAATCACCTCACAGGTGCCGGCGGCGGGTCTGCGATCGACCTCGCCTATGCCCGTTGGAGCAAGTTCCGATGACGGATTAAATGCCGGAAAGCGGTTGTCGAATACGCAGAGCTCGAAGTCCTGGAATGGAATTTCTGTTTGGGGGTCCCCTGGCTTGGATGGCGCGAGGGGATCTTTTGCCGCGTTAGGTTTGAAAGTCCGTTTGTTGCGACCGGCGGCGTATACGGACCAGGTCTGGCGCATGGGATGGAAGCGAAGTTCGCTGCCCGTCACCTGTTCCAATTGCTCACCGGGCAAGGGCGGTAGGGTGTGTTGCGTATAGCCATAGAGGTGCAGTTTGCGGCCATCGCTTTTGGCATATGATCGGCGATAGACGGGCTGGGTGCCAACATGTCTGGCGAGGGTCGTGGAGACATCGTTCGATTGATCGCTCATCCGACTTATCCTGCATGACCTGGAACGCCGCGACCCCAAGACAATTGCACATCGCGGCCAAAGATAGCGACGTTCGATATCAAAGAGATTCCAATCGAGAATACAAGCGTGACAAACATCGCGTGAATATAGTGGAATGGTGTCCAGACGAAACTCAGAAAAGCGTAGAGCCCGACGCCTGCGACGACGCCAAGGATTGCGGCACCTGCGTGAACGCCGCGAAATGCCAGCCCGACAATAAATGCAGAGAGGATCGGCATGGATAATAGGCCGTATAATTGTTGGACCGTGTTGATGATGCTGTCTTGTGTCGCGTAGATCGGAACAAGCGCGATGGCGACGCATGTCAGAGTAACGGACACCACGCCACTGACAAAGGGGACATTGCCGACGCGCTCAATGTAAGGCTCGTGAATGTCGCAGACATAGAGCGCTGCTGACGCGTTGAGGATTGAGTTAAACGTGGTCAGCACGGCAGCGGCGATGCCAGCAGCAAACACGCCGGACAGCCAGGAGGGCAGGACGTCGCCGACGATCTGGCCATAGGCCGCGTCGCCAATGTCGCCATACAATTTGAAAGCTACAATCCCCGGCAGCGTCACAATCACGGGAACAATCAGCAACCGGATGGCTGCGGCTGCGAGCACGCCCTTTTGGGCTTCCTGGACAGAGGGAGCTGCCATGGCGCGCTGTGTGATGGTCTGATTGGTCGACCAGTAAAACGTTTGGATGAACACCATGCCCGTTAGCAAAGTGTGCCAGGGGATAGGTGTGGCTTCATCGGGTCCGAACATCCCATTGCGCCCGATCAGGGTCAGACGTTCTGCTGGGATGCCGGACAGGTCAAAATTGATGGCTTTCAAGGCGAGATAGACAACAAGCAAAGCGAGGGTGAGGATCAAAACGCCACTATAGGTGTCTGAGATTGCGATGGCGCGCAATCCTCCTAGGATGGCGTAAAGGGCTCCGACAATCGCGAAGCCGGCCGCGATCAAGAGAATGGGCGTGTTCAGACCCATCATTGATTTCAGGAAGAGGGCTCCGGAATAAATGACGGCAGGCAGAAAGATAAATATGTTTCCGAAGAGAAAAAGGATCGAGATCAGGGCCCGGATGTTCTTGTCATCGTATTTGCGCTGGAGCAATTCTGTCGTGGTCGTGCAGTTGTTCCGATAATATATTGGCAGGAAAACAAAAGCGAGGATCAATAACCCAAATACGGCTGCAAGCTCCCACCAGGCCAGGAGCAGCATCTGGTTTCCATTCATACCGACGAGCTGATCCGTGGACAGATTGGTGAGCGTTATGGATCCGGCGACGAAGTACCAGGACAAACCCCCATTGGCTAAGAAATAGTCGTGCTCTGAGGACTTATCGGTCGGGCTTGCTGATCGGCAATGCAGGTAAGTGATAAGGCCAATAAGCGCGGTGATCCCCAGAAAGATCGCAAGTTGGAGTGGGTTGTTGATGCGGTTTCCCCTATGGCCCGGTCAGATTATCCGTTCGGGCCGCGTTTTACTTTGAAGTCCAAGCTGTTGGTCTTGCCTTATGTGTTTATGCCACTTTTCCCAGCTCAAGCTTATCTTTCAAGTCTGCTTGTTCATCGGCTGTCATATGAAGGTAGAGTTTTGATCTGCGAAGCAGTATGTCGTCGGCGGTTCGGGCGAACTCCGTCTGTGTGAGATAGTCGACTTCAGCTTGATACAGACCCCCGCCATAATGGTGGCCGAGGTCCGCCATTGAGCGAGCGTCGCCGACCAGGTCGTGAATCCGGGTGCCATAGGCGCGTAACAATCGGTAGCGCGTATCGGCTTCCATCCAGGAGAGGGTGTCGGCCTGTTGTATGATGAATGCCTCAAAGTCCGCATCAAGTATGGCCCCGCCGGGCAGGGGGCAGCTTTTCGTCCAGGGGTCGGCCATATTTTCGAAGGTTTCTGTGAGTTCACTCAGGACGTCTTCTGCAAGTTTACGATAGGTCGTGATCTTCCCGCCATAGACGGAGACAATCGGTGCGCCGCGATCGTGGCTTGTGGAGAGGACATAGTCGCGGGTCACCGCGGATGCCTCACTTGCCTTGTCATCATACAAAGGACGGACGCCAGAATAAGTTGCAACGACATCGCTGGGCGAAATCTGTTGATCGAAATAAGTGTTGGCGCTGTCGCAGAGATAGCCGACTTCTTCGTCCGAGATATGAACGCTTTGCGGGTCGCCTTCAAAGCTCTCATCGGTCGTGCCGATGAGCGTAAAGTCGCTGTTCTCGTAGGGAATCGCGAAGATGATCCGACCATCTTCATTCTGGAAGAAGTAGGAATGGTCGCCGGGAAATAGGGCCTTTGTGATGATGTGGCTTCCTTTGACCAGGCGGACATGTTCACTGTTGGATCGGCCATTTGCGAGGCCCGCCACATTGTCAACCCAAGGGCCCGCAGCATTGACGACCGCTCGGGCCTGAACAGTTGATGTTGACTGGCCATCGCTGAGAAGCGTGGCGTTCCAGACGCCATCATCAATTGCAAGGTCGGTGCACGCCGTGCGCGTCAATATGGTTGCACCGTGCTCTGCTGCATCGACGGCATTCAAGACGACGAGGCGGCTGTCTTCGACCCAGCAATCGGAATATTCGAATGCTTTTGAGAAGCGCGCATTTAGCGGGTCAAGGCGATCACTTTCGCCCCGTTTTAGAACTTTTGTTGCGGGCAATATCTCTCGGCCCCCAAGATGGTCATACAGAAAGAGGCCAAGGCGCACGAGCAAAGGCGAACGGACTTTTCGATTTTGCGGAAGAACGAAGCGCATTGGCCAAATAATATGCGGCGCAGATCTTAGCAGAACTTCTCTTTCAATCAGCGCTTTGCGGACCAATGCGAAATCGTAATACTCCAGATAGCGGAGGCCGCCATGAATGAGTTTTGTGCTGGCAGACGATGTGTGGGAGGCCAAATCATCCTTCTCGCAGAGTAGCACTTTCAAGCCGCGTCCTGCTGCGTCGCGGGCAATTCCAGCACCGTTAATGCCCCCGCCAATGACCAATAAATCATACATGATATGTCTGTTTACCTGTTCCGTGAACGCCGTAGCAAAACGGTGTACCCTAGATCCTTATTGCAATGTGCTGAAAAGGCCGTGATTGCAAATCAACTGATGCGTCAGTGATCTGGATTTTACGCTCTGGCGTGCAAATGCCAGACCAAACACGTTTCCGGGAGACATAGGGGAACCTGTATTCCGACCTGCATCAGAACGTCACCCGGGATCAGGCTGCCGTTGCCATCAAGGTCCAACGCGTCGATGACCGATGGTTTGGAGATAGAGATAAGAGGATCCGGCCAAATAACACGGCATTGATACGACCGGCTGGCCTCAAGGCCAGGAAAGTAGATGCGCCCGGGCAAAGTTTCGCGGTGGCCCGTCAGGTTGCACCAGGAAAACAGAGCTTCTGATTTGTCGTCCGCAACGATCCCGACGGCATTGATGTGGTCCGGTGTGTCGAGGCGGTGCAGGTTTCCAGAATGGAGGAGATTGCGATGCTTTTTGTGAAGGGTGAGCCCCGCCTTCAAAATGTCGAGATCTTCTTGAGATTCAGCGCTGAGATCGAGTTCCAGTCCCATATGTCCGAACATGGCCGTCGCAACACGCAGCTCCATCCGTAATCGCCTGCCGGTGATGTGGCACGTCGCTGGGCCGACATGGGCTCCCATGATTTCTGGCGGAAAGAGATATGACGCGCCGCGCTGAATTGTCTGTCGGTCGAGCGCATCATTGGAATCCGAGGTCCATAACCTGTCCGTATATTGAAGAATACCATAGTCCGCGCGACCACCGCCGGACGCACAGCTCTCAATCTCCACATCGGGATGCGCTTTGCGCACGCGATTGATCAGGTCGTAGACTGCCCGGGTTTGGCGGTGCGTTGCTGGTTTGCCCCGGCTTCCCGGATGATGAATGTCCCGGTTCATATCCCATTTGAGATAACTGATGCGGTTATTCGCCAGGAGACGGTCGATTTGTTCGAACAGATACGTTGTGACGTCGTCTCGTGTGAGGTCGAGCACGTATTGTCCGCGTGAGGAGATTTGCTCGATGCCTTCTGCCGAGAGAATCCAATCCGGGTGTGACCGAAACAAATCGGAATCCGGGTTGACCATTTCCGGCTCCACCCAAATCCCGAATTCCATCCCAAGGCGAATGACGTGGTCGATAAGTGGCTGGAGACCATCGGGATAGACATCTTCCGATGGCCACCAATCGCCAAGGCCAGAGTTTGGGCTCCGCCGACTTGAAAACCAACCGTCGTCCAGAATGAAGCGCTCGGCCCCGATCTGTGCGGCTTTTTCTGCCAGAGAAAAGAGCTTGTCCTTGTCGTGGTTGAAGTAGACAGCTTCCCAGGTGTTGTAGTGGATAGGGCGAGGTTTCTTGCGTAATCGCCCGTCCAGGACGCTGTCTCGCGCATGGCGGTGGAATTTCTGCGAGAGCGCGCTCAGCCCGTCTTCCGTGTGAGCCGTAAAGAGTGTCGGTGTGCGGTAGGTTTCCCCGGGTTCCAGATTCAACTCTCCGGGCCACAAAAGCTCGCCCAGTTGAACAAAAGTACGGCCATCGTTCAGGCGGTCGACGCGAAGGCGGCTATTGCCGCTCCATCCAAGGTGAAATCCAAAGCAGGTGCCGGCGTGTTCTGTCGTCTCTTGGCGTGCCGCAAGGAGGGCGAGGACAGTGTCGTGACTGGTTCGGCCCCTCTTGTTTTCGCGAACATAACTGCCGGTGAATTCCGG
>JBCBUY010000074.1:0-15869 GCA_039817885.1 Pseudomonadota bacterium | reverse complement strand
CCAGTATCTCCTTATGAACACGATTGAGGAACGCTCGAACAAGATCTTCGACACGCTCTTAACCTCCGTGCGCTTACCGCAGCTCCTCGCTGGCAAGCTCGCCGCTGTGTTCGGGGTCACGCTGACCATGATGGGCAGTTGGGGCTTTCTCAGCCTGGCCTTTGTTCTCATCGGTGCCGCGAGTGTGCCTGCGGGCATGTTGGAGCCCGTCTGGCTCGGCCTTGAGACCATTGCGCGGCCAGAGATCCTTCTCACCGCCCTGATCAGCCTCGTCCTCGGCTATCTGATGTATGGCGTTATCTTTGTTGCCATCGGATCTTTGTGCGACACGATCCAGGAAGCCCAGACCCTGATCAGCCCACTCATGATGCTTCTGATGCTGCCCCTGATTGCGATCAGTTTCACCCTCAATGATCCGAATTCGACATTCGTCAATGCTGTGTCCTGGTTCCCGCTGTTTACGCCATTTCTGCTGATCCTACGGATCCCAACCGAACCGCCCGTGATGGAGGTGCTGGCCCAAATGGGCCTTATGGCGACGACCACGGTCTTTGTCATGTGGCTCGCCACCAAGGTCTACCGAGCCGGGGCCGTTCACGGTGCCGGCATCGGAGACGCGATGGACTGGGTCAAGCGGAGCCTTCCGGGCAAGGGTGCGCGCGCCAAGCAAGGTGCCGCTGAATAATCTCCTGCCAATACAGAAAAAGCCCCTCCGCGGCAGCGCGAGGGGCTTTTCATTTCAGTTGTCAGGAGGTGTTCCCTAGACCAGACCTTCACGCTGGGCGCGCTTACGGGCCAGCTTACGGGCCCGGCGAACAGCTTCAGCACGCTCACGGGCTTTCTTTTCGGAAGGTTTTTCGTAGTGATTCCGGGCCTTCATTTCCCGGAACAGGCCTTCACGTTGCATTTTTTTCTTCAACGCCCGCAGGGCCTGGTCGACATTATTGTCGCGTACGATGATCTGTACGATGGGACACTCTCCTAAAAAATCTCAATTTTTGCGGCGCTTTACGTCGCATTCCGCAGGTTTAACCTAAATATTAGCATAAATCCGTGCGGGCGCATAACACGAGACGGCCCGCTTGCCTACACCTGAGGGTGTTAATGGAGTCGATATGGTCGCAACCACCCCATCAGCAACCCTGCGCGCGCGCTGGCTCGACGCGCTTTTGCCAAATGTCGCCTTTGATGGCTGGACCGATGAGGCGGCCAGATCTGCTGCAGACTCAGCAGATCTCAGCCCCGGAGAACAGGCCCTCGCCGCCCCTCGCGGTGTGATCGATCTGATCGACCACCTATTTGATGCGGCAGAGGACGCGGCGCGCGATACCATTGCTGCGGCAGACCTCAACGTGCTGGGCGTTCGTGACAAGGTCACCCTTGGCGTCAAAGCCTGGCTTGACGCGCTGGAGCCCAATCGCGAGGCCGTGCGCAAAGCCGCAGCAAAGGGTTTTCTGCCCTGGGTCGCGGGGGATTCCCTGCAGCGCACCTGGTCCGTCGCTGATATGGTGTGGACCGCCATTGGCGACCCTTCGGAAGACTATAACAAATATTCGAAGCGCGGGCTTCTCGCCGCGATGATCCCCCTCATCGTGCTGAAATGGCTCGATGAAGACGATGAGGAAAAGATGGAGGCCTATATCCGCGCCCGCCTCACCGGGGCGATGCGCCTTGGCCAGGCTGGTGGGCGCGTGGCCAAGCCGGTGCTTGAGGTGCTGGGGCGATTGCGAGGGCGACCACCCGGAACAGGCGTGAGCTAAGGTCCGGTTTGGGTCAGGGAGAGATCAGAGTTCGGTAGCGATTCAAACGCTGCTTCGAGATTGTTTCCCGTACGCCGGTCTCGGAATCGGAGTTCGTTGTCGATCACAGTAAGAGTTGGTGACCAGAATAATCGTTGATGTCTTAGCTCTCCGAAGGTGTTGAGCATCGTTCCGAGTTTTTGGAGTTCAGGTGTGCCCGTTCGAATGGCGAAGTCTGTAACCTGTGGATCGTCAAACCGGCTCGGTTGATTGTAACTCATATTGTTGTTCAGCCTAATCTGGACGAGGCATTTCGTTATGCTTTTGAGAGCGTTGGCTCGCAATCTGAAGTAAAATCCGAAACGGTCCTCAGGGCGCTCCGAACCTAGCTCGAACAAGTGGTTGGATCGTTCATGCGTTGGAAAACGACTGAGTGTCTGCCCTAGCTCCGCTATTCGATCTGCGTTCGTGTAAAATTCCAATGAGCCAGTGGCGGAACCATTGCTGGCAATAATTACTAGATTGAGTGTGTACGGCTCCTCATAGAGATGCCGTGTAATTTGTATGAAATCGTTCAAAGTGACAGCGACTGTCTATGATCGCTAGCTGAAAGTGAGACGTCCATATCACGAGGTATGCCTAATGTCTCCAATGCCGCCGGGAGCAGCCCTTAGACAAATCTATCCGACCGATCCTGTGCCCGCTGCATACTCACGCCATGCGTACCGATGACGCCCTGTTTTCCATAGCGATCGAGCAGATCGGCCTTGCTGTCATCGGCCTGATCGGCTGGACGGGCATTCACATCGCCGAGCGAACCCCCGTCAAATGGCGCCTCCGCCGGGCCGGAACGAAGCTGAAAGCGCTGGAAAATCTCGTCCGCCGGCTGATCATGCTCATCGCCCTGAAGCTGGACGTCACACCCAGCGAGGGCCGCAACACAAACAAAGTCCAAAAACAGGATGTAGATCCGCAACCTTCTGAAACACTTGGAGATATTGAGCAGGCTGTGTTCCCGAAAACGCGCCGGGTGCGCCTCTCCCTCCTGCCGCCGCTGATGGATTTTTCCGAACGGCCGGATTTCTCAGGGGTTCAGCGAAGTCCGACACCGGTCCATATCGCCGTGCGCCGGTTCTCCCGGCGGATCATCGCGCTTCAACGCGTGCTTGATGCGCCCGAAGCCCACGCGAAACGCCTCGCCCGGCGGCTTTATGACCTCCGCCAATCGGGTGAACTGACGCCGATTGTTGCGCCCGGAGCGCCGCCCGCCGGCCTCTCCCCGGAGATCGGCATCCTCCATGGCGGGATCAGTTTTGAGCTGAGAGAGGCGCTGAAAGGGTGGGCTTCGGCGCGCCCGGACATCGATCCGGGGGATCGATGTCAGCGTCGAAGGCCCCGGCAGGGGCCCTGACCATGGGGGACAGATCTCAATCTATCCCCTACTCAACCGCCCCAATAAATGGCAGGCCGCGATACTTTCCGGCGTCGTCCATGCCATAGCCGACGAGGAATTTTCCGGGGGCTTCATAGGCGCAGAAGTCGACATCTGTCTCATCCGTCGGGGCCCAGGGTTTGCGGGCGAGGGCGCAGGTCAGCACTTCGCGGGCACCCTTTGCCAGGATGTGCGTCTTCGCAAATTGCAGCGTTCTGCCCGTGTCGAAGACATCATCTATCAACAGGATACCGCGTCCTTTGACAGGGCGAGAGAGATCTGCGCGGACGGTGACCCGACCGGAGCTTTGTTTTTCGTCCTTGTAGCTCTCCAACCAAATGACATCGAGCACTGGGTGGGCCCCTCGCCGGGCGAGCGCCTTCATCAGATCGGTCGTAAACGGCGTTGCCCCGATGAGAATGCTGACCGCTGTCCACTCCCCTTCCAGGTGCGGAGCAATTTCAGCGGCGAGGGCGTCGATCTTCGCCATAAGTTCGTCCTCATCGAGGAGAACGCTAATGTCGTCAGGGTGCAGGTCTGTCATTGGATGAAGGCGCTTCCTCAAGGGGTGGGGCGGGTAAAGTTGTGTCGGGCTCGGCGGCACCTACCCGGCCAGCGCCGCGGAAGAGCGAGAAGCCGCCATCGGGCGCAACAAAAGAAAGTTCCAGGTCAAAGGCTTCGACGGGCGGATTTTCAAGCCGGGTCGAAAAATTGGCGGACGCTCCGGGGGCAATCTCCGATGTGTCCATCGGCGCAATCAAGGAGGCCACCTCGGCACCGACTTCATCGCGAAGTCCAATACGGACACTTGATCCTGGCTGGGAAATCGCCGTGACATTTGTGACGGTGCCGGAAATTGTCAGGATCGGCATGGTGCCGTCAAAGGTGCGACTGGCGTCAACCGAGACGAAATCCAAGCCAAACCGGTTTACCTCAAGACCAGCAGCCTTGTAGGCCTCGGCAGCCTGTGGCCAGACACGGACAACATCATTTCTGAACACAACAAGACCGCCGACAATGAGCAGCGAGGCCAGCGCGGTCGAAAACCAAGCGCTTGTGGCCGCCAGACGGCTTTTGCGGCGTTTGCGTTCGCGGACGCGCTCCCGATAAGCCTCGTGCGCGCCGCCCGCTACGGTCGCTGGAACATCCTCTTCAATGCCGCCAGATCCATGGACATGCCAGGAGTGCCCGCATGCGGCGCATTTCACGCTGCGTCCACTATCGCCAATGCTATCATCGTCGGCGAAGTATTGCGTCTCGCAAGATGGACAGGTGAGGATCATGCCTTGGACATAGTTCCAGTTCAGAGGAATACTTCATTTAGAGATTCTCCTTAACCATAGCCAGCATGACTCGCCATATTCGCCCTGACATTTTTGACGCGCCGAGTGTCCGTTTCGATCAAGTGTCACTTCGCTATGACACATCGGACGAGGTGCTCAGCGACCTCAATATCGAGCTGAAACAGGGCTCTTTCACATTTCTAACCGGCGCTTCCGGAGCCGGAAAAACGAGCCTGTTAAAACTGATTTATCTCGCCATGCGACCAAGCACGGGAGATGTTTACCTGTTTGGGCAGAACACAAGTACGCTCAAACGCAAACAATTATCGGCGCTTCGTCGGCGGATCGGAATCGTCTTTCAAGAATTCCGACTATTGGAGCATTTGACGGCTTATGAGAATGCCGCCCTCCCCCTTCGGGTGATCGGCCGGAACGAAAAAGACTATCGAGAAGATGTCGAAGAGCTTCTCCGTTGGGTCGGCCTCGGCGAACGGCTTCATGCCAAACCGGCAACGCTTTCTGGCGGCGAGCAGCAGCGCGTTGCAATTGCCCGGGCGCTGGTCGGTAAACCCGATTTGCTGATCGCTGACGAGCCGACCGGTAATGTCGACCCGGATATGGGGATGCGGCTGATGCGGCTGTTCTGGGAGCTCAGCCAGCGCCTTGGTGCCAGCGTGCTGATTGCGACCCATGATCTTTCTCTTGTGCGCAAGCTTGATGCGCCGGTTCTCAGGCTGCAACATGGTCTTCTGGTGCAGGACGCAGAACACGGATTGGCATCATGAGCACGAAATCGCGGGAAGCCCCGCTTCTGCCCGTCAGCGATGCGCGGGAATCTGCACTTTTTTTCGTCGTTTGCGCGCTCTGTTTCCTTGCCGCTATGGCCGCGCTTTCGGCAAGGGCCACCTATGGCGCGGCGGCCGATTGGACAAGCGAAGTTGAAGGTGAAATCACGGTTCGCCTAATTGACGTGGACAGCCGATCGGCGCGTGATGCCGAGCGGATTGTTGCAAACATGGAAGGCGTTGAGAGTGCCAGGCTGATCGATCGAGACGAAGCCGCAGATCTGCTGGCACCTTGGTTTGGGCGGGACGGCCTACCCGCAAGTCTTCCATTACCTGTCTTGATAGAAGTGCGCACCGCTCCGAACTCAGGACGTATTGGCCCCGACATTGAGCGCGTCCTGACCGAAGCGGGGCTGTCGGCGCGTGTCGACGATCACGCTGACTGGGCCGGCGATGTGAGACGCTCGCTCGGGACTATCCGTCTGGTTGCCCTTGGTGCCGTTGCCCTGTTGGCGGCGACCGCCATTGCCGTGATCGCGTTCGCCACTCACGCGGCTCTCCTCGCTCGGCGGGACATTGTGGATGTGTTGCACCTTTCAGGTGCAGAGGACCGGTTTATCGCCAATTTGTTTGAGCGACGCTTCTGGATTCTCGGCCTTCAGGCTGGATCTGTTGGAGCGCTCGCCGCCCTTGGCGGTGTCGCATTGATGCTATTTTCCGCGAATTCGGCAACACCCGAGCGGGCTTGGTTATTGCCGCAGCTGAGCCTCGACCTTTGGGATCTGATCATTTTGATCCTGTCTCCAATTGTCGCCGGCTTTGCCGCAAGAATGGCCGCGAGGATCACTGTTGTCAGGTCCCTCGCCGACACGGTTTAAGCCATTGGGCAGAAAGTGGACCCTTCTCGCGATCGTCTTGGCCCTGAGCCTCATCGTGCTCGATTTTTTCGGATTTTGTCAAAGAACGGCGAAAACCAAGCCCCCAAACACCCCAACCGCGGATGCGATTATCGTTCTGACGGGCGGATCAGGGCTTCGCATTGCGGCGGCGCTTCAGTTGATTGAAGCTGGCCACGCCCCGACGGCGCTGATCTCCGGCGTCAATCCAGACATTACCGTCGAGGAACTCGCAAGGCGGGCTGGCGGCGCACCTGAAACCTATGCATGCTGCGTGGAATTTGGCTACACCGCCCAGACCACTGTCGGAAATGCCGAAGAGTCTGCCGAGTGGGCGATCGGCAACTCATATGAGACGATTATTGTTGTGACATCAGACTATCATATGCCACGGAGCCTTCTCTTACTCGGGAATACGATGCCAAATATCGAAATGATACCCTATCCTGTTCGAACCCGGATCAATCCCGCGGCACCGTTCGATGATGCGCGGTCATTTCGCGGCTTGGTCGCAGAATGGCTGAAGTGGCGTGTCACCAATCTTCGTTTAGGCTGACACTGATGATCCGTTCGGTGCTTTTCGTCCTCTGGATTTACGGGACCATGGTGGTTCTGGCCTTCGCATTCCTACCCGGCATGCTGGTATCTCGCCGCTTTGCTGTTTGGGCTGTGCGGTTTTGGATGAAGAATGTGCGATGGAGCCTCCGGGTCATCGCAAATATCGAAACCGAGATCCGCGGCGCGGACAATATCCCAAAGGGTCCGCTTATTTGGGCTAGCAAACATCAAAGCATGTATGATGCTTTTGTTCCTTGGCTTGTGCTCTCTCACCCCGCGATCGTTATCAAACGGGAGCTGCTTTGGTATCCCATGTTCGGCTGGTATGCCCTGCGCACCGATATGATCGCTATTGACCGATCCGGCGGGTCTAAAACGCTACGAAGCATGGTCGAGGCGGCGAAAAAGCGTATGAACCATGACAAAGGCCGTCAGCTGCTGATCTTTCCCGAAGGCACTCGCGTCGCCCCCGGATCCCCACCGCAGTACAAATCGGGCGTATTCGCGATGTATAAGGGGCTGAATGTCCCTGTTGTTCCGGTTGCCAACAATATTGGTCTGTGCTGGCCCGCTCACGGAATCCGGCGTCGCCCGGGTAAGGTCGTCATAGAGATTTTGCCACCTATCGGACCGGGGCTCGACAAGCAGGACTTCATGGCCAAACTTCAGAACACGATTGAGCCTGCTTGTGATCGCCTGCTTGATGAAGGCCTGGCCCATCAGGGACGACGCCGGTCGGACCTGCAAACGGAGCCCTCGTGATGACGGTAGACACACCTCGTCCATCCCGATTTTGGCTATACGCACCATTTGTCATCTTTGGTTTATTGGCGGCGGCATATTCGGCCTATTGGTTCTGGATGCGCGGCGAGTTGGACAAGGGCATAGACGCCTGGATTGCTGAGCAACGCGCAGCGGGGAATATCGTCGAGTATTCTGAAAAAAAGCTCGCCGGGTACCCTTATCGCTTCGCCCTATCTGTCTCCGAGCCAAGGTTTGCCGATCGCTCCAATGGTGTGGATTGGACGGGCCAAGAACTTCAGCTGATCATGCAGCCATGGAATTTTTATCATGTGATTGGTCGTTCTCCCGGTCGAAACCGCTTCGATCTCAGGGGGGAGGAGCCAATCACCGCGATGTTGAGCTCGAAATCAGTCGCCAGTCTCAGCTGGACAGACACCCATATTGAGCGGTTCTCAATTTCTCTCCATGACTCCGATATCATCCTTTCTGATGGCCCTATTGAGCTGGAGGAGTTTTCACTTAGTTGGGGCACTCCGCGGGAGGATCTGAGCAAGATCCGATTGGCGGTTGACGCCAGCTCAATTTCAACTCCATCGGTCCCTGAGTCCATAAGCTGGCTCGGCAACACCGTTGATGATCTCGCGCTGCGCGTTGAGTTCACCAATGTTGCTTCATTCCTCGCCCGCAGCAATCCCTATTTGCCTAATCCGACGGATACTGACGCAGAGCCATCTCTCGATCTTGCGCAGCTTTTGATAAATTGGGGACCGGTTCACCTCGGAGCGAAGGGAGACATTCGTTTACCCGCTCAGAGTTGCACGGTCGATGGTATCATAAATATCCGTCTGGATGAGCCCGACCCACTAATCGGTGCTCTTAGAAATGCGGGACAGCTGACCGACGAGATCGAAACTGGGATCAGTGCTGTCGCAACGGTTTCGGAGAATGGCGGGTTCGCACCCATCACATTCCGCGAGGGCGACATTACATTTCTAGGCCAAGCGATTGCCGCGCTGCCGCAATATTGTGGGGAGACAGCGCCCCTGCCCGCGAATTGAGCCCGGATCCCGACACCTTGGCTGCGGCCTGTGAAGCGCTTGCGGATGCCGATCCGGCGCTGGGCAAAGCCTATGAAGACTGCGGGTTACCTGCCTGGCGCGACCGGCCCGTGGCCTATGAAACCATTGCGACAACAATTGCCTATCAGCAGATTTCGGTGAAAGCGGCGGCGGCCATCTGGAGCCGGGTGAAAGACCGTTTTGTCGACGTGACGCCCCAAGCTGTGATTGATGCAACGGACGATGAATTGCGCAGCCTCGGCCTGTCCCGACCGAAAATCCGACATATGAAATCGGTTGCTGAAGCATGTACCAGCAGCGCTTTGGATCTTGATCGAGTGATCAATGCATCGGTTGCCGATGCACGAGCTGAACTCTTGTCCGTAAAGGGCATTGGACCCTGGACGGCTGAGCTGTTCCTTCTTTACGCCCGGGCGGAACTTGACGCGTTTCCAACGGCCGATCTCGGCTTGATGGAAGCCTATAAACGTCTGTCGGGGGCGGAAGATCGGATGGATAAGGCTGCTTTTACAGCCCATGCAGACGCCTGGCGTCCGTGGCGAGGCGTGGCCGCTCACCTTCTTTGGGCCTGGCTTCACCACGACCGATCAGGCTGAAACAATCCTCTGGTTCAGGCCGAAGGGTCTAGCCAAAGAGCGTGATTGTCATAATCTTGTCGGAAGGAATCAGTAACACTCCGCGCGAGATCAAAGGAGATACGCTTTCAGTTGGGTAAAATGCAGTAAAAACAACAGGTCGCAGGAGGGACGCGATCATGAATGATTCTTCGCCAGAAGCGCCTAAAGGGGCTCCAGCGCTGGTCCTAAATGCCGATTTCCGGCCATTAAGTTATTATCCGCTGTCATTATGGTGTTGGCAGGACGTCGTTAAAGCCGTTTTTTTGAACCGCGTCGAAGTGATCGCTGAATACGATCAAGTGGTTCGATCGCAGAGCTTTGAAATGCGTTTGCCGAGCGTCATTGCGCTCCATGAATTCGTCAATCAAAATCGGCCTCCGGCCTTTACACGGTTCAATCTCTTCCTTCGCGATGGATTTCAGTGTGCCTATTGTGGGGCGACTGGGGATCTGACATTCGACCATGTCATCCCGCGCTCAAAGGGTGGACGGACGAGTTGGACAAATATCGTGTCAGCATGCTCGCCGTGCAATTTGCGCAAAGGCGGTCGACTGCCGAAGGAAGCTGGGATGTTCCCGGCACGAAAGCCCGAACGCCCGACCCATTATCAACTCCAAGAAATGGGCCGGCGGTTCCCGCCAGGTTTCATGCACGATACCTGGATCGATTATCTCTATTGGGATGTAGAGCTGGAAAGCTGACCCCTTATTCGGCGGCCTGAAGATTTCGACGCGCAATTGTCGACACGAAGCTTGATGCCGCAAAGCTGAGTGCCGCGAGGCCCGCGGAAATGGCCGCGTTATAACCGGCCATGGATATTCCAAACATTCGCCAGGGGGCCTCCGTGCAAGAGACGGTCGCGATCCGACGGTCGAGCGCCGCGGTCAAATCAAGGTTGGTAATGTCCGCAACGCCGCCGCCGGAGCATCCCGCTGGGCCCTGCCACCAATCCCACTCGACGCCGGCATGATATCCGGCAACAACGGCCCCTGTCAGAAATACCAGGCCCAGCATGACATTAAGGGCAATTAGCTTCCGCCCCGCCGGTCCGCGTTGCCAGAGTATCAGCCCCGTTGCCGCCATGGCGATTGCGGCCCAATAAACATCCCTCTGCCGCAGGCAGAGCGGGCATGGAGCCATCTTACCGATGGCTTCAAATGCATGGGCACCGGCCAGCATGGCAACTGAGGCGAGTATAGCCAGTAATGGCCAGGACGGCCCAGTTAGATAGCGGGCGAGACTCGAATACATGTGCCTCAGTTTGCGCAAGCGCCGCAAACTTGCAATGCGACTAATCGACAGATTTTCAAATAATGCTCGATATCAAATTTCGAACTAAGTCTGTGATCCGCTCCCCCACCAGGATCAGGCCGGTGACCCAGGCGCTGCCAAGGGCAAGACCTGGCAGGATCAACAATCCATCTTTTGCCAGCAGCCCAAACCCCACAATCGCTACTGCGATGCCGGGAACTGTGTTGGTTGCCGGCAGCGGGATCAGGATCGATGTGCAAAAGATACAAAGAAATACGCCGATGATGCGTTCGGCCGGGCGGCTAGCCAGGAAGGTCAGGCGCGGAAAGGCCAGGCGCTCAACCCAGCCGAACCATTTACGTGCCCCGCGCGCCATTTGCTGCAGACCGGACCTGGAGATTGTGCGGGTTGCGAGCCGGGCCGGCAGCCATGGCTCTTTCCGCCCCATCACCATCTGCGCTGAAAGAAGCAGCATCGGAACGGCCACGATTTGTGGGACGCCATATAGAAGAGGAATGCTGACGGGCATGGCAAGCGCAATGAGCAACGCGCCGAAAGCACTTTGATCTAACCGGTCGCGAATCGCGCCGAGGCTGAGACCGTCTTCGGGTGACGTCTCGCCAATATCTTCAAGCGTCTCGATGAGCGTCCGGCGGGGCGTATCGGCGTCAATCGACATGGCACTATGCTCCGAAGACCAAGGATTTGTATTGCTGGACAGGTTTCATGATGGGTCTTCAGGGGTAATGCGACCGGCAGAAAAGTCCAGTTCTTGGCGCAAGAGGTTTCTCCCATCAATGAGAAACCATCTGCTCACTACGGTGTGGACCAGGCAATATTAGTTATTGCAACTCATTCGCATTTGTGTTTGAGTACGCACACGCTTGGAGGTCATGTATGGCGATGACGGGAACACATGGAAACACGCTCGACTGGCTGAACGAGCAGATTGTCGAGCTTGATCGGTGGCGGGCAGACATGACCGATGGTGTTAAAGACGAGTCGCTACATATGATCGACCGCCTTGACGCCCATCGAAATTGGCTCATCGGAGCAATCGCTGATTTAAAAGATTTTGGTGAGAGAGCCGACTAAGTCTGGCTGCGGCGCGGGCAGTTTGTCTATTTTACAAGACAACTTGCATTTCTTCTCCTTTTTCCTCCCAGGAACGTGCAACCGCGTCGCAGCCTTTTCTTTAGTCTGAAGATAACGCGCAGGGACGATCGGATGGCGCGTCAGATCACCCTGATAAATTGTTTCGCTTGAGATTTCTGATCAGCGGTTTCGCTATTTCGCGCCACGCCCCGTAATCATCACCTTGACGGTTTTCAAACAGATCAAAAGATCCAGCCAGATCGACATGTTCTTGACATAGAAGAAATCGAATTCGAGTTTTTTATGCACGTCACGAATATCAGTGACGTGACCCTGGCGAACTTGTGCCCATCCGGTAATCCCTGGCCGAACGACATGCCGAAATTTATAGTTCGGGATCTCGGCACCGTAATATTGGGATAATTTGCGCGTTTCTGGACGCGGTCCGATGATGCTCATATCGCCCCACAAAACATTTAATAATTGCGGTAGTTCGTCCAAGCGCGATACACGCAAAAATCGTCCTACACGCGTTATGCGGGGATCATTTTTCAGCGTGATATCCGAAGCGCGGGTACTGCTGTTCGAATGATGGATCATTGAACGAAATTTTATCATCTGAAAGGCTTTGCCCCGATACCCAACCCTTTCTTGCACAAAGAAAACAGGGCCGGGGCTATCGATCTTTACAATCAGCGCAAGCACGACCAATAATGGCATCAAGACTGCTAAGCCAATCAACGCTACAAAAGTATCAATATACTTTTTTACCGGAATATATATTGAATCCGGGTGAACTTGGTCGATCGTATGCCGAACAAGGTCTGACACACGGGCGCAACCTTCTGTCGACTCAAAGAACTTTTCTGAATCGAATAGCGGTCGGTCGGCGGAGGTGACTTCAGACAAATAGTTTTCCCATTCGGGAGAAAGATCATCTGATCGAAAATCGGCAATCGAGGGAAGTCTTGGTATATTCTCGGCATGTTGGGGGCTGGCCAATACATCGAAACGGTTTTTGACGTCTCCGATGCACTGCGATTCAAGCAGGCGGCCCACATATCCAAATTTCGGTTTTGGCAATTTTAAAGCGAACAAATCACAGATTTCAAACCAGAGCACCGCTAAACACATACTGATTGAGAGCGGAGCATAATTATACTTGACGCCGTAGATCAGAAAAGAGACCGCTAGCGCGCCATATACCCCGACGAAGATCGGAATAATCTTGGTGACCGCGCTGGCTCTCGGGATCGTAGTGACTTTTTGGTAGATCAAGAATCCGAGTGCGACAGCAAATAGGGAGCCCAGTAGGGTATTATGGTACGATGCTCCAGTGTTGGAGCGACCGCCCGCTAGTAGATATATTATCCCGGGCAAAACCGCGGCAAATAAAAAGCCACCGAGCACCTGATATCTGCGTCGTGTAAGGTATCGGAATACAGGGGAAAGTATTCGTCCCGTTGAGGAACCGCGATCAAGGGGGCGCGTTTCTAAACGAGGATCGAAACCGTCCATGTCACCCCTCTCTCATCCTAGAGATCCGAAGCCAAGCACTCCTCACCCTCCTAGCGATGCTGAAATCCCTGAAGCGGGGTCAACTGACCTTAATTGCGAACGCTGAACCGTCATGGGGGTTTGTCGCGACAGCAGATCGATGAGGATAATAACGCGGTCGGATGCCTTTATATTGACAACCTGACCCAACCAATCGTCGAAGGGACCGCCGATCAGACGTATTTGATCGCCCGATTTAAGGTCCCGATCACAGGTGAGACAGCCATCGGAATTGCTCTGTGCGATCATCTTTTCAACAACACCGCTCGGCATTCTTGCCGGGGCATTTCCGAACATAACGAGCTTCGACACCCCTAATGTACCGGTGATCGGTCGCCATTTTCGGGTCACTGGTTCGACACCAACAAAACAGTATCCCGGAAAGAGAGGCCTTGTTTCCTGTTTAAAAGAGCGCCCCCTTTTGATGGTCGACGGCAATTTGGGACAAAAGACCCGAAAGCCCTGTCTTCGCAAATGAAAGCGAGCGACATCTTCCTTCCCGGCAATCGTTTGCACAGCGCACCAAACGGGCGCTTCTTCCTTGTCCACGCCCCACCTCCCAGCCAGCGCACATATCCTAAAATGCGAATTATTTTATTACTCAACCTTCATTTTTGAGCTAGCAGTACATATCAAAAGTTGTAATTTAGGGGACTGGCTACTTGATTCGCGCATGTCACCGGGATTGATCCAGTCTGTTGGCGCCAGTCAGTATGGGCATTCGCGTATCTGAGAGACGGTTGTAGATAATCCCGCGTGCAAAGCACGGGGCAAGAGGCGCGACCTTCGGCAATTCCCCTACGGGTTGTACCTGCCCACCTCTTCATTTCGTATAGTCCAACAGCGCTCAACAGCTCGACCGGGAGACACTTAATGATGCCAAGAGAACTTCTCCTAGTGGCGGCATCTTTGGTGCTTCTTGCGCCGACCGCTCTTTCTGACACTCCCACACTTGCGACCGTTCATAGCACAAATGGTGATCCTGGTGCCGTCTGGCTTTTCAGAGCTGGGCTTAGTCAGACGGTTGCCAGGGGAGACGAGTTAAGGCTTGGGGACAGAATTGTTACGCGCCCCGGGGGCGGGGTTGAGCTAAAGTTTGATACCTGCATGGCGATCCTTGATGGTCTGGAGACGATTGTCATTGGTGAAAATGCGTGCCCCATCGCGGACATCCGGATCGACCCCCCCTCCTTGGCCGCTGGCTCTGAGGTGCCGGCTCAGGGTGCCGAGGCAGGCACGGTCGCCGGCGGTGCCACTGCAAGTAGCGGTCTTGGGACCGGCGCGATTGTCGGAGGCTCTGTGATCGCCGGGGCAGCGCTTGGTGGTATAGCGGCTGTCATCTCCGGTGACGAGGACGCAGTCCCCGCCAGCCCATGACGGACGATCGTCAGCGGTGTGTTTTATTCACTTGTCGCCTCAGCTCACGAGGCAGGCCAATCGAAACCGCTGCCCAAGATCCGTGACCGACACCAGGCTTCGCTCCAGGCGATAGGTGCCTTGTCTGCCACGCCCCTTGAAAAGCGGTTCGCAAAACTTGTTGCACAGAATGGCTTGATACGGCGCACTTTCACCTATTTCCAAACCGGGCGGCACATCTAACAGCTTCAGCCGCAGCAAATTATCGATATAGGCAGGAATGCAAGCGCGCGTTTGACAGGCTCTGGCATGTCGCGGTGGAATGACATTTCGATGGATGATGCGTGTTCGTCCCTGCCCCAGGGTTTCGTGGATGTGTCCCATGGCGACCACCCCCTCCCCAACGGGCATGGTGCCGAGGAGTGCCACTTCGTCACTCGTGAGTTGCCGGAGAATTTCGACGAAGGACGGATGCAGATCATTCGCGCTGCGGTTATCCATGGACGCGGCAATAAGTGCCGCTATTTCGTTGCGAAGATGGCAATATCTCATCGCTTCGAATGCTGGGACAGCGATATCGAGCCGAGGGGTTTGAACGTTTTCGAAGGGGACAGCACGTCGCTTTAGGATCGCATCGACGGTTTTTGCGACGAAAGCCTGAATTGTTGCAGCGTCCCACATTTCAGATGCGACCGTGCGCATCACCGACTCCAATTCGTGACGCGGTCCGGGCGGTGCCGGCCTATTCGCCAAGGCTTTCTTTTTCGACGGAGATTTGTTTATCCCCTTGGATTTTGCCATCGCCCTTTAAATTCCGAAATTCCGTCTCGATCATCCCTGCCTGCATCAGCATTCCACATTTGTCGAATACCCTCCAGCAGCACGCGGCCCTATAATTTTGACCACGGCCGAATTCATATGGGTCAAGTAGCCGTCCGAAATTCAAGTAAAGACGAAGACCATTTGCCCGGCTCTATTGACTGACGGGTCCACCCTGCTACTGATCTAGGTGTGGCGTCTGCTAATCAGCAGGTAATAATCAAGATCTTACATGGACCGGTGCCCGTGTGAGTGCGGTAGCTTTAAAAATCTTCTCCGACACTCAAACGATATTCAGCGGCCCCTTGGCAACTCAAGAGCATTCCCCGCGAGGTTTGATAATTTATGCACTTGAGACCACGCATTCTTGTTACGGGCGGTTCCGGATTCCTTGGAAGTCACCTCTGCGATCGCTTAATTGAGCGCGACTATGATGTCCTTTGCGTGGACAATTTCTTCACTGGAACGCGGGATAATATTGCTCACCTTATCGGTCATCCGCGGTTTGAACTGCTGCGCCATGACGTCACCTTTCCACTTTTTGTGGAAGTGGATCAAATCTACAATTTGGCCTGTCCAGCCAGTCCAATCCATTATCAGTTCGATCCCGTACAAACGACTAAGACAAGCGTTCACGGTGCTATAAACATGCTCGGCC
>JBCBUY010000073.1:0-16419 GCA_039817885.1 Pseudomonadota bacterium | reverse complement strand
CCTTTGGTTCCTTCGCCAGATCGCTGAGATCGTCGAGACCGAATCGAAGGTCGTAGGAGGTTGTTGTGTGGACATCCTCCACGCTCATCCCTCGACGAAGCGCCTCGGCGACAATGAGCAATCGATCGGGTGATTGAACAACGAGCGCCGCTTTGACCGCGTCGAGGTCTGCAAACTCTAGATCGTTAAATCCGGTCAGCCCGGTTTCCAGAGAACATAGCGCTTTTTGTACGCTCTCCTGGAAGCTGCGACCGATGGCCATGGCCTCGCCGACGGATTTCATGGCTGTTGTCAGGACTGGCTCGGCTCCGCGATACTTCTCAAAAGCAAAGCGCGGGATTTTGGTCACAACGTAGTCGATTGTCGGTTCGAA
Organism: Pseudomonadota bacterium; assembly: GCA_039817885.1. Lineage (GTDB taxonomy): Bacteria > Pseudomonadota > Alphaproteobacteria > Caulobacterales > Hyphomonadaceae > CALLCD01. The sequence continues at coordinate 16,046 of JBCBUY010000073.1, read as the reverse complement.
GCTCGCCGGCGTGACACCGGTGATATCGTTGTCGAGTTCATCAAGCGTGTACCCAACGGCGAGCTTTGCGGCGATCTTTGCAATCGGAAAACCGGTGGCCTTTGATGCAAGCGCAGACGAGCGCGATACGCGCGGATTCATCTCAATCACAACCAGCCGGCCGTCATCAGGGTTGACCGCGAACTGGACGTTCGAGCCACCCGTTTCAACGCCAATCTCGCGCAATACTGCCAGAGACGCGTTTCGCATCACCTGGTATTCTCGATCTGTCAGAGTGAGCGCCGGTGCCACCGTTATTGAGTCGCCGGTGTGAACGCCCATCGGGTCCACATTCTCAATGGCGCAGATAATAATGCAATTGTCCGCCTTATCGCGAACAACCTCCATCTCGTATTCCTTCCAGCCGAGCAGGCTCTCGTCCACTAGGACTTGAGCAACGGGCGAAGCCGCAAGGCCGGATCGGATGATCTCTTCATACTGTTCCCGGTTGTAGGCCACGCCGCCGCCCGTTCCGCCCAGAGTGAATGCGGGACGGATGATTGCCGGAAGCCCAATTTCGTCGAGAACGTCCAAGGCCAATTTGAGCCCGGTGAGGCGATCATAGTCGACCACATCGCCGGCGTCGTTCTTGATTTCTGGCGCTTGAATGATCGACGCGCGCGGGTTTTCCAAGCCGATCCGATCCATCGCCTTACGGAAGAGCTCGCGGTCTTCAGCTTTTTCAATCGCGTCCGCCCGGGCTCCGATCAACTCGACCTTGTACTTGTCGAGCACACCGGCCTTTTGCAGATTGAGCGCGCAATTCAGAGCCGTCTGCCCGCCCATTGTCGGCAAAAGTGCGTCCGGCTTTTCCGCGGCTATGATCTTTTCGACAAAATCTGGCGTGATCGGTTCTATATATGTGGCATCCGCGAGCCCGGGATCGGTCATGATCGTCGCCGGATTGGAATTGACGAGGATCACCCGATACCCCTCGTCTTTCAGCGCCTTGATCGCCTGAACGCCGGAATAGTCAAACTCGCAGGCCTGACCGATAATGATCGGCCCTGCGCCGATAACAAGTATGGACTGGATATCCTTACGTTTGGGCATGCGCATTGTCCTCGCCGTCGCGCGCGCAGACGCATGCGAGGCGGCTGCCTCGATACGGCCTGAGCTTGAATTGTGTGCTAAGCGGGTCTCTTAGGCGAGGATTCGAGTTGGGGGAAGAGGGAACCGACACGTAGCTGCGAGATTTAGTGCACTTCCGCCCATGTGTCCCCGGCAGCGGCATCGACCACGAGTGGAACGGAGATCTCTCGCGCTGGAAGCGGCGCGCCTTCCATTGTGTCCCGGACGACCTTGATGGCCTTCTCCGCCTCGGTTTCCGGGGCCTCGAAGATAAGCTCGTCATGAACCTGTAAGAGCATGCGCGTTTTCAGGCCCGCATCTTGAAGCGCCTGCGGCATCCGCACCATCGCGCGCTTGATCACATCCGCGGCAGAGCCCTGGATGGGTGCGTTTATTGCCTGGCGTTCCGCAAACCCGCGTGATGGTCCTTTGGCGTTCTTCAGATCGATGTTCAGCCGGCGGCCAAACGCGGTCTGGACGTATCCGTTCTCCGTCGCAAAGGCCTTGGTCTCATCCATATAGGCCCGAATGCCGGGGAACTTCTCGAAGTATGATTTGATATAGGCTGAAGCCTCATCGCGCGGAATGGACAATTGCCGGGCCAATCCGAAGGCGGAAATGCCGTAAATGATCCCGAAATTTATCGCCTTGGCACGCCGGCGGATCATTGGGTCCATCCCCTCAATCGGGGTATCGAACATTTCGCTCGCCGTCATGGCATGGATGTCCAGGCCGTCTTTAAAGGCCTGTTGCAAGGCATCAATGTTAGCGATGTGTGCCAACAGGCGTAACTCGATCTGAGAATAATCCGCTGAAATCAGGACATGACCCGGCTCCGCGATAAAGGCTTCACGAATCTTGCGCCCTTCTTCGTTCCGTACCGGGATATTTTGCAGATTTGGATCTGACGAGGACAATCGGCCTGTTTGCGCGGCAGCCATGGCAAAGCTTGTATGGACACGGCCAGTTTCTGAATTGATCGCCGCCTGCAAAGCTTCAGTGTAGGTCGAGCGCAGTTTCGAAAGAGACCGCCAAGCAAGAATAGTTTGAGGCAAATCGTGACCGGCGGCGGCCAGATCCTCGAGAACATCCGCCCCCGTCTGCCAAGCCCCCGTCTTCGTCTTCTTGCCGCCGTCTATCCCCATCTCATCGAACAGGATTTCACCCAGCTGTTTCGGGCTGCCCATATTGAACTCACGCCCCGCCTGCTCATAGGCTTCGGCCTCATAAGCGGCCATACGCTGGGCAAAGTCAGACGACAGACGAGACAGCACATCCCGATCCACTTTTATTCCCGCGCGTTCCATATCGGCAATCACTGGAACCAGAGGCCGCTCGAGAGTTTCATAGACGGTCGTCACCTGCGCAGCCGGCAGCTGTCGCTTGAACTGATGCCACAGCCTCAGCGTGATATCGGCATCTTCGGCCGCATACTCGGTCGCCTTGTCGAGAGGCACCTTGTCGAAAGTCACTTGAGATTTGCCCGTGCCGGCAACCTCTTTGTACGGAATGGGTGTGTGATTGAAGTAACGAACGGACAGCGTGTCCATGCCATGATTGTGGGTCCCAGCATTCAGCACAAATGACAACAGCATTGTGTCATCAACGGGAGCCATTCGTATACCGACTTTCTCAAACACGTTGATATCATATTTGATGTTCTGACCGATCTTCAAAACGGCCGGATCTTCGAGCAAGGGCTTTATGAGGCCAAGCGCAGCCTGCATCTGAAGCTGACGGGGCGGATCAGCTCCAAACATGTCGCCATCGCCGCCCGATTCCGGGTCGACATGGGCGAGCGGTATATAGCAGGCCTCATTCGGCGCGGTCGCGAGAGAGATACCAACTAGATTTGCGGCCACCGGGTCGAGGCTGTCGGTCTCGGTGTCTATCGCGAAAACCTGAGCTGTTCGGCATTTTTCGATCCAGGCTTCGAGCGCGGCGACATCCTGCACAGTTTCATATTTGGAGCGGTCAACCCCCTCGTCCGCAGGGTCCGGCTCCTCAATGGTTCCGTCGAGTTCAAGCGCCTCCCGCACACGACGCGTAATCGTCCGGAATTCCATTTTTTCAAGAAACCCGATCAAGTCTGCCGGGTCTGGATCTGCGACGGCAAGATCTTCCACCGGCACCTCCAGAGGGACATCGGTCTTCAGCGTTACGAGATCCCGCGACATGCGGATATTGTCCGCATGGTCGATCAGGGTCTGGCGGCGTTTCGGCTGTTTTATCTCTTCGGCACGGTCGAGCAGCGTGTCGACATCGCCATATTCGTTGATCAAGGTCGCCGCTGTCTTCACACCGATACCAGGTGCGCCTGGAATATTGTCGACACTGTCGCCGGCCAGGGACTGGACATCGATCACCTTGTCGGGCCCGACCCCGAACTTCTCATGTACCGCTGCAATATCGAGCGTCTTGTTCTTCATCGTGTCGAGCATGACCGTTGTCTCGGAGACAAGCTGCATCAGATCCTTATCCGATGACACGATGGTGACGCGGGCTCCTTTCGCCTCGGCCTGGCGCGAATAGGTCGCGATCAGATCGTCGGCCTCATAGCCCTCCAATTCCAGCGCATGGGTCGCAAAGGCGATGGCGGCCTCGCGCACAATGGGAAACTGCGGACGGAGATCCTCCGGCGGGGCATCGCGGTTCGCCTTGTAATCTGAATACATGTCGTTCCGAAACGTGTAGGAGCCCTTGTCGAACACGCAGGCGAAATGTGTTGGCCGATCATCCCCTTTCAACTCTTCGAGCAGCTTCCAGAGCATGTTGCAGAAACCGGACACCGCCCCGACCGGCAAACCATCAGACTTCCGTGTCAGGGGCGGCAGCGCATGATAGGCGCGGAAGATGTAAGCCGACGCATCAATGAGGTAGAGATGGCTGTCTTTGGTGATTGGGGCTGACGGCATGGAGCGTTCCTTTCGACGCCCCTGCTCTAGCGCGGTGATGCTGCGAACACCAGAGAAACGCCCCTCGATCCTGGTCATCTCCAGACCCGTGTTTGGCTCTCTTGCTCCCCGTATTCGGAGTCACTCAGCGCCCATCGAAACCATGAGGACGATAACCGACCGAAACCGTCGAAAATCGCGCTGGTATTAGATTATTTGATCCAAGCAATTCCGCCTGACGTGACGTCATGCTCGTACCGCTCTGGTATCGCTGACTAAATACTCAATTTGAATACTGATAATCAGCGCAGTAATTATATAGTTTTCGTACAAGTATTCGTAGATTTATAAAAAGTAATGACTCAAATTTAAATATTGGTTCCTTGTGTGTTCCATAATCAACACAGGCTACTCATGGTAGAAAGCGGCTGGCATCAAGAGTAGGAGGACGCAAACATGCCAGACACCACACAAACTGTAGAATATTCGAGCGAATCATCGGGTTCAGCGGCCGATGATCTCCCAATCGCGGCCGCGGCCACCAATGGCTCCCAACCCGCCGCAGGTGAAAGCACCTACATCGTTGAAGAGGCCCTTGGCGAAGACACTACAGGCTTTGAATCCGTCGGCCTTGAAGCAGTTGATGCGATCAATGGCGATGAGAGTGTGAGCTATACAAGCTCAACCGGGGAATTCGCGATCATCGAAGCCAGTAGCACTCTGCTGCAGCAAGTGCCTGAGGTTACCGAAGATGCCGCCACGGATTTCCAGGCCGAATACGCCAATGGCGCTTGGGAGTCGGAGTTCGGTACTGAGGCCCTGACAGCCGAAGCCGACGAGGCAATGCCCGAATTCCTTCCACCGATCGGTGCAGCGATGGAACGCCAGCAACCAGAGTTCCTGGGGGCTCTATTGGGAAAAGCACTCCCGATTGTTGCCTCGGCTGGTCCGAAACTGCTGGGCGGCATTTTCAAGCGATTGCGCCGGCGCACACGGGGTCGCATTCGCAGATCGCGCAGAAGCGCTGATCCGGTCAAAGCCTTGCTCGCTCAATTGCTTTCGAAACTGGAAACCACCGGAGAGTTTCAGCCTGTTGATGCCGAAACCTATGGCGAAGAAAGCGCTGCGGAAGCGGCACTCGCTGAAGAGACGGCCGCTGTGCTTGAGGTCATCCTTGGCCGGGATGACCGGGTTCGGATCACCAGCACGACCCGTACCCCCTGGAAAAGATATTGTGCTTTGCGCATCAGCATGGGTGATCGGCAATTCATCGGGACCGGCTGTCTGACCAGTCGGAACACCGTGCTCACAGCTGGTCATTGCGTGTACATGCCAGACATAGGCTGGGCTAGCGAGATTGAGGTCATCCCGGGATCCAATGGATCAGACCAGCCCTTTGGATCGGCAAAATCGAACACGTTCCGAAGCGTTCGCGGATGGGTGAAAAACGGTCGTCCTGAATTCGACTATGGCTGTATCAAACTGCCAAATGGCGCGTTCAGCGGACACTCGTTGGGGCATTTCGGGTATGCTGCGTTTTCTCAAGATGTGCTCTTGTCCAGACGCGCCGTTCTTGCCGGATATCCGGGCGACAAACCATTTGGCCAACTATGGGGCATGAGCCGAAGGTTGAAGCGGGTCACCGCGCGTCAGCTTCACTATGATATCGACACAATGGGCGGTCAAAGCGGCTCCGGTGTTTACATCAAGTGTAAAGGCCGCCGCTATCTTGTCGGAATTCATAATTATGGATCGAATGGCGGGAACATGGCCACGCGAATTACGCCGAGCGTGTTCAACAATATCAAAAAGTGGAGCTCGGAATAATTGGGGCCGTCTGGTAGGATGCCATCATGAACGCATTTATTCATGGTGTGGTGGTGTCTAGCGACGACACGCCGGTTTCGGGAGCGGCCGTCATGATAAGGTCCGCCCCCGAACCGGTTCCGGACATCGCCATCATCTCAGACTCCGAAGGCCACTTCATGTTGGAGAACCTGCCGGAAGGACATTATGTGCTCGAGGTCGCATCCAAGGGCGACAGCGGTCGGGTGGAGATTGATCTCTACAATTACTCCATGACGGAGCTGACGATACAGCTCGAACCGCGACCAGAGACGCCGTCTGTCAAAGACATTATTACCCCGGACATTGGTGTGCTGATGGAGCCGGTGACCGCTGACCCGACCTTGGATCCATTTGTCATGCCGGAATTTGATCCAGATGAAGACATTGCGTCTCCGTCCAAGGAACAGCGGGAAAAGAGCTCTTCCAAGGTACCAACCAAGAAGAGAAAACCCGCGGCAAAACGCTCGACTGCAAAGCGGAAGACGACAAAGCCGAAGCAAGCCTCAACGACACGGAAGCGCAAACCGAGATCGAAGCCGGCAAGCGAGGAAGAATGATCCCCCGCCAGGTGGGCCTAAGGGTGCCATGCATCTATCTATTAGAGCAGGTGATCTTTGAGGTTAGCCGAGCACCATGGGGGCGATGAAATAGCCGACAGCGGTTATGATCATCACACCGATCAGATTGACCCTGAAACCGGCGCGTATCATCTCTCCGACCGATACGCGGTCTGTTGCGTAGATGATGGCATTCGGAGCTGTTGCGACCGGCAGCATGAAGGCGCATGAGGCGGCAACTGCGGCCGGACCAAGCAGGCTGGCGGGGGCCGTTCCAACCGCCGTGGCGAGCGCTCCCAAGATTGGGGCAAGCGTGGTCATTGTTGCGACATTGGACGTCAGCTCTGTCAGAAAAATAACGAGCAAAACAACAATCGCCACGAATACAATTGGGGGTACGGCGCTCAAGATCGCCAATTGCTCACCAATCCAGGCGGAAAGACCGGTGCGGGTGATGGCTCGTCCGAGACTGATGCCTCCGCCAAACAAGATCAGCACACCCCAGGGCAGTCTGACGGCCTCTTCCCAATTCAAGAGCGCACGCTTGGCCGATCCGCCTGCAGGGACGAGGAACATTATGACCGCCCCCGCGATCGCGATGCCCATATCAGATATAGATGCCACCCACTGGACACCCTGGCCCGCCGCCCAGCTTTGCAGGGGCACACGCGCGACCCACAACAGAGCGACGACGCCAAAGACGATGGCGACCCGCGCTTCCGGGGCGGTGATCGGACCAAGACCGGCCCGCTGGCGTCGAATATCTTCGAGCGCTTGGGCAGCGTTGGTATGGACACCTAAATCGCGGGTGACCGACCACCAGGCCGCCGGCACGAGAAGTGCCAATGCCGGAACGCCAAAAGCCATCCATTGCAAATACCCGATTGTCGCGCCGGCGTTTTCTTCAAGCCAGTCTTTGGCGATCAGATTGGTTGGGGTCCCAATCGGGGTTGCGACACCGCCGATGGAGGCTGCGTAGCAAACGCCCAATAGCAAGGCGACGGCAAAACGCCGGTCTTGCTCATCGAGTGCGGCCGCTGCCGAAAGCGCGATCGGCACCATCATGAGCGTGGTGGCAGTGTTCGAGATCCACATCGATAGGCCGGCCGTCGCGACCATAAAGCCTAGGACAAGGCCGCGCTGTCCGCCGCCCACAGTGGCCACAACGCCAAGGGCAATTCTTTTGTGAAGGTCCCAGCGTTCAATTCCGAGAGCAATCACAAAACCGCCGAGCAGCAATAGCACGATTGGGCTGGCATACCCTGATGCTGCTTCGGCATTGGTGGCCGCCCCGATCAGAGGCAAGACTGCAAGCGGTAGAAGCGAGGTTGCAGGTATGGGAATGACCTCGGTTGACCACCATACGGCCATCCAGACCATAAGTGCGGCCGTCGCCCAGGCAGCGAATGTCAGTCCGTCCGGTGTTCCAAGTACCACCATCCCCAGGGCCAAGGCCGGCCCCAGAAACAATCCTATGCGCTGTGCAGATCCCAGTCCCATGGCGGCGAAGGTGCGTTGCGTATGCCGTCTTGGTCAAGGCGTGTGACCTGTTTACCGCAGTGTTAACGATACAGCTCTAAACCCTTGCAAGTCCTGGCCATTACCCCCACTTCCCCACAGTCTCCCTATTTTGGAACCGAATAGATGTCGAAACGCGATTATTACGAAGTTCTGGGCGTCACCCGCGGCGTCGATGAAAAGGCTCTGAAATCTGCCTACCGCAAACTGGCGATGAAATACCACCCGGACCAGAACCCGGGCAACCAAGACGCCGAAGCGAAGTTCAAGGAAGTGGGCGAAGCCTACGCCATTCTCTCCGACGCAGATAAACGCGCAGCTTATGATCGTTTCGGCCATGCAGCCTTCGAAAATGGCATGGGTGGCGGCGGTGGAAACCCGTTCGGAGGCGATCCGACAGACATCTTCGAGAACATTTTCAGCCAGGTCTTCGGTGGCGGTATGGGCGGCGGACGGCGGCGCTCCGGCCCGTCTCGCGGCGCAGATTTGCGCTACGACATGGACATCACCCTGGAAGAGGCCTTTGCGGGGAAAGATGCCAAAATCACAGTCCCCACAGCTGTATCTTGCGACACGTGTGGCGGGTCTGGTGCTGCACCTGGAACAAGTCCTGAAGTCTGCGGCCATTGCGGGGGAAGTGGCCGTGTGCGAGCCCAACAAGGCTTCTTCACCATGGAGCGCACATGCGGGCACTGCGGCGGACGGGGCCAGATCATCAAATCACCCTGCGGAGCCTGTGCAGGAACCGGCGTCGTTCACAAAGATCGTACACTGTCGGTGCAGATACCTGCCGGCGTCGAAAGCGGTATGCGGATACGCCTTGCCGGTGAGGGCGAGGCCGGCGTGCGCGGCGGACCAAAGGGCGACCTTTACGTCTTTATCGACGTTGCTGAACATGAAATTTTCGAGCGGGATGGTCCTAATCTTTACTGCCGCGCCCCCGTCCCCATGGTCACGGCGGCGCTTGGCGGCGAAATCGAGATACCGACAATCGATGGCGGGCGGGCACGCGTGACGATTCCCGAAGGGGCGCAAACCGGGCGCAAACTTCGCCTGCGCGGCAAAGGTATGAGCAATTTGCGCGGGTCCGGTGGGACCGGTGATCTTTATATCGAGGTTTTTGTGGAAACACCTCGAAAACTGTCGGCACGCCAAAAGGAGCTTCTCCGGGAGTTCTGTGATTGCTCCGGTGAGGGGTGCAATCCGGAAAGCGAGGGCTTTCTTGGCAAAGTGAAACGCTTCTGGGGCGATCTGACCGATACAGATGAAGCACGGCCAAATTAACTGCTGACTGGTCACCGAACGGAAATTCGGGCAAACGCCTCCTCCATGACTGACACACTTTCTATCGCCGTAGCGGGCGCAGCCGGTCGCATGGGCCGGCAGATTATTGCGGCAGCATCCACAAGACGTCACACGGTGACGGGCGGGTCCGAGCAAGCCGAAAGCTCTGATTTTGCCACTGATCTGGGGGTGTTAGCGGGCCTTCCACCGCTTGGCAGATTTCCCACTCAGGCGGTGGCAGATGCCGCTGCTGACGCCGATACATGGATCGATTTCACACGTCCGTCGGCCACCCTCGGTGCCCTCGAAGCTCTTCGATCCACATCTGTGAAGACGGTCATTATTGGAACGACCGGGTTCTTAGATGAAGAAGAGGACGCGCTTGCCCAGCATCAGCATCGCTATTCGATTGTGAAGGCCGGCAATTTCTCCCTGGGAGTGGCATTGCTGTCGGCCCTGACCCGGATGGCGGCCGAAAAACTCGGCGAAGACTGGGATATCGATATTTTGGAAGCGCATCACCGCCATAAGGTCGATGCGCCGTCGGGCACAGCTTTGATGCTCGGGGACGCCGCTGCCACGGGTCGAGGACAATCGCTTCAGGACGTTCGCCTCAGCCCCTATGACGGAGCGGACGCAAAACGTCAGCCTGGCAAAATCGGCTTCGCCTCAAGTCGCACCGGCGACATTGTGGGCGAACACGAGGTGCGTTTTGGGTCAGAGACGGAGCTTGTCAAACTTTCTCACACGGCGCTCAATCGGCGTGTTTTTGCAGAGGGTGCCATCAAAGCGGCTGAATGGGCGTCAATGCAATCACCCGGATTGTATGGGATCCACGACGTGTTGGGTCTCGCTTGAGTCAGTCTTTCTTCCGATAACGGGTGAGATCGCTGATGCCTTGCTGGGTCGAGAACAAATTGGGTTTGCCCTCACCGGCCCCGAGTGTCTCGACACGCGGAGGTTTCGCGGCGGGCATTTGTGCCGGAACGGCTGGCTGGGGATTTGGCTTCGTCGGCGCAGCCTGAGCCACGGCGGCTTTGCTGCTGGCCTCCTTGCCTATGGCGAGCGACATGCGCCGCTCGGCGGCCTCGAGCGCCGCTACGCTCTTTGACAGATCTTCCATCTCTTTTCTGGCACGGCCTGCGCGCGCCAGCGCTCGCCACGCCATAAGAAAACCTAGAAAACCAAACACCGCACCAAATGCACCCAGCGCAATAGCGCTATTGCTTTGCAGCAAAGTCAAAACCTGTTCAGCGGACATAGGACGACCCCAAATTCGAGTTGGAGACTACAAATGCAAATAGTTTTCCAAGTCAAACGATCGATACTGTTCAGCCAGCTGCAAGTACTGCATCTGAGACAAACGCATTGTCTTTGCGTTCCTGACCAAATGTCGATCCAGGTCCGTGCCCCGGAATGAAACGCATGTTTTCCCCGAGCGGCCAGAGCTTCGTGACAATAGAGGTGAGCAAGTCCTGATGATTGCCACCTGGCAAGTCGGTTCGGCCAATGGACCCACGGAACAGGACATCTCCCACAAAGGCGAGTTGTCCCGGTTCGTTACAGAAGATGACATGGCCCGGGGTGTGGCCTGGGCAGAGCTTTACATCGAAATCGACGCCGCAAACGCTGACTGTATCGCCGTCTTCGAGGAGTCGATCTGGCACAACATTACGTGCTTCCGGCATGCCATAGGCCGCACCCTGCTGCTGCAGGCTTTCGAGCAGCCATTCATCATCCTTGTGGGGGCCTTCGATAATGCAGCCCGTTTTCTCGCGGATTTCCTCTGCGCCGCCAGCATGGTCGATATGACCGTGGGTCAGCAGGATCTTGGTGATGGTCACCCCGAATTGGCTCGCCGCGCCCATAAGGCGACCGACATCGCCGCCTGGATCGACGAAGAGCCCCTCCTTGGTGTCTTTGTCCCAAACAAGACAGGCGTTTTGCTGCAGCGGTGTGACCGGAACAATCCGGATTTCCAATTGCGGGCTCGACATTATGCACCTGCTCGATTGCTATCCATCGCTAAGTGCCATGTCGACGGGCTGTGTGGCAAGGTGAGCGATCGGCCGCATCTGCGAATATCCAGAGCCAAAGCGCACCCAGCGACCGGCGGCATCATACAATCAGGCTTGGGCGTCAATGGTCTGACAGACCGGGCGGCGAAATAAAGAATTGAGACGGCTCTCCAGATCGCCTACACCGCCGCAGATGACAGACCAGACTCACGAATATGGCGGCCCCGACCGCGTCTTTTCGGGTATTCAACCGACGGGATCTCTGCATCTCGGCAATTATCTCGGAATGCTGAAGCCCTCCACGGCGCTTCAGGATCAATATGATTGCATCTACTGTGTCGTTGATCTTCACGCGATTACCCTGCCTCAGGATCCGTCAAAGCTTGCCGATCAGACCCGCGAAATCACCGCCGCCTTTCTTGCGAGTGGTATCGATCCCGCGCGGTCCATTCTGTTCGCCCAATCCTCCGTGCTCGCGCACACTGAGTTGACCTGGTTCTTTAATTGCGTCGCACGCATGGGCTGGCTTGAAAGAATGACGCAGTTCAAAGACAAGGCTGGCAAAAATTCTGAGCGATCATCCGTTGGCCTGTTCGACTATCCCGTTCTGCAAGCCGCCGATATTCTTGCCTATAAGGGCACACATGTGCCGGTCGGCGAAGATCAGAAACAGCATCTCGAATTGTCGCGCGACATCGCCGACAAGTTCAATCGCGACTTTGATGCACCGGGCTTCTTCCCGCTGCCTGAGCCTCTGATCGGCAAAACGAATGCGCGGATCATGAGCCTTAAGGACGGCTCGAAGAAGATGTCGAAGTCTGACCCTTCTGATCTGTCTCGTATCAATTTGACCGATGATGCCGACACGATCGCCAAGAAGATCCGCAAGGCGAAAACCGATCAGGACCCCATTCCGGCTGACGAGACCGGCCTTGAGGGCCGGCCAGAGGTGGCGAATCTTATCGGTATCTATGCGTCATTCGCAGATCAGTCGCCTCAAGAGGTGCTGTCGGAATTCGCTGGGAAGGGGTTTGGGGACTTCAAACCGGCGCTGGCCGAGATTGCCGTTGAAGGGCTGTCGAACGTATCCGACGAGATGCGACGCTACCTGGCCGATCCAGCTGAAATCGACCGAGTCCTGAAGGATGGCGGCGAACGCGCTGGTGCAATTGCAGACCCGATCATGAAAGAGGTTCGGCGGATCATCGGCTTTTGGGGCAGCTGAAAGCCCGTTTTCCACAAAATTTCAATAAAACCGGCGCGGGAATTGCAGACTTTGCCGCGTAATCGACAGATTTATGTTTCAGTTACCCCTGTGAGCCAAAGGTTAAGAATCCTACATCAAACCTGAGGGAGGGGAGCGCGGAGGCGGCATGTCTGCAAAACCAGAACAACCACTCGCTGAGGTGAAAGATATTCCCGTCGTTAAAGTGGCGTATCAAACCTATGCTGAAGACGCTCCGAAGTCGCCCTGGCGATTCTCGATGAATACGATGGTCACAGTCCTGAAAGCCGCCACAGTTGCCGCATTGATGTTGGCCTATCCCACAATGGTTGTGACGGGTCATAAGGTGGACGACAGCCGCATAAATCTGGCTGATGCTCCGCGCCATTGGACGGCCATGGACGCGGGTGTCGCTGTCACGCTTATCACGCGCGAGTTAGAGGGTCCTGGCTGGGTCGCCGATCGCCATCGGTGGCACCCCCAGTCACGCTTGACCGCTTTGCCAGCTTGGCAATCGTCGATGGTCGAAGCCATTGCTGACCATGGACGTTTGTCCCTTTCCTTATTTGAAGGCCAGAGAGACGCGGATTTGGAAGCTGCTGTCCGCCTGCTCGGACGCACGGAAACAGATGATGCTATACCAAGGTTGATCGCCGCTAGAGAAGCACTGACGCGATATGACGGGCGCGTCGGAGCGGGGCTTGCCGGGCGTCCTGAAGGGGTCAATGCCCTGGCAGCGGAGCTCGAACTGGTTGCCGGTTGGGCCTATGCAAGCCGACGAACACTTGGAAATATTGCAAGCCCGGGGGATGGCTGGATCGCAAGCACAGAGGCGATCGCAGCCGTTTACCAGGCGAAGGGCCGCGCCCATGTCGCACACGAAATGCTGAGCGCCAGCCTCCTTTCCGAAGCAAGCATTTATCCATCGCCGGAGGCAGAGCTTGCGACGCTGAAAGCTGTCGAAAAGTGGCGCATTGCTGCGAAGCTTCGGCCCCTATTTGTCTCCAATCACAGTGCGGACGCTGTCGTCGGAGCCAATCACCCGGCTATGATGGCGTTTCTTGTTATGGATGCGGCCGACGCATCCCGCGAGGCGGCCCAGCTGCTGCGGGGGCCTGGCGATAACACTCAAGCTGAGGGTGCCAGCGCGGCAGTGTCCCCGACGCAAGCCCCCTAGAAGATCCCCTGCAGCGCTTGATTGCGACCGCGTCAAACGCCATTTAGGTCTGAACGGCAGAGGCGTCATCCATGTTTATCCAAACTGAACCTACCCCCAACCCGGACACGATGAAGTTCATTCCCGGACAACCCGTCGCGGGGCATTTCGGGCCGTTCGACTATCCGAATGTGGAAACAGCAGGGGCAAGCCCGCTGGCGCAGGCATTGTTCGAGCTTGAGGGGGTCACGCGGGTCTTTCTCGGCAGTGATTTCATTTCCATCGCGAAGGACCCGCAGGTCGAATGGGTTCACCTGCGCCCGTCTGTGCTTGCCGCTATCATGGATCATTACACGGCAGGTTTGCCCGTTGTTGAGGGGACAGAAGACGACACGCTGGAAGATGATGTGGTCTATGAGGGTGAAGCTGCAGAGATTGTTGCTGAGATCAAGGAGTTGATTGAAACACGCGTCCGCCCGGCTGTGGCGGCCGATGGCGGCGATATCGTCTTTCATCGATTCGAGCCTGAGACGGGCGTGGTCCACCTCTCCATGCGGGGGGCCTGTGCGGGCTGCCCAGCATCGTCTTACACGCTGAAGCAAGGCATCGAGAACATGCTCCGCGCTTATGTGCCTGAAGTGACGTCGGTGGAGGCGGCGCTTTAGGAGAGCTGCTGCTCAACATGGAACATGGGAAGGTGACCTAGGGCGAGATCTTGGACATCATCCCCAGGGGGCTGCCGTCGGGATCCTTGAAAAACGCCATCCATTCTTCTGTGCCATCTTCGTGGCGGTGGATCATATGCGGTGCTGAGATCATCTCCACGCCTTGCGCTTTCAAATGAGTCTGCGCCGCATGGACGTCTTTCACGGCAAAATAGATGATCGAGTTTGTTTCAGGGGCCCCAACACTGAAAATCAGCCGGACCCCTCCGCAATCGAAAAAGGCCAAGCCATCAATTGAATAAAGGTGGGCGAGCCCGAGCACATCCCGATACCACGCGGTCGCAATCTCCAGATCTGTCACATGGCGCGCCACCTGCCCGATCGATTGAACCTCCGGCGTCTCCATAAATTGCTCCCTTGAGGCGAGTTGGCTGTCGATCCGAACGCCGTCCCAGATTTGCAGTTCGGCGCGGCTGCGACCATCACCCGCGTTGAAAACACCAGCAAGATCGAGCCCGTCTACAATTTCGAAGTCGACGGCTGGCACACATATTTCGTTGGACATCTCGGCACGTGGGTGCACAATACGAATTGTGGAGAGAACGCTTCAACAGGGTTGGCACAACTGCGACAACGGGCAAGAGCGCTTGGCCTAGATCCTGCTAATGGCAAGCTGCGACGAAACGAAGGAATATCCGGCGTGAGACTAGAGAGGCAATTAGGTCGTCAAATAAGTAGAAGTAGCGATCCTGCGGCCGACTTCGTTGACGAAGTACTTGGCCCTATAAGCCTAAAAGGTAAATTGCCGAGAAAAGGAAGCGTGCCGGGATTTATTCAATCTATACAAGATGACTTATCGAGAAATACATTTACAAAAGCGCTTGCTGTTAATATTCGTAACTTGCCGAGAAGCGTAGCATCCGATGTGCGCAGCGCAACGGTAAGAGCTGACAACCCATTTGGAAAAGAAATACTATTTATTGAATAAATATAATGGCTAATTCAATTCAAACATATAATTCGGACCATATAATCATCGACGATGATGACCTAAATTACATAATTCGGATGTTCTTAGAGGAGGTCGAATCCAATCCAAAGCGATATCACCTACTACTAGATCACACAGTTCTCTGGAATGATACGGTTGAGAATTACACGGTCGGGTGCATTCGTCTTGAGCTAGATAAGCTTCCTAAAGACGAAATGGCTATTGCGCAGTTTAGAAATCTCATTAGCGCGGCAGACAAACGAGTTGATTCGTTTGGTGACTATATTGACGCTGATTTTCTAAATGAAAACTGGTCGTTATCTGGCGTTAAACATGCGGGTAAATATCCAGTTAAAGATATTCGCTCGGCAATAGATAAATTAGGGAAACTGCTAAACTAGTACATATATCCTTTAAGTACTATTTTTTGAAGCAAATTGTCCACCGCTGGCCATCAGACGGCACGGCTGCGACCATCATCCGTGTCGAAAACACCCACAAGATAGAGCCTGTCTACAATTTCGAAGTCGACGGCTGGCACACATATTTTGTTGGACATCTCGGCACATGGGTGCACAATACGAATTGTAGAGCCCCAGAAAGGTTATTGCCAGGTGAGCTAAACGTAGGAAAAGCTGGAACACTGACTGAAGCTGGCAGACGCGGTGATAACATCGAAGCTCATCATATACCATCTGCCAAAAGAGTTCAGCTTGAGGGGGTAAGTGCTGGTGATGGTATTGCAATCAATGTAGAGCGAATACGACATATAAGTACGTT
>JBCBUY010000072.1:0-16808 GCA_039817885.1 Pseudomonadota bacterium | reverse complement strand
ATGTGAAAGTGGTCTCCGTCAACATAAGAGGGAACGACTTTTTCAGAGTGCTCGCTGGTTCGGGGGGCGCTTGCGGCGTTGCTATAGGTGCTGGCGGTTCGGAGACAATAGGAGCGGGCCCGAGATACCGGACACGTACCCTGCCCTCGCCGCGTGGGCCGAGGCCAACCGCGTTTGCGGCGCGATCTGACAGCTCGATCAAGCCGCCGCCAGCGATCGGCCCGCGGTCATTCACGCGGACAACTGTTTCCTGGCCAGTTTGCTTATTTGTAATGTGGACAAGACTTGGCAGTGGCAATGTCGGATGGGCGGCCGACAGCATATTGCGATCATAGGTTTCACCATTCGCTGTTGGCATGCCAGCGAGGTCAGCGGCGATGAGTGTCGCCATCCCTTCCCGATCGTATTCTGCATTTGCGGCTGGGTAAAAAACTTTGCCGGAGACTGGACGCTCTGCCGGTGCGTCTGGAGTGTTGACTGTTTTGGCGGTCGCGCCTGCGCTGGCAAATGTGATCGGCGCTGGTTTGCGGGGTTCGGCTGCTGCTGAAGCCGGAAAGACTGCCAAAACGGCAAGACAACAAGACGCCAAGATTGACGCATTTTGCGCCGTTTGCCGGTCGTTCATACTCATCGCACCCTCGTTCTGCGGTCTGACGCCCTGGCATTTTGCTGGGCGGGACGCGGACAATTGCCATCCGTGAACGTGTTATGGTTACCAGACTCAAATGCAGGTTTGGTGAACTGGACCCCGCGCATTCGTTGATCGGCGAAACACTTTGTTAAGCAACGATCTTCGCCAATTCAGGCACAATAATGACAGTCACTGCAGTCCCAGCACTTGCAATTATGCGGTGAGTGTCAGATGTGTCTCGCGGTTCACCGGGCAGGTGGCAGAGTGGTTGAATGCGGCGGTCTTGAAAACCGTTGAGCGTGCGAGCGTTCCGGGGGTTCGAATCCCTCCCTGCCCGCCAGTGTTTCTTGATCCCCACCACACTGTGATTCGCGACGGATCCTGCTCAGGACTGTGATGGCGGCTTTCCAAGAGTGTTCCGAACTCTCCGCCAGACATCCGGGCGAGGGTCATTCCAGAAGATCGTCGGCGGTTTCTTTCAGCATTTGGGCGAGGGCTCTGAATTTGTTCGCCAGCGGGGACTGACGTCGCCAAATCAATGCGATGGTGCGTTTGGCGGTCTTGTCGTCGATTGGTCGGACGGTGATATCCTTGTCGCGTTGGGCTTCCAGTTTGACGTAGAGGCTCGGCAATACAGCGACACCTGCGCCCATCACAGCCATCTGGCGCGTCGCATCCAGACTTGTGCCCCGATATTCTTCACCGACATGACCGCCGGCCTTTCTCGCCAGTTCTGCAATATGCTGACTGAGACGATGTCCCGGTCCGAGTGACAGGAGCGGCTGTCCGCTGAGCGCGCTGAGCGGAAGCGGTTCCCGAGAACCAGACAAGGGGTGATCTGGCGCGGCGCAAACCCATAAGGTCTCTTTGAACAAGATCTCCGAGGTATGTGCGGAGTGATCGTCCGGCGTAGAGATGATGACGTCGACGGCTCCGTTCGTCAGATGTGTCTCAAGATCGACGGTCTTTTCTTCACGGACCATCAATCGCAGATCGGGAAACTCGGTGTGTAAGCGCTTGGTCGCCGTTGGCAGCAAATAGGGTCCAACAGATGGCAGGACACCTAGCCGTAAGCGGCCCGCCAGCCCGAGCGCGGTTTCGCGTGTGACGGCCTTCATGTCTTCGACTTCGCTCAAGATGAGACGGGCGCGTTGAACCACCTCTTCTCCGACCGGCGTCAGGAATGCGCCGGATCGTCCTCGCTCGAGCAAAGCGCAATCAAGCTCTGCCTCCATTTCAGCAATCTGGGCCGACAGGCTCGGCTGGCTGACATGTAGTCTTTTGGCAGCGTCGCCAAATCGCCCGGTGTCGGCGATGGCAACAAGATATTGGAGTTGGCGTAGTGTCGGTCTCATAGATAGAAAAAACCTATCAAACTTTGCTTGTATTACAATTTGAATTATTGAAACGAACGCGCCATTTCAACCCTGAAAGCAAACAGAACTCAAATGCTAGGAGAAATCGAGGTCGGTTTAGAACACTCAGACAGGTAAGCGAGAAACAGTCGGTACCTAAGAACATAGCGAAAATGCGCGCACACCCTCCCTGGCGCGTAGGAATGCGCCATCAGAGTCAACTCAGCACCCTTCTAGCTCTGGTGGCGCATTCACTTACTTTTACAAATTTTGACCTATATGGGCCATAGCATGGATACTTCTGCTGCCAGTCATACCAATATGTCCCTGATCAAGTTCTTCAGGACATTTTTTCGGATTTTGGCTCCTGAGGCGAGTTTCTATTGGCTGGCTGTGATCTATGGGGTCGGTATTAGCCTATTGTCTCTCGCGACGCCGATTTCGGTACAGATGCTGATTAATACGGTTGCGAACACGGCGTTGACCGCGCCCCTCATTCTCTTGTCGGCGACATTGTTCGGGCTTCTTGTGGTGTCAGGTCTGCTCAACGCTCTGCGCATTCATCTGATGGAGCTCTTTGGTCGCCGCTTCTATGCGCGGATGGTGGCTGAGATGTCGATCCGGTCGATCTACGCGCAGAATCCCTTTTTCGATGACACGTCTCGGGCCGCCCTGTTCAACCGATACTTCGACATTGTTGTCGTGCAAAAATCTGTGCCGGTGCTCTTTATTGGTGGCTTTACCGTGTTGCTGCAGGCCGGCGTCGGCTTCGTTCTCGTATCACTTTATCACCCGCTGTTTTTGCTCTTCAACTTGATCCTCATTGGTTTGATCTGGGTGGTTTGGATGATTTGGGGCGCGAGCGCCATTCGCTCGGCGATCGCGCTGTCACATGCCAAGCACCAAACCGCGGGTTGGCTGGAAGCGATTGGCGCGTCCAACGGGTTCTTCAAATCCGAACGACGCATCGCCTACGCGCTGGATACGACAGACACCTATACTGAAAGCTATGTTAAAGAGCATAAGCGGCACTTTCGTCGGCATTTTTCCCAGACGCTGTCCTTTCTGCTGATCTATGCGGCTGCCAGCGCTGTACTGCTTGGCCTTGGTGGGTGGCTTGTAATCCAAAGCCAACTGACGCTCGGCCAACTGGTTGCAGCGGAGCTCGTTCTGTCGGCTGCATTTTTCGGTGTATCGCAGCTCGGGACCTACCTCGTCTATTTCTATGACCTCTGCGCGGCGATTGATGAACTGTCTTTGTTTCATGATGTGGAGCAGGAACACCGCTCGGATGAAGAGCCTGTTCGGGTTCAGGGAAATGCGCTTGAGTTCAGCGGCTTGCGTGGCCAGGCCCGCAGTCGACCGGCTATCATCCATATGGAGATTCCAAGCGGGGCGACCGTTATGGCTGCGGCGAGCAATCATGGTGTCCAAAGACTGTTCACGGACATTATTGAACGTCATGCGTTGCCGGAGGGCGGGTATGCCGCTCTTGGCGGGATCGATCTGACCGACCTGGACGTCTATCATTTGCGGCAGAGTATTCTGGTGCTCGACAGATCGAGTTTTGTGAGCATGAGCATTCGTCAGTACTTGCGGATGTCATGCGCTGAGAGCGCTTCAGAACGGATGCTTTCAGCTCTCGAAACGGTGGGGCTTTCATCAACGATTGCGAGCCTGCCGGAAGGATTAGATACAAAAATCGCGATGACGGGTTGGCCCTTGTCGACGAGCGAGACGCTCCGTCTGAAGCTTGCCAATGCTCTGATCGCACGCCCGCGCATACTTGTCTTGAATCAACTTTTTGATCTTTTGGAAGAAGAGCATCTGGCTGCGGCCATCGCTGAGCTGAGAGATCGATCAGACACAACGGTGATCTACTTTTCCAATCGCCGCGTGGATCTCGGCTTCGACACGTTTCTCCATATGGAGAATAGCCGGCAGCGTTTCTTTGAGACGTTTGAGGATTTTTGCCTCGCCGCACATGGTACGCAGCCACCGCGGCCTGCGAGCCCGCGGCTTCTTAGCCAGCAACAAATCAATTTGATTGGTGAGAACTAATATGCCGTTTCGCGACAAGCATATTACCCATTTCAAAACACTGTCGGCCATGAAGACGCCGCGTGTCATCCGCGCTGTTTCGGTTTTGCTAACGGCCACGATTATTGGGATTGTCTGTTTCCTGATTTACGCGCCGTGGGTGCAGACGACGCCGGGGGCAGGTGTTGTTACGGCTCTGAATCCCAATGACCGTCAGCAGGATATCAATGCGCTTGTTTCGGGGCGTATCGAAGAATGGTTTGTGCGAGATGGCAGCGTTGTAAAACAAGGTGAGCCGATTGTGCGCATTGTCGACAACGACCCCCAGCTTATCGAACGCTTGAATGCAGAACGTGACCAAGTTGAAGTTCAGCTAAGGGCCGCTCGTACAGGACTTGCCACAGCGGAGATCGATCTCGATCGTATGCGCGAACTGTTCGAAAGCGGTCTTGCCGCGCGGCGTGACTATGAACAGTCCCGCATTCGCGTTGAGGAATTTCGTGGCCGCGTGGCAGAAGCGGCTGCCAATCTCAACCGCGTCGATGTGAACTTGTCCCGGCAGTCCGTTCAAGTCGTGTCAGCACCACGCGATGGCGTTATCCTAAGTGTGAATGCCGGAGATGCGGCGACCTATGTCAATGCGGGAGATATCCTCGCGACATTTGTGCCTCAGGATCCAGAACGTGTGGTCGAGATCTTTGTCGATGGCCGAGATATTGCGCTTATCCAGCCTGGCGCAAAAGCCCGTATTCAATTTGAAGGTTGGCCAACGGTGCAGTTCAGCGGTTGGCCGTCCGTTGCTGTTGGAACCTTTGGTGGCATCGTCGCTGCTGTCGATCCGTCAGCACAGCCGAACGGGCGCTTCAGAGTGCTTATTTCCGAGGATCTGGAAGACGTCCATCCATGGCCGGAAGAACGATATGTTCGTTTTGGCGCAACAGTTCGCGCCTGGGTGCTTCATGAGACGGTGCCCGTTGGATACGAGCTTTGGAGGCAGCTCAATAATTTCCCGCCTGAGCTTCCCCAACAAGTCGCTATAACCGATGGAGCGAGTAATTTATGAGACGGCTGCTCCTGGTTTTGAGTGTGCTCCTTGCGGCAGCGCAGCCAATACTCATGGCGACTGCGCAGACGGACAGTGTCGAGGACGCTGTGGCCGTCATTCCTCTTTTTCCGGAAGAGGTGCTTGAAAGTTCTGCGACGAGCTTTCCGGATATTCTCGAAAGCCTCGCCCGGGAAGCTGCTGCACGCGGCGATCAATTGTCGGCCGAGGGAGCCTTTGACCTCGTCTTCAATGCAGATGGGTTCGACCGCGTCACCGGGTTTTGGACGGGCGCAATCCTGAACACGGAAGTGCGCCAAAATCTGCGTCCCTTAGGGGCACAGGTATATGGTGGATATCGGATCTCAGACGGCACCTTTCCAATATACGAAGATATCAACTTCACGAACACGGGGGGCGAGTTCAAGATTGGTGCACTCTTTTCGTTGTTGCGCGACCGGTCGATTGATCAGAGGCGGTTTCGTGTCGAAGATGCGCGATTGGCTTCTGCCCAGGCGAGCTTGGATGTCGCTCTGACGCAGGTGGGTGTTCAGCAACAAGTGCTCAACGCCTATTGGAGATGGTTCGCGACAGGACAGGAATTGCTAATCTATCGCGATCTGCTTCAGATTGCTCAGGAACGTGCCGCTGGTCTGGAGGAACAAGTGCGCCAAGGGGCTCAGCCCGACATTGCTGTGACCGAGAATTTGCAGAACATTCTTCGACGGGAAATCCTTGTTGCTGAGGCTGAACGGAATTTCGCGGTCGCGTCGAATGGCCTATCGTTTTTTCTAAGAGATGGTGCTGGCGGTCTCATGGTCCCGGGGCTTGAACGCCTCCCCTCCCCTCAACAAGTCGATGCGCTAAGCGATTTGGGAACACTCGTCGAGGCGGACTTGAACGAGATTCTAAGCGCACGCCCTGAACTGCGGAGCTTGCGCGTTGCCCTTGAGCGCGCGCGCAACAAAGTGCTGTTGGGCGAGAATGACCTGAAACCGGATCTTGATCTAAATTTCGAAGTTTCCCGGGATGTTGGGAATATCGCCGAAGGCGGCATATCGCGGGACTCGACTGACACAATCATTGGGTTTCGGTTTTCCGTGCCGCTGCAAAGACGGGATGCGCGAGGCCGCCTCCAGCGGGCAGAAGCTGAGCTTCGTGCCGCTCAATTGAGGGAGCGGCGGACTGAAGACCAGATCTCGATCGAGCTTGATAATATTCTTGCTAATTTAAGTGCGGCGCTGCGCCTTGCTGACCTGGCTGAAGGGGAAGTGTCTCAAGCGGACCTTATGGTGGATGCCGAGCGACGTCGGTTCAATTTGGGTGCAAGTGACTTCTTTCTAGTAAATGTGCGCGAAGAGCGCGCTGCTGATGCACGAATAGGAGCCATTCGCGCCCAACTTAATGGTCGACTGGCCGAAGCGAGCTACAATGCGGCGACGATGAATTTTCCAGCGCTGGGGTTATGATTTCGAGGCGGTGCGGCGATCCAAACTGGTCAGAAAGCGCGCCCGAAATGCAAGAAGAGCGAAAATTCTCCGTCGTCGCTGAACCCCGTGCCGAGGAAGGCCGGGCCGAGCAGTGTCTCAGCACCTATATATATCGAGCTTGAAAATATATCATCGTCGAGCCCTTGCTCGAATATATCGAACTCAATATTTGCGTACTCGATGGTTGCACCGACATAGACCGGGAAATTCACAATAGCGTCGGTTCCGGTCAACCGGTGAAACACTTCCCCTGTGGCCAGAATATATTCATTGTTCGGTATGGAACTTTCGGTGAAAGCTGAGAGCCTCCGGAAGCCACCGAGGTCCAGGATTTCAACGGGCTCGTCATCGACCTCCTGAACGCTTTCAAACTGTGCTCGAAGCTGGACGCCAAGCGGGCCCACTTCGAAAGCTGTCGTGCCGAACAGGTTGAACTTCTCCGTATCATCTCCGCCATCGAAATCGAAAAGCGATTCAGCTGATGCGAGTATTCGGTAACCGCTGGTGGCCCAGACGGATCGATTGAGCGTGTCCGCCCCAAAGAACACGCCGAGACCACCTTGTTCAAAATTGTTTGGGACGAATACATCCGGTAAAATTGTAATTTGTGGTTCGATCCGCCCAACGGTGATGACGCTTTCGACCGATACAATTCCCCAATCGCCCAATTCGCGGCCAAGGCGTAGCCTAAAGTCTCCACGTTGTTCAAAGAACTCGCCCAATCGCGTGTCCGCAATGTCAAAGAGGATTTCTTCGCCGCGATAGGACAAAACAGGTATGACGAAGAAACGGCCGCTTCCGCCGAAGGGCTGGTAGTATTGGGCTGTCACACCGAAATCGGTTCCAACTTCAAGAGAGAGGCTTGCTTCTCCACCAAAGCGATTCACCGGCCGGCGGGAAATTCGTCCGAGCAAGGAGTATTGTGCGTCACCATCAAATGTGGTCGACGCGCGTAACCCCGCCTGAAGAAGGTTGCGCCCGAGTGCCCGGGGAGCCACCCGTAACAGCGGGCCGTTGCCGCTTCTGGCGAGATCTATCTCACCGAACGCGCCGAAGGAGGCGAGATTTCGCAAGCGCTCTTCGAGTTGATCGTCGTTGTCGATATCTCCCGCCTGATAGTCCAGGCGATCCAGAATAATGCCATCGCCGATCTTGGACGCATTGACGAGGACAAGCGCGTCGCCGGCGTCCAGCGGAACGGTTGGGTCGAAGACGCGGTCTCTTGCCGGGGCCGCTTTTTCCTTGATCGCCAGCAGCTGCGTTCGAAACGTCTCCGCTTTGCTGCGACCTGAGTCGAACCCTTGTTCGGCCCGGTTGAAACTCGCCGTCGTCAACCCTTCAAGGTCTGGCTGTATCAAGATGTCCTCATCGGTCAGCTCAGCAACGTCTTCGAGCCAATTGCGATAGACCGTAATCCGCACGATTTGCTGTGAGGCCGAGGCTATGGACTGCGCACCTCTCAGCTCTGGCGGTTTAATGGTTGTGTCGAGGGCGATGATAATGTCTGCACCCATGTCTCTTGCTATGCGGACCGGAAGTTGGGAGGCCATGCCGCCATCGACATAAAGTCGACCGTCAATCTCCCTTGGCGCGAATGCTCCTGGCACGGCCATGCTGGCAAGTATCGCTTGAACAAGATCGCCGTTTTCAAATGCTTTCGCAGCCCCCGTCGACAGATCCATAGCCACAGGCCGATAGGGAACGCGGAGCTTGTTGAAATCAATATCATTGGACAAGTGAGAGAAGATCTTCCGAAATTCAGCCTGCAAGCCGCTCATATCGCCAAACCCGCCCGGCAGCTGTATGCCGTTCGGGCCCAGACCAGCGACATAGTCGGAGAAGTACTGATCTTCGATTTCTTTTTGGAGATAGGGTTTCTCATCGCGGCTGACACCGCCCCGAAAGATCGCAGACCAATCTCGGTCTCTATATATGCCTGCGATGTCCTGGGCGCTGTATCCCGCCGCGTACATTGCGCCGGTGACACTGCCCATGCTCGTGCCAAGGACGCAGTGTATCGGTATGCCGAGCTCTTCGATAAGGGTCATGGCCCCGACTTGTGTGGTCGTAAAGGCACCGCCACCGCTAAGCACCAGGGCGACATCCAATCCGTCCTCATCATTGGCATCGCAGGCCCAGGCGACCGGTTGTAGGAAAAGCCACACGCTGAGGAGGCGCAAAATCAATACAGTTTTCGCCATGACATGCCTCTCAGGTTCCCAATTGGATAGCTAGATCTCGATCCGATTAGAAAGTCAGGATTGTGGCACTTAGGAGTCTTCGGTCCAGTTTCCGCCAAGTGCCAGGTTGAGATCAACGTATTGGTCGAGTTCGAGACGGTTGACGGTCAGCACTGTACTCTGCGCGCCGAAAGCGGCCTCCTGTAGCTGAAGAACCGAAAGCAGGTCCGTCTCGCCCTCGTCGTATTGGATCTGCGCAAGCCTCAGGGCTTCATCTGACTGGGTTTGTGCCTCTTCAACAAACAGTTTGCGGCGGCGAATCGTGAGGCCATCTGCCAGGGCTTGTTCAACTTCTGAGAACGCGTTCAGGGCCGCTTCGGCGTAAGCTTCAACGGCGGCCTGTTGGTCCACTGTATTGATTTCTACTTGCGTGCGCCTGGCACCGCCATCGATGATCGGCACCAGGAGATTTGAAGCTGCAGTCCATGCGAGATTGGTTGGACTGAGAAGGCTGGAGAGATCGGCTGACGACCCGCCGGTGCTGGCCGTCAAGCTGATCTTCGGCAATCGTGCGGCTTTCGCCTGGTCGACTGTGTCTATGGCGGCGGCGATACGTCTTTCCGCAGCAATAAGATCTGGACGGCGCTCTAACAGTTCGGAGGGCAACCCGGCCGGGGGATCTTCAGGTTTTGGCGGCAGGGTTAAGCCGACAAAAAGATCGGCGGACGGGTATCGGCCGAGTAGAAGTTCCAGGGCGCGCAAAGCGCTATCCTTTGCCTGAATCGCCGTGGCGAACGTATCATTCGCTGTCGCAATGTCGGCTTTTGCGAGCGCGAGTTCCTGTGCCGTTGCGAAGCCATTTTCATAGCGGACTTGTACAATTCGACCTGTTTCACTCAAGGCGTCGGCGATCTCGGATGAGATCAAGGCCTGCTGCTCTGCGTTGATCGCCGCAAAATAGGCCCGCGCGACCCCTGCGGCAATTGACAGCTGAGCAAAGCGGAAATCAGCCTCGTCGGCTTCGGCGCTTTCGGCAGCAGCTTGTTGGCCAGAGCGTATGCGGCCCCAGACATCAAGCTCCCATTGCGCTTGAACGCCAATATCGAAGCTGCCGTCGCCAGCTCCATCGAAATTGCCCTGCCCCCCTGCTCCACTGGAAAGATTTACCTGGGGGCTCAGCTCTGCGCCGGCTTGGCGTGCCAGCAACCAGGAGCGTTCCACGTTGAGGGCTGCCGCGCGCAGGTTTCGGTTATTTGCTTGGGCTTCTTTTACAAGATCTTCCAGTGTCGGATCATTGAAGGCCGCGATCCAGCCATTTTCAACCTCGCCTACACTCGCCGCTGCGGCCTGCCAATATTCCGGCGTGTCCTGAATTTCGCTGCGGGCGATGGCTGCAGCTTCTTCACGACCTGGCACTGCGGCGCACGCCGACAAGATAAGGATCGATATCGCTGTGGTTACAGAGATGGATGGTCTAAGCATGGTCAAATCCCTCCAGACCTAAGCCGCTGCGCTTTCGGAACTGCGCACCCCAAAGAAAATAGCATATAACGCCGGCACGACGATCAGTGTGAGCAGCGTTGCGAAGGTTAGTCCGAACATCAGAACAATCGCCATGGACTTGAAAAATGCATCGCTCACAAGCGGAATGACACCCAGCACAGTCGTTAGCGAGCCCATCATCACCGGTCGCACACGGCTTGCGGCACTGTCGATGATGGCATCAAAGCGCGGTTTGCCCTCGCGGATCTCCATATCCATCTGGTCGACCAGAACGATCGCATTTTTGATGAGCAGTCCCGACAATGACAACAGCCCGAGAATTGCCATGAATTCAAAGGGAGTTCCCGTACTCACAAGCCCCAGAACGACCCCGACCAGGGAGAGCGGCACGACGAGCCAGATCACCAAAGGCTGACGAAGGGCGTTGAACAGCACCACCACGACCAGGACCATGGCAAGAAAGCCAAGCGGGATGGTACTCGCCAGATTGCCATTGGCTTCGGCGCTGTCGCCGTATTCGCCATCCCATTCCAGCGTGTAGCCGTCCGGGAGTTCCATGGCATCGATCAATGGCTGAACGCGTGCTTGAAGGTCACCTGCGAGATCACCCGCGATCGGATCGGACTGAGCTTTTAGGGTCAAAACGCGATCGACTTTTCGGAGCTGTCCGTCACGCCAGACAGTCTCCAGCCCATCGATGACCTCGATTATGGGGACGTTTTGGCCTGTGACGGGACTGACAATCTGAATTGCGCCGATAGATTGCGCGTTCAATCGCTCGTTCAGCGGTGCTCGGGCGACAATGGGGATGAGTTCGTCGTTTTCGCGGTAGACACCGACTGAGCGTCCCGAAAAATTCGTGGCAAGCGCTGTGGCGAGATCTTCGCGAGAAACGCCGACACGCCGGCCGCGTCCTTCCGAATAGATCGGGTGAAGCTCGCTAACGGGCTGCCGCCAGTCATCTTTAATGGAGATGGCGCGTCCATCGGCGGCCATGATGGCCTTGGCTTCGTTGGCAAGCCGTCGCAGCACGGCCGGATCCGGGCCCTTGAATGATGCTTCGATCTTAGACCCACCGCCGGGACCGAGTTGGAAGCGCCAGACTTTCGCCTGGGCATTCGGGTAATTGGCGTCGATATGAGCCTGGATCTGCGGGATGAGCCCGTCGATCTGCTGATAGTTTTCAACCTTTAGGAGGAACTGACCGTAAGCGCTGTTTCCCGATTCCGGTGAGTAGACCAGCATGAACCGAAGCGTGCCGGCACCGATCAGAGTCTGGACATCTTGTACGCCTTCGAATTCAGCGAGCTGGCTTTCAAGGCGCACCATATCGCGTTCGGTTTCTGAAATATCGGTACCTTCGGCGAGCCAATAATCGACCACGACTTGCGGTGTTGTCGAAGCTGGGAAAAAGCCAGACTTAATGAACTGGAACCCCCAGATGGATACCGAGAACATGGCAATCGCGATTGCGGTCACGATCCAGCGACCGCCAAGAACCAACCTCAAAAACTGCTTATAAATTCGTGATAAGGCTCCGTCGCCCTTTTCCGCGTTGCCGGCCTTCGCTTCTTCCTTGAATAAAAGGTCAGCAAAGAGTGGGACCGCTGTGATGGCAAACAGCCAGCTATAGAGCAGAGAGATCATGACCACCCAGAAGAGGTGGCCGGTATACTCAGCCGTAGACCCTGGTGCGAAACCAATTGGCGCAAATGCGATGATGCCGACAAGTGTGCCACCTAGAAGCGGCCATATTGTCCGCGAGACGATCTCTTTGGCGATATCCAGCTTTTTCCGGCCGGCCTGGACGCCGACAAGAATACCCTCCGTCACAACGATGGCATTATCCACCAACATGCCGAGGGCGATGATGAGGGCACCGAGGGATATCCGATGCATCGGAATGCCGACGAATTGCATCGTGGCCAGCGTTGCTGCAATCGTAATGATGAGCACCGCACCAATAATTATGGCAGATCGCGGGCCCATGAAGATCAAGAGCGTGACCAATACGATCACCAGCGCGGCTATGACGTTCAGAGCGAAGTCCTGAACCGACTCATCAACGATTTTGCCCTGATGATAATACTCGTGGAGTTCAATACCGATCGGCCGTTGACTGATCGTGTCGGCCAGAATCCGGTCGATGGATTCCCCCATTTTGACGACATTGGCTCCAGTGACATTGGACACGCCGATGGCGATGGCGGGGTCTCCGTTGAACCGAATGATCTGGGACGGAGGATCGCGATAGGCCCTGCGGACGGTCGCGATGTCTTTTAGGTAAACAAGCGTTCCACTGGTGGCGGTCGACACGATGATGTTTTCAATCGACGACACGCTGTCCACCGCCCCGGTTGGGGTAATCGTCAGGCGTCGTTCACCAACTTGAAGATCACCGGCTGAGACCACTGAGTTCTGCTGGGCCAGATCATTGTAGATCTGCTGGACCGAAACACCCAGCTGCGCTGCACGATCCCGGGCGATCTCGACATAAATAATTTCTTGCTGAGCGCCATCGATCACCACTTTGGCGACCCCGTCTCCACGGAGCAGATCAGTTCTCAGGTCTTTTGCGTACTCATATAGTTCTTTGTCGGTAAAGCCGTCCCCGGTGAGCAAATAGTAGAGTCCGTAGACATCGCCGAAATCATCATTAACGATGGGCTGCGTTGCGCCGGGCGGAAGGTCTCCGGCGGCGTCATCGACCTTGTTACGCAATTTCGACCAGATCTGCTGAAGCGCCGATTTGTTCGGTGAGAAATCATATTTGATCTCAACTGTTATTCTGGATAGGCCCGGAGACGATACGGATCGAACCTCTTCAACCTCCTGCAATTGTTGGACGGCGGATTCCAGGACTTCGGAGACCTCTGCGGCGACCTCTTCGGGTGTGGCTCCTGGATATTGGGTGATGATCATCGCTTCCCGGATGGTGAATTCCGGGTCCTCAAAGCGCGCCATGTTTTCATAGGCGAGCCAGCCGGAGATCAGCGAACCGATAATGATGATGAAACAGATGAGTCTGTTCTGGATCGAAAATTCTGCGGGGTTCATTTCTGGCCGCCCTATTGTTCGAACCGTCTGATCTGCATTCCCTCGTGCAAAAAGGCGGCTCCCGACCCGACAATCACATCACCGGGTGCCAAGCCGCTCGTCACACCTATCCCTTCCCCAATGCCTTCGCTTCCCTCATCCAAGACAATTTCCCGGCGGGAGACGGTCATCGCATCGGTGTCGACAGCCCACACATAGGTCTTGCCGGCTTCTGCAATAATTGCGCTGAGGGGCACAGCGATTTGTTGGGTGCCGCCATCTTCGGCGGCGATCAGGAGGCGCGACTCAACCGTGCCGGTCATTCCTGGCAGTACCAACAGGCTTTCTGGCGGGGTGAAGGCAAAGCGCACCTCGAACGTTTGCGTTTGCGTGTCTGCCTGGGTTGTCGTTGAGTAGAATTCGGTTTCCAGCCGTAATTCGGGCGCAGCATCGAGGATAAGTGCGGTTTCGATCGGCTCTACCCGGCCCGAATTGGCAACAAGGGTTGCCGGGATCTGCACCACAGCTTCCGCGGCTCCCGTTGTTTGCAGGGTTACGACATCTTGCTGGGCGGCAATGTTCTGAAAATCAACGGCATAGACTTCTGCAACCACGCCGTCGAATGGAGACCGGAGCACGGTGTCGTCCAGAGCTTTGCGCGCGCTATCGAGGCTGGCTCGGGCCACATCGCGTTGGGATTCGCGTTGTTCGTACACGCTGCGAGAGATGGCATCTTGTGCCAACAGGCGTTCAGCGCGTTCAAATTCGGATTGGGCCGAATTGAACTGGGCCTGCATTGTCGACAGATTGTTGCGAAAATCTCGCTGATCGAGGCGCGCGATCACCTGGCCGTTTGTGACCTCATCGCCTTCTGTTACGGCGACATCTTGTATGAGACCACCGACCTGAAAGGTGAGATTGACCGACGTGCTCGCCTCTACGATGGCAGGAAATGAGAGTGTGCGTGTATTGTCCGTCACGGCGATATCGATAAGCTTTGCCGGCCGAATGACGGGGGCGGTCTCTTCGGCCTGCTCCGCTCCGCACGAGACAATCGCCAAGAGACTTATCAAGGCCGTTAAACCCTTCGCTCGTAGATTCTGCATTCCGCCTCCCAATTCAAACGCCCCGTTGCGGTGCATGTCTGTGATTCCCATTTCAAGCGAAATAACACCGCGTAATGCTATATTGTTCAAGGACTAAGACGCGATCTATTGTCTTTTTTCCGGCCTGGAGTTTTTTAGGGATGCCAAGGCATGTGAGCGACCTGATTGTGGGCACTGTGACCCAGCGTCGTGAGTTTCGGTCCGGCTTGCACGAACTTCCAACCGGACTGGTGGTAAGGTTGAGAACTGATGAATGCTGTTTCGGTCGCACGTTGCGAAGGACGACAGAACTCAAACCCTGACGCCTTCGTATAACAAATTCCGTGAAGCAAAGTGACGGACGAAGCTCATGACCAAGACAAATTTACCCGCCCCCCTTGCCTGATTGGAAACCCACCGAATGGAAGGATGACCCGCAATTGGGGGTATGTATGATTGGGGGTGGGCACTTCATTTTGGTGGACGACTTAGAGCCTCATGAAATCAAGGATCACGGCTTAGAAGTTTCCCGACGCAGCTTCACGTAAGATGGACTTGTCCAGCTCGGCATCAGCCAAAATGCACTTTAACCGCGCGTTCTCTTTCGCGAGCTCCTTGAACCGCTTCGCCTCCCCCAACTTCAGGCCGCCATACTCCTTGCGACAGCGATAGTAAGTGACATCTGACACACCAAGATGCCGGTTAATATCGATTGTGGTTCTCCAGAGTTCATTTCACCTCATCGTCACTGCCAACAGCTTTCGGCAAGTGAACAATGCCTGCGGTTAAATCGCGCAACGCGACCAATGGCGCTATGGGGTCAAACTCTTGATTGTCCGCGGATCGCTGGGTGTCCTGGGCGACATTGACTTCCTTTAAGGCCCGAATGAGCGCAGGAGAAGAAGCGAATGCGCCATGTTTCGTTCCCTCGCCTACATCAATATCGGACAGATCAATGACAACAATGCCTGCTTCCTGCAAAGCAGGAATATTCGACCCGTCCCCAACCCGCGCACGACCGCCGCGTAGCTGCTCTGAAAGTTTTAACGCTCCATCTTTGCGAGAAACGAACACTACAATCGGATCTGGTCGCGGCTCGATTACGCGTAGCTGCGCGCGAAAGACATCAATATCTATGTCGGGAGACGCCAACACCAAAGGTGATATTTTCTCCAGGACATCCGCATGTTGTGAAAGGCTGAGTTGGCGTATCGACTCCATAACTAGGAGCGTTCCCATCGAATGACCCATAACAAATATGGAATCGGCTTCCGAGGCTGCCACTGAAGTGAGGAGACTTACGAAACCATCGCGGGCGAATTGAACACTATCTCTGTCATATAAGTATCCAAGCGATCGCCCCGAAGACGGCCACGAATAGTGGATCGCCAACCCACGCGCGTCGAAGTCTTCCAATAGTTGAGCATGGCGGTAAATGCCATTCGCATAGGGAACATTATAGCCGTGTACGAAAATGAACACGATTTTGTCGCCGTCGAGATCATCGAGACGCGCTTTTACCGTCTGTTCGAAAGTAGCTCGCGATAGAGAATTTATCGAAACAACACCGAATTCATGATCCGGATCCGGTTCTTTGGACGGGTAGTTGACTGTGCCAGGTTTCCGATTTGCAGGCGTCCAGACATCGACTGCGTCAAAATACAATTGATCTGATCGTCTATCACCGTAGCGCAGTGATGTATCCTCATGAGGCGAACGGCTTGTTGCGACAAGGATATTCTGCACGGAACCTTCATATGCGCCAGGCTCAACGATTGGCAGCTTCACCGGCGCGTTTGTGCATGCAGAAAAAAGCATAGCGAGGCAGAGCGATAGCATAGGCTTAATAGGAGCACGATATTTTTGAGGTTTGTATTTGAACGGCAGCGAGCACGCTGAACTGAGTACATTCATATGTCTAAGCCGATAGAAAATCTGATTGGACCAAATTTCCAACACCCTTCGCCGCAGTAAATTTGAAACGACATCTGAGGACTTATTCGCAACAGTCATAATGATTACGAACTTATATTGAGGAAATGTGATTGTTGAGGACGAATTCGGTCAGGACACTAGCGCAATTCTGCGCTTACTGTGAAACTCCCTTCGAAGAGTATCCACAAATTTTTCTGATGAAGGAAAGAAAATAATCGATATCGCCGCGTTTTCGTGCATGCCGAACGCGTAAAAACTCCATGACACCGCTTGCTATAATTAAAACAGCCATCTCTGCTTCAAGATTAGTGATACGTAGTAAGCCGCGCCGATGGTCCACGAGAATATCGCGTTTTAGGCGACGATGAACTTCTTGTGCTGTCTGTTCGTGATTTGCATAAAGTTCTGAAAGCGCAAAAGCTGTTTGAGGATCATTTTCCACCAAAGAAAGAACAAAACGCACCCTCAACAATACATGTGATGGCGCAAATTCGTTCGCGTCGATATTGAC
>JBCBUY010000071.1:0-16864 GCA_039817885.1 Pseudomonadota bacterium | reverse complement strand
CCTACGATCTGGAATATGCTCCGGTGAGCGCACGCACGGTCCGCTCCACTTCCATCGGCGCGCCTGCTGACGGCACGTTCCAATCGGCCCCCGCGCCAGATCAAGCGTCCTATGGAAGTGGAGCGGACCGTGCGTGCGCTCACCGGAGCATATTCCAGATCGTAGGCCAGTGGCAGGGTCCAGCCAGATACGTCGTAAAAAATGTTCTCTTCAAACTCGGTGAAGCGCTCGAAGATGCCCCGGATCATTCGATTATTGGTCTGGGCAATCGGCACATAATAGCTCGTGCCTGCTGGGTAGGTGCGCTCGTCAACCGTCACATCAGCAATTAGGCGGCTCACGTCGATGTCATGCATGCGCAAGAGTCGTACAAAGCGCGCAGCGCGCTCTGGATCGCCTTCGGCTGTGAACACCCAGCCTGACTGGTTGGCGCGCTCGGCCTGGCGTGCATTCTCGACGAAGAAGTCGCGTTGATAGGCGGTGATTTCAGAACGCAGGTCCAGCGATCCCTGGATGGTGGTCAGTGCGGTGCGGAAGTGAGTGCGGACATTGTCCGCGGTCTCTACAAGGCCGCGCTCAGTTTGAACCGCCCCACCGCGGGCCGCGCCGGCCTCGAACAGAATACCAAGCGATCCGTTGATTTGGGGGTAGGTCGAGCCCTTACCGATGTAGAAATTGTCAAAGCCTTCTTCGGTCGAATAGAGCCGCGCTTCACTATCCAGGAAGGCAGCGTGGCGCTGGCCGATTCCCAGGGTGAGTTCTCGGGCGCGTTCCGGAATAAGGGGATTTCGGCGCAGCTCTTCGCCCGGGTGGAAATAGTATGGGCTATCCGATCCCATCTCATGATAATCTGCTGAAACCATAGGTTTCCACTCATGCCATTTGGTGATCCAAGCTTGGCTTTCAGGTTGGGTCAGCAGCAACCATTGCCGGTTTAGATCCATCCAATAATGATTGGTGCGCGCTTCGATCCACATCGCGTGTGCGGCGTCATTTATGTCCGTATTGTCGCCATACGACCAAAATGTTTCAACATGGTCGATGCGCCTGGCATGGCCGTCGGGGTTGAATACCACGGTGAAAATCATGACTGCGTTGCTCAGCTGGGCTTCGACCTCCGAGCCCTCTGCCGCTGCATAATGGTAGAGCAGCGGGATCGCCGCATCCATGGACGATGTTTCCGCTCCGTGCACACCGAAATTGATCCACAGAACCATTGGCGCGGCATCCGGCGCGGCGCGGCCGTCCAAGCGTTCCAGATGTGTCTGCCGGATCGTCTCCAGATTCTCATGATTATCGGGACTTGTGACGGTGAAGGTTAGAATCGGCCGGTGCTCATGGGAATAACCGATCGTTTCCACACTGATGCGATCGGAGCGTTCGGCCAGGTCCTGCAGGTAGACAATCATATCGCTGAAGCGCACCGGACGTTCGCCGATTTCGTAGCCAGCATGCTCTTCAAACGATGGAACGCTGGCGTCATACGTCACATTGTCAACGTGGAAGTACTCAATTGGTTCGGCTGAAGCCGGCAAGTGGGTGGATAGCAAGAGAACAGCGAGAGTGATGAAAGTGTAGCGCAGCATGTTGGCCCCCAAGAGGTTTGAGCGTCGTTCAGCACCTAAACGAGGTACGTACACGGTCAAGTGTCATCAACTGATCGGCGACTAAATCGAAGGACCTTTGTTTGGAGTTTCCAGAATCAACTTCTGGCACGCTATCTTATGTAGCTGTCTCGTGCCTCTCGTCGCAGCGATGATGCATAATCCATGCGAGCACCTCTCATTTGCTCATTCGGGCCATTGGTAATGAGCACGATGGTGCTGATTGAATCGGACGCCGCGATAAAGGTAGCAAGTTACATTCTGAGTGGTTGAGCTATACTGCGAGCGCCAGTGTCGTCGGCAAACAGGAGAGCGTCCATGATCACCAAGCGCGACTTTTTGAAATCAGCCACAATCGGTGTGGCCGCTGCGGGTGTTGGGGCCCCGGCAAGTCATGCAGACATGCCAACATTGCCTGTCTTGCCTGCACCCATATCGGCCAATGAACGACGCGCCCGCATTGCTAAAGCACAGGACCTCATGGGCCAGCTGGGATTATCGGGCATTCTGCTCGAACCGGGTGCGTCCATGCTCTACTTCGCCGGGCTCAGCTGGTGGCGATCCGAACGGCTCGTGGCGGTGATCATACCTGCCAAAGGTGATATGGCGATCATCGCGCCTGCGTTTGAGGAGCCGTCGATCCGTGAACAGATGGAATTGGACGCAGAGCTGCGCGTCTGGAACGAGGATGAAAGCCCCTTCGCTCTGGTCAAAGGTGTGCTTGATGATCGGGATGTGGATGGGCCGTTGGGGCTTGAAGCGAGTGTCCGCTATTTCGTCGTCGATGGACTCAAAAAGGATATGAGCGGTCGGGAGACGATGTCAGCAGATGGCGTTGTTTATGGCTGCCGGATGATCAAGTCCGAACACGAATTACAACTTATGCAAGCGGCCAATGACATCACAATGGCGGCTTATCGCGACATCTATCCAAAGGTCGAGGCGGGCATGGTCGGCGCTGACATCTCAGCAATGATGCGCGAAGCAACCCGCAGGCGCGGTGCCGAACCGACCTTCACAATTGCGCTTGTTGGAGAGGCAAGTGCGTATCCGCATGGGTCAGAAAAAGTCGATTCGGTCAGAGACAGCCAGATGATCCTGATGGATTGTGGTTGCGAGGTGCATGGCTACAGATCCGACATCTCTCGGACATGGGTCCACGGGGAGGCGAATGCGGAGCAACTCCACGTCTGGAATACGGTTCGTAGAGGTCAGCAGATTGCGCTTGAGACGGCAGAGGTCGGGCTACCTGCCGGTCGGGTGGATGCAGCGGTGCGCAAATTTTATGAAGCTGAAGGCTTTGGCCCCGGCTTTCAACTGCCGGGGCTCTCTCACCGCTTGGGTCATGGGATTGGTCTGGAAACTCATGAACCGATCAACTTCGTTGGAAACGAAGATATGCTGCTGGCACCGGGCATGTGTTTCTCAAACGAGCCCGGCATTTACTTGCCCGGGAAGTTCGGTGTCCGGCATGAAGATTGTCTTTATATAACAGAGACTGGCCCGAAGCTTTTCACTGGGCTTACCCCGTCCATTGACAATCCAATGGGGTGAATGCGTTTTGGGCTGTTGCTCCATGACGTGGCTGGAAACCCTGCCTGCCAGTGATCCAAGCCACGGGCTCAGAGCATGAATTCCGTCCAACCCAAATAGCGTCAGATTTGCAGGCTGGATCACCACGTTTTGAAACGTATGTCCATTAGAAACGATAAGTGAGTTGTCCCCCAAATGTCCTGGGACGTCCAATCGATTCCAGAACTCCAACAAATGATGTTGCGGCGAAGAAGTTGCCGGTAGAGAATTCTTCATCGATAAGATTGTCTATGAAGAATTGAGCTTCCCAATTGTCGACTTCCAAACCAAGGCGCAGGTTAACTAAGCTGTAATCGTCTATGTCAAAAGCTGTATTGGGCACAACCTGCGAGTTGAAACCGCCCTGATAGATGTATTCCAAACTCAAATAGGAATTGTATCGCCCAATAGGTTGATCGTAACGACCTGAGATCGTTCCAGTCCATTCCGATGTGTTTGGAATGGGGCCTCCACTTACATCCACGATATCCGTCGTGATTGAGTCGACAGCGCCGGGAAAATCACCAAACTCCGCATCCACGAAACCGAATCCGCCTGACAGAGTTAACCGGTCTGTTGGTGCCGCTGTGAATTCGAGTTCTACGCCAACTGCGTCTGCCGTGTTCGCATTTTGAGTGAAGATGTCATTGGCGGCGAAGTCGAACTGCAACACCTGAAGATCGTCCCAAGCAATATAAAAGCCAGACAAGTTCAAAAACAGGCGATCATCAAGCAGAGAGGCCTTGATGCCGCTTTCAAAGTTCCAAACGTTTTCTTCATCAAAGGGCAGCGGCGCGCCACCGTCGTCAAAATCGATGCCCCCAGCCCGATATCCGCGCGATGCCAGGCCGTAAACGGTCACGGCATTTGTTGGAAAATAGGACAAGGAAATGCGAGGAGAGAAATCAGTAAAATCATCTGAGCTTGCGGCTATAAATGATTGAACGCCATCAACGGTTTGAAGCTCGCTTCCACCACTCTCAAAAATGTCTTCATGTGTCAGGCGTCCACCGACCTGCAGTTCCACATGCTCCCCATAACGCAATGAGGTGTTGAAGAATCCAGCGATGCTCTCGTTTTCAGTTGAACCGACTGGATTTGATACTTCTGACCCTGGAATGAAGCCGTCGAGCGGGCCGAGGCCAGGAAAGAACAGTAGTGGGTTGAAAGGTCCTTCATCGACGCTGAAGAAAGGGTTCGCGAAATTTAATTCCGCCTCAGAGTAATTGAGTCCTAAAGACCACCCCAGGCTGAAATCGCCCAGCCTAATGCCTTGGCTGGAAACCAAACGTGCTTCCACGCTCCAAGATTTAAGCTCATTGCCAAAATTACCTTCAAACACCGGCGTCGCAGTGAAATCACCATCGATCTTTTCCTGATACTCGTTATCTATGTAACCGCCTGTGATGACGAGATCGGCGAAATCGAATTGGTAGGTCGCCTTTCCTATGAATTGAAAGGATTGGTTTTCAAAGTTGGCTGGAATATCGAAAGCGACGGTATCGGTGTTTTCCGGAAACACGCCAAGGCCCTGAAAATCCGGTAAGGCTGGTAGATCAGGAGGCAATCCTAGGACCGGTGCAAGAGGCCCGCTGGTTATATCGTTGAACGCGTCAAACAAGATGGCTGCTGAAGATGGGACTTCGCCGTTAGGTATTAGATTGCCGGAGCCGCCATCCCGTTCTGAATAAGCACCGGAAAGATCTAATGTCAGTTTATTTGCTGGTGTCCACCTGACTGCTAGCCTCCCACCAAACTCATCGAGCTCATTGTCCGCGGCAGCGGGCCCAACATCACTGATAAAGCCGTTAGTTGTCCGAAAAAAACCACTCGTTGTCGCTGCAAGTTGACGTCCGAGGGGAATATTCAATGTTCCCCTGATGCTACCGGTGCCAAAGCTACCACCTTCACCAGTCAGTGATCCCCCGAAACGTTTCGTGCTCGGCTTTTGAGTGGTAATATTGATTGCGCCCGACGTCGAGTTTCGACCGAAGAAAACGCCTTGCGGGCCCCGCAGCACCTCAATTTGTTCAATCTCAAAAAGAACGGGGTTCACCGCGCCATTGGTATTAAAGGGAGCAACGTTAAACTCATCCACATAAACACCAACCGAGTTGAAGCTACCCCCGAGGCGGCTTATGCCGCGTATGGACACGTTCGATCGATTGGGGTTGCCACTGGATGCTATCTTCACATTTGGCGATCGTGAGGCAAAGTCTTCCAGGTCCTCAATGCGATTGAATGCAATAGCTTCAGCGTTAAAAACGGTCAGGCTTGATGGCACTTCGAGCAGGTTCTGTTCGCGCTTCTGAGCGGTCACAGTTATTTGATCCAGGATCGATACATTGTCCCCAGAAGTGGCGCTAGGCGTTTCATTGTCGTCCTGGCCGATAGCGGGTGAGATAACGCAAAGGCAGCTTGTCAGAGAGAGTGCGCTCACCCGAGCAAACCATCTGGTCTTTCGTTCTCCGAAATTTATTCTATGCGCCATTATAAACCTCCCTGAAGTTCGCCTGCCGGCCCTTCGCGCCCACTAGAATGAGTTGATCGCCAATATTGCCAATTTGCGAGTTTCGGTAAGCGATAGATGAAAGCTAATCATCAACTGCTACCGGTTCGAGCAGAGTTAAGGGGGCATTACTTGCCACCAAAGCATCACGACCAAGCGCAAGGGAAAAGTACTCGCCGTCACGCCAAGCCTTCAACGTGCTATCATAATATTGCGAAGACGGATTTCCTGACACGCCAGGTGCAATCTGGAATATACTGTTGTCTAGGTTAGAGAGATCGATGATCTGGCGCCAAACGGCTCCACTGTTTTGCGAGTAGTTTCCTAATGTCGTGCTTGACCAAGCGCCGACATTTAGTGTTCCCGGGCCGCTGTCCTGTTCCACTTCTCGTGCAGCCCAACTCGTTGCAACGGGAATAAAATCGAGGAAGTAGCGATTGCCAAAGCGCGCGGTGTGGGCATCCCCCCAACGCCAGTCATTGATATCGGATCCATACATCTCAGAAAGGGCGGTAATCGCAGCTCTGAGAGCTTCAACTACAGCTTCCGAGCATGTCTCTCGATCATCCGTTTCTATACTGTCGCACCAAAAACTGCGATCTTTGCCATGGAGTAATCGAGCCAATGTAATTGGGTCACCTCGGCCGTTTCCGTAGGATGTATCCGACACTTTTTCACCGATGAGCCGTTGATGTAGGGCGTGTTCGAAAGTCATGTATAAAAGCGGTTCCGGCATGTCGGACTGCATGGAGCGGTCCCATTCCATCAAGCGTAACCATGTGATTTGCTCGTGGTCTGAAAAATTGCCCACCGCTAACTCGTTTGCAATGGGAAGCACGACATCCGGTCGTGTAGAGATAATATCAGTCTGTAGTGTCTGTATGTCCTTGATGGAAAACATGCGATCTTCCGCCAACACGATCTCAGAACGCTTGATCCGATAGGGCGAGGAGGCTCTAGCTGTAAGAAACAGTGGAAAGTTCTTTGGGACAATTCGCGCATTAGAGTCGGCGATCCACTGACGGTTTGGATTATATGCGTGCGGCAGAGCGTCGAACGGTGCAATGCCATGCCAGTCTCCTTCATCTAGCCAAGCTCTTGGTAACGGTGGCCAGGCGTCAAAGTTCTTCCGTATCGGGACGTGTGCGGCGGTCAATACGCCTATGTTCCCTAGCGTATCTGCATAGGCCACCGTGTTGGGGCTGCCATGCCGCTGAAATGCCGCTCGAAACGATCTCCAGTCGTCAGCGTTTTGAACAGCAACTCCTGACTCAAGAAAGAACTGACCCTCGAGCAATGTTGCTGATTTCCGAACAATGGCGTGATTGGGCCCCTCGGCATCAGCTATCTGTTGCAGTTCCTGATCGAAGTCAGAAACCACAGGACCGTTCGTAGTGTATCGCAGACTGACTGTCTCAGGGTCTTTCTGACCTCTGACAGTAATTGTGCGATTCTTGGTTTGAAATGGAATGCTTGATCCGGGACGGACATAGGCTGCATCGTCGTTTGGATCGATTTTCTCGAGAATATAATGTGCGTTGTCTACGACTAAGGCGGTCATGCCCCAAGCGATCTGGCGATTGTGTCCAAAATGAATAGACGGTGACGTTACCCAGAACGCGCCGCGCACATAGTTGTTCTCCCAGTTCAGTGCCGCGGGATAGTAGAAGCTTGGCGTATCGAGTTCTAGATGTGGATCGACTGCCAGTATTGGAGCGCCAGTTGTTGTTTTGGTCGGCCCCAAGAGGAAGAAATTGGTACCTTTGTCGGAGCCCTCGGAGCTAGAGGATGGCGCTGTTGGAGGCTCGTGGAGGATTGGAAGTTCGGCGGCTTCCAGCGCAGCTTTGGATCTTTCAGCAACGGTTTCGAGCTCACCAATGTCGCGAAACAGTGTGGGCCAGCTGTCTTCAAAGTCCCTCATCAATAGATCTGCTCGTTGTTCGCCCAGATCGGCAACTAAGTCCAATGATTGCAACACGCGTCTGGATGATGGATCGAAACCCGAACCGATTAGGTAAGTTAGCGCCCCGACTTGGCGTGGTGTCCAGTAAGTGGGAGTAACTCCGAAGGCTCTGAACTCTGGGGATGCAGAGTACTCGCCAGCATCAATGGCCGCGTTGATGCCAGCAGCGAACGCGTCGATCGCTCGTTTTGTATCATCAGTATACTGGCTGTACGAGAGATCAGCGAGGTCAGCGGCACCGGACGCGACAAACTCTATGTCCAAGTCAACTAGTGTCTTGCCGGCGATTTCAGACATTTGGCCATCGACAGCGCGTCTTAAGAATTCCATCTGCCAGCCGCGATCCTGCGCCTGCGCGTATCCAAGCGCAAACAAGGCGTCATGGTGAGTCTCCGCGAAGATATGAGGAACACCATTGGTATCTCGATAGATTTCGATAGGAGCAGAGAGACCTTGCACAGTAAGTGTCTTTTCGTAGTTCGCATTGGCGCTCAGCACCCAGAGTATCCATATGAGCGCGCTGGTTACGATCATTGTAAGGAGCGTTGCTACGCCGATACCGATACGTTTGATTGCTCTAAACACGGTTTATTCTGCCTCTCGGCGCAACATCCAGTCACCGATGTCACTGAGAATTTGGGGTGATCCGGAAATGCTGTGATGCATAGGTTGGTAAAGGCGCAATTCAGCAAACGGTATTTTTGAGGCTGCATAAACAGCGCTCTGATAGGGAATGAGTGGGTCATTCATACCATGTAGTAGGAGCACTGGCGGCTTCACCTGGTCGAGTCGTTCCCATAGATCTCCGGTAATAAAGTCCCGCCGGGGTTTATTCGCGCTCGGAATAGGATCAGCCGTTTCTGGCAGTGCCGCAATTAATGGGGTCAGATCGTCGGGAAGATTCGCAAGCGCCTTTAGCGGAGGAAATTCGTTTTCCATTGGATGCTGGGTCAGCATGTCAACGATGAAGTCTTTCAAATCCGGATGTGAGGCACCCGACGGGTCGCCGTAATACATCTCAAGTATGATTCGCGCCGATCCTTCAGGGTCAGTTTTCTGATTTTTGATTGACTTGCCGTATCGAACACGCGCCCGAAGAACATCAGCGTAGGTCTTACACATCACATTTGGGTACCCACAATCGAGGCTGCCTAAGGCTACACTCCGAACGCGTTCGGGCGCGAGGATCGTTAGTTCAGTCGCGATTGACGCGCCCATGGAGCCACCATAAATGTGTGCTTGGTCCCAGCCCATGGCGTCCATGATGCTCAGATGATCTCTCGCAAAGTCGCTCAAGTCCACGGCATCCAAATCGGCAGGCGTTTCCGATTGTCCAACACCTCGCAGGTCCGACACCGCAAATCGAAACCTCTGTTCAAAGTGTTTGCCGTACATTTCGGCCATCCACTGGCAGGGTGGACCGAAGCCGTTAATGATTAGGAGGGGCGGGCCAGTCCCAGCAACATCATAATAAAGTCGAAGCCCGTCAAAACTCGTTGTAAGCGCCATCGTCGATTCCGGTCCCTAAGACCACACCACTATGGCGGTTATGTTTACAATGTAAACCCAGGTCGTGAATTAGGTCGCACTGATACTGTTTTAGGTCAGTTCAAGCGCTGACTTCCGCCTCAATGGCGCTACAAAATAGATCGAGCCCAACTTTCAATCTGTCACGGAAGGAAACATTTGCCATCAGGTGAATGTACTCGTGCGCAATTGGGAAATCGTCCTTGAAGTCCGCTGCGCGCGCCAGGAGACCGTCGCGATCGCTTTCACCTGTTTGGCGCGCATGATCCAGGATGGCCACTTGGCATACCAGGAGCCCGATAGACTGGAAAACTCCTGCTGCGCGTATTCTGGCCAGCCCTAGTTTTACAAGAAATTCCGCAGCGGTTTCGACCATGAGCAGGCCGGATCTTGTGTGCAAGGCTCCATAGAGAACTTTCTCCGCGACGCCGGGGTATTTGACATACACGTCATAGATAGCAAGGGAAAAGTCTTTGAGTCGCTCCTGCCACGGTTTGCTCTGGTCAGATAGCCCGTTGACTGCCGCTTGTGACATCGCCTCTTCCATAACGGCTTCAACGATAGCATCGAGCAGTTCCCTTCGGTTCTTAAAGTGACGATACACCGCCATGTGAGAAACATTGAGTCGGGTGCTAAGGGCACGCATCGAGAAATCGATGCCGTTCTCCTGGACGAGGCCCAATGCAACAACAAGAACCTTCTTCTGGCTCAAGTTGCCAGCAGCGATTTGTCCGGAGGGTGACGGCTGTTTCATCTGTTTTCTATGGCAGAGAAGGACGAGGAGGCAAGACAATCACCTCCAAAGATCGCAGTCCTTTTTACATTATTACAATCAATCGGTGGTTCGATGGTGGTGTCGGTCTAATTCGAACTGGTCTCCATAAGTGATAGACGAGCAGGTTCTAGACAGTGATGAGTTCGCGCCATTTGGGTAGCGCCGGGTCTCGGAGTGATCTGAACTTGGCTCTACTTTCAATATTTCTCTGATGATTAAAATGATTGTAGACGGATGAATGCATTGAGGTGGATTTTTGGAGACTCCGCATTCGTCTGAAACGCAGTATGGCTTTTTCCCTGCGCCTAAAGGGGAGAAGGCAATTCTTGGCTCTAGTGTTGAGATGGCGGTCGACTTCCACGTGGGCCACGTTCCCGATCTCCTTCATAGCTGCTCCGTATAAGGCCATATTTCTGCTCTCGGTGATGTAGCTCTCAAGGACTTTCCCTTCATGATCGACGGCACGCGACAGGTGGTGTGTCTCACCTCTCATATTCGCGAACATCTCGTCGAGTAGATCTTCGACATTCCGAAGAGACAGCGGGAACCGGACATGCATCATGACTGCAAGCTGGATGATCTAGGGTGATGTCTTGAAGTGGCTAAACGGAGACTTGCTCGTAAAACCAGGCTAGGGCGGGGAATGGCCCGCCTCAAGGCTTGGTTCCGCTGACAATGCCCCCTCAGCTAAGCGAGACAACCCCTTCATTAAGCGTTTAGTAAATTTTGATTGAAAGATGCTGGATCGATTCTTCCACAGAGGCGATAGATGCACGCGGCAAGCTCAGATATCTTGCAGAAGCTAATGCGACTATCAACGGCTCTTCTGCGAGCAGGAAGGCTGATACTCTTTTTGCTAGGCTTCACTGCGGCTGCAGCGGTTGCCCAAACGACGACCTATTCTGAAGACTTTGTGTCCGGAACGTCTTATGATCCCGGCGAAACCCAGGTTGATAACTGGGAAGCGTTCAGAGATAGCTTAACGGCGACGTATTCAAATATTACTGTGGGCGGCTCGGAAGGGCCAAGCGTGAGCTGTTCAGACCTGGCCGCTGTCGCAGCGATTACGTCAGCACTTAATACGGATTCGGCCGCGTCTATCTCCTGTGAGGGGCGCGACTGGAATATCGGCACATGCGTCGGCACAAATGAGTTGTCGATTGATGAGGATATCTGTACCTGCCAGGCGGCCAGCCCATTCACACTGCGCCCCGACATAGACGCGGGAAACGCGGCCTGGGGCGGTATTGGCGCGACGTGTGGTCCTGGATTTTCAGGGGTAGGGGCTAATGTTGATCAGACGCTGACAGTGTCTGTTGACGCTTTAGGTGCGCCGACGGATGCTGATCTTTCACTAGCAATTCTTCCCGCGATGGCCGGTCCAACGATTGGTGCGAACACATTTATTGACATCGAAGTTCAAAATGTTGGCCCAGCCGATGCGACAGGGGTGGCGGTCGATTTTTTGTTACCGGCCGGGCTTAGCTATGTTTCGGATGATTCTGGCGGGACCTATAATGATTCGACGGGGGTCTGGACGGTCGGCTCCATAACTGCCGGTGCGACAGAAAGGCTGCGTATCATTGTGCAGGTTTTGCCATCAGGAAGCTATGTTTTGACTGGCGAGATATCGTCCTCGGATCAGAATGATAACGACTCCACGCCGGGCAATGCATCCAGTGTTCCTGGTGAGGATGATGATGACAGACAGACATTGGTTCCGGTGTCTGCGCCGCCACCTGATTTCTGTCTCGGACGACCCGTTCAGTTTCTGTCCTTTGTTAGTCCAGTGCGGGAGAGTGGGACCGGGACTTTAGCCTCGCCTGACGTGGGCGATGTTTACCGTTTTGGCAATGTTGCACCAGGTTTTGATGCGCTCGTGACGCTGACAGATTTGTCTGCCGGAACAAGCATTGGGAACATTGACAATGAAGTCGATGGGTTTGCGCCAGGATTTCAACCAACCCTTAATACGACCGGCGCTGGCAGCGCTACCTTTGATATCCAAATTGTCCGTACGGGCACAAGCGTAGCGTCCGAACTTGATTTCTCTGTAAGTGGTGTGGATATCGACGGTGGAGCGGGGCTATTTGAGTATGTCGAGGTTAGCAACAATTTTGTAGAGTCCGCGCTGAATAGCGTGCAGGATATCACCGAAGATTCTAGCGCTGC
Source organism: Pseudomonadota bacterium (assembly GCA_039817885.1). Taxonomy (GTDB): domain Bacteria; phylum Pseudomonadota; class Alphaproteobacteria; order Caulobacterales; family Hyphomonadaceae; genus CALLCD01. The sequence goes on along the minus strand of JBCBUY010000071.1, from coordinate 4,742 downwards.
TCCCATTGGCTTCACGCGCTTTATTAGTAATGATCCAACACCCGCCGGTGCAGCCGGCGATCCTTCAGGGTTTCCGCCGCCAGATGATACGGAGGCTGACTTTCCGATTGTTGATGGGATTAGTCTTGCGCCGCCTCACATCTTCACGGCATTCTATACCGACGTAAGTACATTTACCTATCGTATTGGAAGCACGGCCGCGACCGGCGGCGCGGGACGGTTAAACTCACTTCTTTTCAATTGCCCGAACATTAATGCCAGTGTCAGTTCTGTCGTCGCGGAGGATTTTGGTGATGCTCCTTTCGACCCGGTCAGTAATCCGGGATACGGGAATCCGATCCATGTCATTGATCCTGCAGACCCGGTGGTCCAGCTTGGTGCGTCGAACACGGCAGAGGCCAGCGCAGGCAATGACCCTGCGGCAAACTCTGATGCGGGCGATGATGGTGTAACGGTAGGGGGAGCAAGCCTGCAAGGGGCGACGTTTCAGGGCTTGGAAAGCGAAACTGTTACAATAGCCGTGGCGAACGCCTCAGGGAGCGCCGGTTTTTTACAGGCATTCTTCGACTGGAACATTGACGGTGACTTTGAGGATGCTGGCGAGCAAGTTGCACTAAATGTTCAAGATGCGGACGGTGATGGCACGATTGTACTTCCGGTCACGCCGCCAGCCGGCACGGTAGCTGGAAATAGCTTTGCGCGGTTTCGCTGGGCGACATCATCCGTTGGGTTTCAGGCCGCTGCCAGCGATGGTGAAGTAGAGGATTATCAAATTGCCTTGACCGCCGCGGAGCCTTCAGACGTCAGCCTTGCAATTGCGGCGACGCCAAACTCTATAGGCGTTGGTGCAGCCGTCACGCTCACAGTTACCATTACTAATGACGGCCCGGCAGATGCAACAGGTGTTGTCGCCTCGATACCCTTGCCGCCGGAACTGAGTTTCGTGTCGAGTGATGCCGGGGCAGACTATGATGAGACGACGGGCATGTGGACTTTGCTCAGCGCGCTCGCCAATGGTGCCAGCATCACACTGACTATTCAGACAACAGCGAACAGCATAGGAACGGCGTTGGTTTCAGGGGAGATTACTGTTGCGGATCGGCCTGATCCAGACTCGACACCCAACAATGCGACAAGCGCGCCCGGCGAGGACGACAGTGATGTTGTCGCGATAACGATCAATTCGGCACCGCCTGTTTGTCCGGCGGGGCTCAATCTTGTGAACACGGGCGGAAATGCTGTTGCTGTCGCGTCGCAAACGTCTATCACAAATGCAGACTTCGCGCTTGGCGCTCTGTCTGCGGCTGGCACGACACCGCCAGATCCGGTGGCGGCATTTCTGAATCTTGGCGTCAGCAGTGTGATGGTTCTCGACCTTGGTGTCGTCGTGCCTGAAAATGGACAGCTTGTGTTTTCGCTGGCGCGCGATGATGATCAGGCGATCAATAATACCATGTTGGAAATACGCGCCTCGCTGAACTCGACGAGTTTTCCGAGCGTGTTTGGTGTGTACAGAACGGACCCGACCTCTGAACTTGTTGCGACCGCGCCGCAAAATACAATTGAGCATATCACCATCTCGGCACCGGTAGGTGGTGTTCAATTCCTGCGATTTGATATTTTGACCGGCGACAGTGCTTTCGTAGACGGTGTCAGTTTTAGCCAATCCTGTTTGTCAGATGGGCAGCTAGAGGCGGCTAAAACTGTAACTGTTTTTGATCCGCTGGATGAGGGCTTATATGCAATCCCTGGCAATGATGTGACTTATACAATCAGTGTTCGCAACGTTGGCGGCGGGCCAACCGATGCTGACAGCATTTTTATGGTTGATGAGCTACCGTCCGAGGTCATTTTCTTTAATGGGGATGCCGACGGTCCGGGGCCTGGCACCGATCCGGTAAATTTTGAGGATGTCGTGCCAACTGGGCTTGATCCTTTCGTTTTTGCAGATAGCGTTCGCTTCGCAGGAGCCGGGTCGCGTCCAGCTGACTTTGCATCATGCAATTTGGTTGCTGATCCGGGACTGGACGAAGATGTGCGTTATGTCTGTTTCAACCCGCAAGGCATCATGAACTCCGGCAATCCTGATCCTGAGTTTTCGCTCTCTTTTAGGGCACGGGTCCGCTGAGCCTATTTTCTTTTGGCAAGCTTGGGTCGGTTTCATCGGTTACGAGCGTACAGGGGTGCTGTAAGTGTGATGCGAACTGGTCTGCATATACTCGTGAAGCGAAGCTGGGGCAGCGGATCACCCGCCTAAAGGTCCAGTTCCCCTGACAGCACCCACTAAGCAGTATCAAGTCGCGGTCATTGAAATACTTTTCACCCGAACAACTCAGCTTGTCTTTTACCGCTCAACATCTGATTGCCGACTGTCCTAATGGCCCAATACTTCAAGGCATTCCCAGATCGGCAATGTTGATCCACCCACTCAATTTGACGATGGCAAACGACGATGTTCTTTTAGGCTGTGTTCAGGATGGGCGGCGCTTTGATATCCCACTCCTCTAGGTCTTTGAAAGGACACGTCAAATGCCAGATCAGACCGAGACATTTATGCTCCCAGCGAGACCAGAGCCGCTAGAGCTTGCCGCGTCAGAGACGGCTTTGATCGTGATCGATATGCAAAACGCCTACGCCACGCCTGGAGGTTATGTCGATCTGGCGGGCTTCGATATCTCTGGTGCGGCCAGCGTTATTGGCAGAATTAGTGAAACGCTGCAGGCCGCGCGCGCAGCCGGGATACCGATTATCTTTCTCCAGAATGGCTGGGATCCCGACTATGTAGAGGCGGGTACTCCCAAATCGCCCAACTGGCATAAGTCCAACGCGCTTAAGACTATGCGTAAGCGCCCCGATTTACATGGTCAGCTGCTCGCCCGGGGCGAGTGGGACTACGAGATCGTCGATGCGCTCCAGCCGCAGCCGGGCGACATCCGCGTTGCGAAGCCGCGCTATTCCGCCTTCTTCAACACGCCCTTGGACAGCCTTTTGCGCTCGCGCGGCATCCGCAATCTGGTTTTTGTCGGGATCGCCACGAATGTCTGCGTGGAATCGACCCTGCGGGACGGTTTTCATTTGGAGTATTTTTGCACCATGCTGGAAGATGCGACCCATCATTTGGGCCCTGACTTCCTCCAGAAAGCCTCCGTCTACAACGTTGAGACCTTTTTCGGCTGGGTCTCCACCGTCGACGATTTCAAAGCGTCCCTTGCAAGCATCACCCCGGTTACAGAGGAGGTCCAGTAATGCCTTTTGAAGCGATCAATCCCGCGAGCTTGCCCACGCCCATCGCGCCCTTTTCCGGCGGCACCAAGGCCGATGGCATTATCTACACCTCCGGCATTCTGGCATTTGCGCCTGACAACTCTGTGTTGCACCCTGGCGACCCGGCGGCTCAAACCCGCCACGTGCTCGAGGTGATCAAAACGATCATCGAAGATGCTGGCGGATCGATGAGCGACATCACCTTCAACCATATATTTGTGACCGATTGGGCTCATTATCAGGCGATCAACGAGGTGTACGCGGAGTATTTCCCAGGCCCCAAGCCTGCACGCTATTGCATCAAATGCGAACTGGTGAAGCCCGAATTCCTCGTCGAGATTGCCAGCGTTGCGCATATCGACAAAAGTTGAGCTTGAGGGACGGATGATCAAGCGGGAAAGATGAGATTGATCTCATCGCATAGGACGGGAGTATCAGCGGTATGGAAATTGGGGTCTTTATTCCCATCAACAATAACGGGTGGCTGATTTCGGAGAACGCTCCGCAATACATGCCGTCCTTCGATCTCAACAAAGAGATTGCGCTCAAGGCCGAACAGCATGGCTTCGACTTTCTGCTCTCGATGATCAAGCTGCGCGGCTTTGGCGGGAAGACCGAGTTCTGGGATTACGGGCTTGAAAGCTTCACGCTCATGGCGGGCATCGCAGCTATCACCGAGCGGATCAAGATTTACGCCACGGTGCCGACCCTGATCGTTCCACCCGCTTTTGCAGCGCGCATGGGAAACACGATCGACTCCATCAGCAGAGGTCGATTTGGTTTGAACTTGGTGACCGGCTGGCAGCCACCGGAATATACGCAAATGGGCGTTTGGCCGGGCGATGACCACTTCAAAAACCGTTACAAAATGCTCGACGAATACGCGCATGTTCTGCGCGACCTTTGGAACACCGGCGTCTCAGATCTCAAAGGCAAGTATTACACGATGGACGATTGCAGGGTCTTTCCGAAGCCGGAGGGAGACATGAAGATCATCTGCGCCGGTTCATCAGACAACGGCCTCGCCTTCTCAGCCAAATGGGCAGACTACGCTTTCTGCCTCGGCAAGGGTGTGAACACGCCTCAGGCCTTTGCCTTCAATAACGAACGTCTGGCCGCCTTCACCAAGGAAACCAAGCGCGATGTCCAGACCTTTGTCCTGATGATGGTGATCGCCGATGAGACCGACGAAAAGGCCATGGCGAAATGGAAGAGCTACAATGAGGGAACCGATGTCGACGCGATCAGTTGGCTGATCGATCAGGGCGCGAAGGACACCGTCAACGAGACCACTAACGTCCGCCAGCTGGCCGCACCTGAAGGCGCGGTGAACCTCAACATGGGCACTTTGGTCGGCAGCTATGAGTCTGTCGCGAGGATGCTCGACGAAATGGCACAAGTCCCCGGTACGGGTGGTGTCCTCTTGACCTTCGACCATTTTGTCGAAGGTGTTGAGGCATTCGGTACCCGGATCCAGC
>JBCBUY010000070.1:0-16927 GCA_039817885.1 Pseudomonadota bacterium | reverse complement strand
GTTGTCGTGGGGCGCTCCATCCTCGTCGGCAAACCCGCAGCCCTTTTGTTCCTCGCCGACCGCCGGCACCAATATGTCTGCCTCGCGGCACAGCGCTGGAAGGTCCGCTGTGCGCGAATGGGCAATCGAGACCGTGCAATTCTCGGCGAGGAACAAAAGGGCTGCGGGTTTGCCGACGAGGATGGAGCGCCCCACGACAACAACATGTTTGCCGGAAAGGTCGTCCCCCAGGGCGCGCTTGGCGAGGATGACACATCCTGTTGGCGTGCAGGGTGCAAGTCCAGGTTTGCCGAGCAAGAGCCGGCCGGCGCTGGTTTCCGTCAGGCCGTCGACATCTTTCGCAGGATCGATCTTCGCAATGGCGGCATCCGCGTCGAGCCCATGGGGCAAAGGCAGCTGAAGCAGGATGCCATCAATGTCTGGATCCGCATTCAGGCGTGCAATCTCAGCCTCGACCTCGGCTTGTGCGGCCGAGTGCGCCAAGCGGCGCTCAATCGAGCCCATGCCTGCACTTATTGTCGCCTTGCCCTTGTTGCGAACATAGACCTGACTTGCAGGATCCTCTCCCACAAGAACGACGGCAAGGGTTGGCGGGGACGGCAATGCTGAAACCGCTTTGGCAACATCGGCACGGACGTCAGCGGCGATCGCCTTGCCATCAATCAAGGAGGCAGTCATTGGGATGAGATCAAATCACGTTGGGATAAATGTAATAGATGATGACCCGTTGGAGGAAATAGAGGCCGAGGATCACCACAAGCGGAGATAGGTCGAGCCCTGTATTCATCGGCAAACGTCTCCGCACGGGTCCGATAAGAGGTTCGGTCAGCTGCTGCAGCATCCGCCAGATCTGGTTCACGAACTGATTTTGCGTGTTCAGAACGTTGAAGGCCACAAGCCAGGACAGAATGGCCTGGATGATGATGACCCAAATGGCGAGATCGATAACGATCATCACGATATCAAGAATGGCGCGCATGGAGTGTGTGTCTTTGTTTCTGAACCGATTTGACGCTTGTCTATCCTGCTCCGGGTCGAACGGGCAAGGTGTCCTGGTCAGGCGGCCCCGATGTCTGGGCTTTGAAGCCTTCGTATTCGGACCAATTCATGTTCAACTCCAGGATCACGGGAGGAGATCCGTTCGTTATGACAACTGCCGATACGGTCTCACCTACGGAGCAGGATGGCCCAGCTCGTCCCCTGACAGCGTTTCAACGGGGTGCTGTCGCCCTTGGCGTTTCGGCCATGGGGGTCGGAATGACGATCAATTTCGTCGTGGTTGCACCGCTGACGCGGGATGCGGGCCTCACCGAGATTCAAGTGGCGGGCATCCTGACGGCCTCTGCCCTGTTCTTCGCCTGGATGACACCCGTTTGGGGTCGCTGGGCCGACCTGTTCGGGCGCAAACGGGTGATGATTGCGTCTCTGCTCTGCGCTGCCGGTACCAACGCGCTGTTCGCGTTGACTTTGGAGTCTGCGCTTGCCGGTGCCCTGGTTGGGATGACGGCGTTTTTCAGCCTGACGGCTGTGCGCATACTGTTTGGGCTTCTCTCTCCGGGGATGTTTCCAGCCTCCATGGGGATGATGATTGAGGCGACGACACCGATGACCCGGGCCGCGGGGATGGGGTTGCTCGGAACGTCGATGAGCATTGGGTCAATCGTTGGTCCCGCCGGCGCGGCTGTGCTGGCTCCGCTCGGCGCGATGGCGCCGTTATGGGGGTCGATTGTTTTTTCCGCTTTCTGTGCCGGCGTGTTGGCCGTCGCCTTACCGGCCAGCCGCGATCGGCGGGATCCGGGGGTTCGACCAACGCCGCTTAGCCTATTTGATGAACGGATACGGCCGCATATTGTCTTCCTATTCTCATATTTTGTGATTGTCGGCGCGATCCAACTGACCCTCGCTTTTCTTGTGGCTGACCGATACAGCCTTGCCCGTGAGGACGCTGTGCAAGCAGCAGGGCTGGCTTTTGCCGCGCTCGCCATTGCCATGGTGATCGTTCAATTCGGCTATGTGCAGCCTCGCAATCCGGACCCGAAAAACATGTTGCCACGGGGCCTCGTGCTCATTGTGGTCGGCTATCTGGGCGCGGCATTTGCGCCTGGTTTCGCGGTCCTGTGCGCGGCGTTCTTTCTGGTCGGGGTTGGGGCGGCATTGGTGGTGCCGGCCGCCAATGCGCTTGGTAGCCTGTCTGTGCCACCGGAGGAGCAAGCCGCTGCGGCCGCCGTGCTGTCGTCCGCGCCGCCGTGGGCCTTTGTTGTGGGGCCGCTGCTTGGGGCTTGGCTCTATAGATGGCACGCCAACGCGCCGCTGATTGCCAGCGCGGTTCTGATGGCAGCTCTGTGCATTTATGCGCTCACCGTAACGGCGCGGCGTTAAAGACTTGCCCATTTGATGGCTGTATAGAGCCGGCCATGCAGATACGCCCGGTTCTTCTTGCGATAGGCGTTATGGTCACATTGCTGGGGGTGGCGATGATCCCCTCGGCCCTGATCGATATTGCCGACAACCGCGCTGATTGGCAGGTCTTCGCTGTTTGCGCGTTCGGATCCATCGGGTTTGGTGGGGGCCTCGCTGTGTCGACTGGCCGGGGAGACAAGCCCACCGGACGGAAAGAGGCCTTCGTTCTGACCGTTCTGGTCTGGACGCTGCTCCCGGCTGTGGCGGCGATCCCGTTTGTGCTGTCGAGTTATTCGATCACCGATAGCTGGTTCGAAAGCGTTTCGGGCCTCACAACGACCGGATCTACTGTGCTTGTCGGGCTCGATAATCTGCCGCGGGGGATCTTGTTGTGGCGTGCCATATTGCAGTGGATCGGCGGTATCGGAATCATCGTGACGGCGATTGCGATCCTACCCATGCTGCGGGTTGGCGGGATGCAGCTGTTCCAGTTGGAAAGCTCGGATATGTCCGGCAAGTTCTTACCGCGTGTCACGGAAATCGCAGCCCAGACCGGTCTTGTCTATCTTGGTCTGACCGTGGCCTGCGCGGTCCTCTACGACATCAACGGCATGAACACATTCGACTGCATTACCCATGCAATGACGACGATGGCGGCGGGCGGTTACTCCACACATGATGATTCCTTCCTCTATTTTGGGCATGGTGCATCAAGCGTTGCGATACTGTTCATGATCCTCGCTGGATTACCCTTCGCCTCGTTCGTCTTGCTGCTGCGCGGCAATCCCAGACCGTTTCTGCGAGACAGTCAGCCGCGCGTCTATCTCGGCATTATGGCAATCGCGATCGTGGTTCTTCTGCTTTACAATAGTATTGGGGCCGGATCAGCCGTGTTCAGCGATAGGGACGAAGCCTTACGCAATACGGCCTTCAGCGTTGTCTCCGTGATGACGGGCACAGGCTATGCGAACACGAATTATGCGGCCTGGGGCCCGGGGGCGACAGCGATCTTCCTGACACTGATGTTTCTTGGGGGATGCGCTGGATCCGCCGCATGCGGACTGAAGATATTCCGGTTGGAGATTGCAGTAAGGGCCATCGTCGCTCACGCACAACGCATGGTGAGCCCTAACCGTCTTGCCCCTGTTCGTTATAATGGCCGCGTTGTGGATGAAGACACGATCCAGTCTGTGTTGGTATTCATGTTCCTCTATCTCGCGACGTTCGTGATTACAGCCGCTTTGCTAGCGCTGACTGGCCTCAACACGGTGACCGCCATCTCCGGTGCGGCCACAAGTGTCTCCAATGTCGGACCCGGTCTCGGTTCGGAGATTGGGCCCCGACAAACATTTGAATCGATTCCCGATGCAGCGAAGTGGATTTGTTCCTTTGCGATGCTGCTGGGACGTTTGGAATTCATCGCGATGTTCGTCGTGCTAACCCCCAGATTTTGGCGCGGCTGATGGCTGAGCCGTATTCAGCACTGCGTGTCTTCAGCCTGACGGCAATTGCGATGGTGGCGTTTGCCGCAAACTCCGTACTTGGCCGGTTGGGGCTTGTGGAGGGCGGTATAGGCGCAGGCAGCTTCGCCGCGATCCGCCTGATGTCCGGGGCGCTATTGCTTTGCCTGATTGCCGGTCTCCGAACGTCTTGGGGGGCCGGTACCTGGAGCGGAGCGGTATCGCTGCTCGTTTATGCCGCTTTCTTCTCCTATGCCTATTTGGAGCTTGGAGCCGGGACTGGTGCCCTCATCCTGTTCGCTGTGGTGCAGATCACAATGGTCGGCTCAGGCCTCGCATCCGGTGAGCGGCTATCCGCGCTCCAGTGGATCGGTCTTATTATGGCGGTCGCAGGTCTTATCTGGCTGCTGAGCCCAGGGCTCTCGGCCCCGCCTCTTGCGGGCGCTGTTACCATGTCGATCGCCGGGGTGGGATGGGGCGTTTACTCGCTTCTTGGGCGGACTGCGGGAACGGATCCGACACGGCGAACCGCTGGGAATTTTGCTCGGGCAAGCGGTTTGGGCCTGGTATTGCTGCCGGCCGCGCTGGTGGGAATGGGTGAGCCCTCTCCGGCTGCTTACGGTATCCTGCTCGCCATCCTCTCTGGCGCTGTAACATCGGGGCTTGGATATGCTATTTGGTATGCTGCTTTGCCCGGCCTCAGTGCCGCAAGCGCTGGGATCGCACAACTCACTGTACCCGCCATCGCCGCGCTGGGCGGCATTGTTTTCCTGGGCGAGGCCATGACGGCGAGATTTCTGTTTTCAAGCCTCGTCATTCTTGGAGGCGTCGGGCTCGCGACACGTGTCAAACGGCGTTGATCTCACCGGCGGTCTGCCATTGACGATGCCTGTGGCGCGCCCCAAAGGAGGACATGGCCAAGCCGAGCAAGAATGCCTTCCTCTTCGTCATCGTGACCGTGATGTTGGACATGATGGGCTTCGGCCTCATTGTGCCGGTGATCCCAGCCCTTCTGACCGAATTGTCCGGGCTAACTGCCGAAGAGGCCGTCGTTTGGGGCGGCGCACTGACAGCAACTTATGCGTTGATGAACTTTCTCGCGGGGCCGACAATGGGAAACCTGTCGGATCGGTATGGCCGACGTCCAGTCCTTCTGGCATCAATCGGAACCCTGGCGATCGATTTTCTGATCATGGGATTCGCGAACACGCTGGCAATTCTGTTCGTCGGGCGGGCCCTGGCAGGAATTTCATCGGCCACGTTCTCAACCGCCAATGCATACATCGCCGATGTGACGCAACCGGAGGATCGCGGGCGCGCCTTCGGGTTCATAGGGGCAGCCTTCGGGCTTGGCTTTATCATTGGGCCGGCCGTGGGCGGGCTGGTGGCGGAGGCATTTGGAACACGGGCCCCCTTCTTCCTGGCCGCGGGACTTGCCGGCATCAATTTTCTATATGGAACCTTCGTGCTGCCGGAATCTTTGACGCCGGAGCGCCGGCGGGCATTTGACTGGCGCAGGGCCAATCCGATTGGGGCATTTCAGCACTTTGCCAAGGTTCCGCAAGTCGCCTGGTTCCTTGTTGTCTTGGGTCTATTTGCGCTTGCCAACAGTGTGTATCCGGCCACATGGAACTTTCATGGTGTCATCCGATATGGCTGGAGTGAGGGCGAAATCGGCGCGTCGCTTGCCTTGGTCGGCCTCGGCGCTGCTGTGATGCAGGCCGGGCTGCTCGGTTGGATCATTGGCAAGATCGGGCTGGCGCGGACCATCGCTGTGGGCTTGTTGTTCAACACTTTAGCAATGTTGGGATTTGCATTCGCGGGTGCCCCGTGGCTTGCCTATGTATTTATCCCGGTTTCCTCAGTGGGCGGCATATTGGGGCCAACCATCAATGCGATGATCTCCAATCTGACGCCGGAAGACGCCCAGGGTGAGTTGCAAGGCGCATCGGCAAGCCTGCAATCGCTCGCCATTGTGTTTTCGCCCATCATCATGACTCAGACCCTGCATGCGTTCTCCAAGGATGATGCGGCGATTTATTTTCCGGGCGCTGCCTTCCTTCTATCGGCGAGCCTGATGGCCATGTGTCTTATCCCCTTTCTGATTGGCCTGCGAGCAAACGGCATTCGCTTGTTCGCATCCGAACAGAGGGCCGTAGAATGACCGCACAACGCCCTGCTCTCTTTCTGGACCGCGATGGTGTGATCAATGTCGACCGGGGGTATGTCAGCCACGTAGACAATTTCGAATGGATGGCGGGGGCTGCTCATTGTATCCGCACGTTCAATGCGCGCGATTGGTTCGTCTTTGTCGTGACCAATCAGTCCGGCATTGCACGTGGTCTCTATACTGAGGCCGATATGGAAACCCTCCACGCCTGGATGATTTCCGAGTTGGCCAAAGAGGGCGCCAAAATCGACCGAATCTATCACTGCCCGTTTCATGCGGATGGTGAGATCGCGGCCTACAGACAGGACAGTTTCGATCGCAAACCGAAACCCGGCATGTTGATGCGCGCCATGGCGGACTTTCCCGTCAAGAAAGATGCGAGCTTCCTTATTGGGGATAAGGAGACGGATATTGCAGCTGCCCATGCGGCGGGCGTGGGCGGGTTCCTCTTCAAGGGCGGTAATCTCGCGACATTTGCTGAATGGGCGCTCGCCGACTTTGAGCAAGGTGCCCGGTAGCTGCCCTAGCTGAACATCGGCTTGATCTTTTTCGGGTCGAGCTCTGCCATCCGGCACACCTCCAACCACTCATCCTCCTTCACCGGCTGTACGGACAAACGCATAGATGTGACGAGGGACATATCCGACAGTTTTGGATTGGCCTTGATCTCCTTCAAGGTCACTGGTCGGGGGACGGGACAGACGGCGCGCAGATCGACACAGTCCCACCGCTCATCATCGGTGGTGGAATCCGGATGGCTTTCAGCACACACTTCGACGATGCCGACCACTTCCAGGCCCTTATTGGAGTGGTAGAAGAAGCCGAGATCTCCAAGCTTCATCTCGCGCATGAAGTTTCGGGCCTGGTAGTTTCGCACCCCATCCCATTCGGTGCCGGCTTTGCCTGCCTCCACCTGCTGATCCCAGGACCATTTGAAGGGTTCGGATTTATAGAGCCAAAACGCCATGTCTGTCCGCCTGTTCTTGCTGCTTTGGCGGGATGTAGCGGGGTGCGGTTGCTCGGTCCAGTCCAGCTGGTCACCCCCCTCTCTGAACTCGGCGTGGTGCGATGGACCTCTGTCTTCGACGCTTAGGTGGGAATTGCCGATCCCCAACTGACGAACCCGGCGATCTTTGGCGTTGATGGCAGATACATCGTGTCTGCATCCTTCAAGCCGAATCCTGAGGTGCGAAACAGGTGTTGAATGTCCCGGGTGAGATGGCACCCGCCCGCCAAAGGCTTCCAGATGGGTTCGATGCGCCGCTGCCATTTCGCAACGTTTTCGTCGGGGGCCAGTCCGTGCTCTGTGAAGAGAACCCGCCCACCCGGTTTCAGAACGCGTCGTACTTCCAAGAGCGCGCTGCTCCAATCCGGTATGGTGCACAGAACAAATGTGATGATGACCGTATCGACGCTGTTGTCTTCCAGCGGGATATCTTCTGCGCCATGCTGAATGAACTGAACCCGGTCAGATATCGGGTATTTCTCGGCCGTTTTGTGCGCACGGCGGATCATACCTGGTGCGGGCTCGAGGGCATGAAGGCAGGTGACTTTTTCCGGATCATAGAATTTGAAGTTGGTGCCTGAGCCACAGCCGAGCTCGAGCACGACGCCCTCAGCATGGGGTACGATTTTTTCGCGCTGTTTTGTGATCGGTTTGGCTGAACATGCGCAGGAGACCAGCGCGGGAACAGCGTATCGTTCCCAGAGCCCCATCAGTTGCAGACCCGCGTTTCGATTGCCGTTCCCACGGGACTTCCCGTGATCTCGGCCGTTTGAACATTTGCGGGGCGAGCGATGAGCCCGGTCTGGGTCATGCAGACATGATAAGACAGACCATCGGCCATGGGATTGTAGGTTGCAGAGCCATATCTGACATCCTCAACACCGAACCGTCCTTGTTGCTCTTTCGCCAATGCGGCCACATCGAGCCCCGGATTCTCCGCAAGCGCGTGCACGATCCGTTCGGCTTTGCCGATATCAGCCTCAAAACCTGCTTCCAAGCGATCAAGTCTGTAGGCACTATCAAACCCGAGAATATTGGAGAGCGCTTTGAACTTGATGACGCGGGCGCGCATCAACCATTCATCGCCTTCAAGATCGAACTCGGCTGTTTCGCCGCCGGGATACAGGACGCGGGCGCGATATTGGCTATCTGCGCCTGTATCGTTGAACGTCAACGTCGCGACCGGCCGTTCAAATGTCAGGCGTTTGTAGGTCTGGAGGTTGAGCCCTGTCAGCGCGATTACGCCGCCTAGACCCAGAAATCCGGCGCTGAACGCCAAGCGAAATATGCCTGAAAAGGGTTGCAGTTTAAACATGCGGCCTATGCCCGCAAACCCAAGCATCAGGCCCACAACACCGGACAGCGCCGGCAAAACCCACCAGATCAATTCCATTGATCCATCTCCCTTATTGCCGCCGATATTTGAGGTATTTAGCAGCTTTTGTGCCTTATAGCAGGCGTAGATACTGATGAAAAAGTGGTCGAAAGCACCCGTTTGCCCGCAAACGGCGAAATTTTAGTTGCTCGTCAACGTTAGGTCGCTAATTATGGCCTCGGGCAACATGAGTAGAGGATGATGAACGATCTTAAGGTGACGCGCGCCGATCTTAAGGCCGCGATCCCCCAGCATTGTTTTGACCCCAGTGTGACGCGATCGCTCTTATCACTGGCGAAGGATTATTTGCTGATCGCCGCACTTTATGTCGGCTTGTATTATTCGCCACATTGGCTGGTAAGTGCCGGCCTGATCTTTCTGATTGGAACACTTTTGTGGGCGACTTTTGGGATCGGCCATGATGCCGGCCACGGATCTTTCTCGAAGTCCCATATGTTGAACACCGTTGTTGGGCTCGTCACGCACTCGATCATCCTGGTGCCCTATCGCGCCTGGCAGCGAAGTCATTTCCGGCATCACAAACATACCGGTCACTTGAAGAAGGAGGAGGTTTTCCGCGCGGTGAAACCGCATCAGGACAATCTGCTCCATAAGGTAATTTTCAGAACGCCATTGTTTTTGGTGTTCGGTTGGCCGCTCTACCTCCTGGGGTTTCGAAATCCGAAAGAGATCCACCCGATCAAGCATAGCCATTTCACGACCTCGAGCGACCTCTTCTCCAAGCAGATCGCCGGCTCCTATTGGGCAAGCCTGATCGGGGTTGGCATCTGCTTAAGTCTCTATGTGGGCGTATGGATCGCATTCGGATTCGGCATCTTCTTCAAATTTGTCCTAGCGCCATATCTCTGTTTTGCCGCGTGGCTGACCTTCGTCACCTATATGCAGCATGTCTCACCTGAAGTGCCGGTCTATGATGCGGAAGACTGGACCGGACTGAAAGGCGCTCTGGCCACCGTGGACCGGAACTATTTCCCGTTTAATCAGCTCACCCATCGCATTGGTGACTGCCATGTCGTTCACCATGTCTTCGCAACGATCCCGCATTACCATGTGAAGGAGGCGACAGACGCTATCCGCCCCCTTTTGGGCGAGCACTATTTGTATTCCCGCCGGTCGGTGATCACAGATTTCTATCGGACACTGCTCCAGTGCCATTTCGTCGAACGTGTCGAGACTGGCGAATGGCGCTATCGATCTGCCAATCCTGCGGCACCGAATTACTCGAACGCGTCAAAAACCCGTCAGAAACGTCCGGTGCCGGCAGAATAAGCCCGTATTGCGGCTCTGCTCCTTAGAAGCGCCACCGCGCGGCTAGGGACAGATCGTGGGAGGTGAAATCATTGTCGTAGAGACCTGCATACTCAACTGACAGGGTCAATTGGTCCGATAGCGATGCTGAGATGCCCGTTCCGAGTGAAACGGCACCGCGTGAAACCCCCAAGCCTTCCACCGTCAGACTAGGGGTCTCTGGTGTTCCGATCAGAAATGCCGTTGATGAAGGGTCTTCGTTCAGGACCTCAAAGCGATACCCAATCGAGGCTTCGGGTCGCCAACCGAACCCAAAAGCATCGATTTCCTTGAACATGTCGAGTTCCGGTTCAATGAACAGGGCATTCACGACAGGCGCTTCCACAACCGCCAGAGCGAGGCCGGGGGCTCCAGCTTCGGTAAAGGTTGCCCGGTCCAAATTGACAAACGCCGTCTCCAGCGACGGTTCCATATCAATGCCGAAATATGAGGTTGCCCAGCCCACCTCAACGGACGTGAAAAACTGATCCACATCATAGCTGCTCTCGACGGTACTTACCCCATCTATCGAGACGATATCCCGATCCGTATCGCTTTCGCCAAATCCGTATCCAACCGTCGCGCTTGCATAGAAGTCGCCGAAGGTCTGCATGGCATACATTGAAATCGCCCCAGCGTCAGAATCCGTCTCTGTGCTGAGCGTATCGAAACTCGCATCACCGGACAGGTAAGCGGCACTGACGCCGACCATCAACGCATCTGTCACGCCATAATCTAGACCGAGAATGAAACCGTAAAGATCGGGATCAAAGCCGGACTTTCCCGAAGCCGTGTCGGGGTCGCGGTCACCCAGGGCCCCGAACGCATCATACCAGACTTGGCTTTCGGTTCGTTCGAACCCTTCCCGTCTGGCATCGGTCGTTCGTTCGCTCAGGCGGCGCATATAGAGGTCCGCCTGCTCTATGCCGATGACCGTCGGTGCAGAGGCCTGGGGCTCTGGCGATAATTGTAGAAGCGCTGGCTCTAGATTGGCCGGAGATGCCAGGGCGAAATCAGAAACACCGAGAAGAGAATCGAACACTGCACCCGACGGTTCGGACGCAATGACATCGGTTAGATAGTCGGCAACGATCGTCGCCTGGGCCGTCAAGGGTGCACTGCCATCAAGAAGGAAATCACCCGTTACAGATTTCGTCAGAAGATCCGTGGCATCGACTGTAATTGAGGTGAAGAGCGGGGCTTTGATACCGGAGAAAACCGGCACGCCGCCTTGCGGGCTTAGAATATCAAGAACAAAATCTGCAGTGAACGATCCAAAGGCATCAAGGGTCAGGATCCCATCAACGATTCCGGTCGGCCCGCCCGTCCCAGGCAATCCGGCGATAAACCCAAAGTCGGGTCCAAAACCGGTTGCCGCTATGGATTGCAGCTGAAGATCTGTTGCGCTCGCCCCTTCCTCAATGCCGAGGTCCGATAGATCAATGGCGGTGCCATAGAGGTTGAGACCAGGCACGGTGATCACGAACATGAGATCGCCGTTTTCAAGCTCTTCCAAAGAGGTAAAAGGCGCGCCGGCCGTGGTGAAGAAACTTGTGGAGCCGGAAAACCCGTTGCCACCGAATTGGTCAAAGCCATCGGCAAAAACGCTCACGCTTTCGCCCGTGGCAGGGTCTATAAGGATGAATGGGTCTCCTCCCAACACAACGGGGCCCCCGCTTGGCGGCACGACGCCCGGCGGCGGGCTAAGCTCGAAGATAATAAGGTCCGCGCCCGGGCCATTTACAAGTCCGGTGGGTGATCCTGCGCCGTCTACGAACTGGAAGGCGAGACCGGTCTCAACACTTGGGTTCTGCAAGTTGGAGTTCAGAAAGGCATCTTCGACAGTGCCGGCCCGCGAGCCTGGAGGAACAAGTGTTACAGGCCCGCCAATCGCTTGAGGGACCCCGAGAACCGATCCTTCGAACGGGATGGTGGTCGTCGTGGCATAATCCGTCACCGCGATGCCTGTTAAATTGCCCTGATTTACAGCAACGAATGACCCATCACGATCGACAACGGCGCCGACGAATTCGAGCTCCTGAGTTTCGAGGTTTCTCTCGGTAATGACAACCGATTGGGCAGTCATTGTCCCCAGTCCAGATATGATGGACAGGGCCGCGCCAAGGCCGAACGCGCGCAGTCCGTTCAATATTCTATTTGATGAGTTATTTCGGTTTTCGGGCATTTCCCAACTCCAGTGGTCACGTGCTTGCCCCAGCAAACTCTCAACCAGTGATGGGGGGCGGCCAAGCCTTGCTCACGCCGTCGTTAGCGCAGGTGATGCGTTGTGATTAGGAGGTTTCGAATTCTCATCGCCGGCTTTCAAAAACCGGTGGATCTCGGCTCTGGACCGTCGATGTGGAGGGATCGTCAAGCGATGCCGAGGGCGTCTTCAGTACGGGCGACCCATTGTTCAACAGCCGGAAATTTGTCGAGGTCGAAGCCGCCTTCGGAGGCGAGGCGCGTATAGGCGACAAGGCATAGATCGGCGAGAGATAGGCGATCCCCGACAAGCCAGTCCGTATGGGATAGCTGCCTGTCCATGAGACCCAGCGCCTTTTCGCCCTTCTCCAATAAGCCAGGATCAATCTCGTCGTCAGACTTCTTCAGATAGTGCTTTTGAAATCTCCGGACGGCAATTGAGGTTTCGTGGGAGTATTGCTCCCAAAACAGCCAACTCTCCATCTGAGCTCGCTGAAACGGGTCAGCGGGTATAAGGTCGCTGCCGGTGCTGGAGGCGAAATAGAGGCAGATCGCATTCGATTGGGCGAGCGTTCGACCATCTGGCCAGCGCGCAACAGGAACCTGACCGACCGGGTTGATGCTCAGGAAAGCTTCCGTCTTCGTGTCACCGGCAAGTATATCGATATCGACCCAATCATGGTCGAGGCCGCAATGGTCAGCTGCCCATCGGGTCTTCAGGCAATTGCCGCTAATCGGATCTCCATACAGCGTGAGCTTTGTGATGTCGGTCTTGATCATGTCGCCTCTCCCCCCTCACATGCTCCTATCAGGCGGCCTCATCCGTCGCTTGTCGGATCATCGCTTCAAGCGGCAGTCCGGCGACTTCTCCAACGATCAGGAGGGCCGGCGATGTCACGGCCTGGCGTTCGATGAGTTGGGGTAATTCGCTGAGGGTCGCAAAGAGGCGGCGCTCGTCCTCCCGCGTACCATTCTCGATCACAGCGACGGGGGTCGACGGAGCCCGCCCGGCCTTGATCAGGTTTTCAGCTATCGACGAGGCATTGGTGAGCCCCATGAAAATCACCAATGTCTGATTAGAGGATCCAAGGGATTGCCAATCCAGGGATGGGATATCGCCCGATTTTGCATGGCCGGTTATGAAGGTGACGGCTTGGGCGTGGTCGCGGTGCGTGAGTGGCAGGCCCGCAGAAGCTGCACACCCTAATGCCGATGATATGCCCGGCACGATATGGACATCCACACCTTCGGTTTGCAGCGCGTCCAATTCTTCGCCGCCGCGTCCGAAAATGAACGGGTCTCCCCCCTTCAAGCGCACCACGCGTTTGCCCTCTCGAGCGCTCTCGACCAAGAGATCATGGATTTTGGGCTGCGGAACGGAATGGATATTCTTTGCCTTGCCGACGCAAATGCGGTCAGCGTCGCGGCGGATAAGGTCGAGGATCTTGTCGCTTACCAGGCGGTCATAATAAACGATGTCGGCTTGCTGAAGAAGCCGGAGGGCTTTCAGGGTGAGAAGCTCTGGATCGCCGGGGCCCGCGCCCACAATGTGCACAACGCCTTCAGGCTGTCCTCCGGCAAGCATATCCTTGGCGATCGCCATTGCGCCGTCTTCGTCCCCCTCCAGGAAACGCTCCGCCATCTGGCCGTTCAAAGCTGTCTCCCAGAACTGGCGACGGGCATCGAAATCGTCGAATGCCTCATAGACGGCCGGGCGAAGTTCGCGAGCAAAACGCGTGAGCTCCCCAATTCTCTGCGGCATCAAAGCTTCGAGTTTGGCACGTACTGATTTTGCAAGCACGGGCGCTGCCCCCCCCGTGGCGACACCGGCGACAATCTCGCCGCGGTCGAGAATACTCGGCACGATGAAGTCGCAGAGTTCCGGATGATCAACGACATTGATTGGAACACCAAACTGGCGGGCGAGCGTAACCGCTTCTTCGATGCGGTGATCAACGCGGCAGGCGATGATCGCGAATTTTGCCACGTCCAGGATAGGCCCATACTGGTCGAAAGGAGCAATGGTTATCCTTCCCGCGAATTCTTCGGCAAAACCTGCGTCGATCTCGTCTCCGACGAGAACTGTTATCCGCGCAGGGGTTTTTGCCAGGAGCCGCACCTTACGACGGGCCTCCTCGCCGCCGCCAAAGACCGCAATGTCGGCATCGTCCATATTGAAGAAAGTTGGGAACAGGCGCACAGGATCAGGCTCGCAGTTAGAGTGGTTCGGGGATACGTCACATAAATGACTGTTGACGGCACAGTCTCAAGGCGAGATGCCTAAGTCTATTGTTTAGAGAAACTATTCAGAGCGCCCTTCCAGATGTCCCAACAAACAGACCGTTTGCCTCCGTTAAACGCCCTACGTGCTTTTGAAGCTGCCGCCCGGCTGTTGTCATTCACCAAAGCTGCAGAAGAGCTAAACGTCACGCCTGGAGCCATCAGTCAGCAAATTCGTCAGTTGGAAGAGTATGCAGGGGCGCCTCTTTTCAAGCGCACAGGCCGGTCAGTGTTGTTGACGGACAGCGCGCAGGCCACCCTGCCCATTGTTAGAGAGGCATTCGAGCTGATCTCCGAGGCCGGTCGGGTCATGCAGGCCCCCGCGCGGCGGGGGCGGGTGATGGTGACGTCGGCCCCCTCTTTTGCTGCGAAATGGCTGGCCCCTCGGCTGGAGAATTTTCATCGCAGTCACGAAGGTATAGAAGCCTGGGTCTCTGCCGATATGGGCCTGACAGATTTCAATACCGCAGATGCGGACATCGCGATCCGTTATGGCCGCGGACAATATGATGGTCTGAAGACCGAGCTGTTGATGGACGAAACCGTCTTACCGGTTTGCTCGCCAGCGCTGCTTGAGGGTGACCACGCGATCCGCAAGCCGACCGATCTGGCCCACCATACATTGCTCCATGATGAGAGCGCGGAGAACGATCCGTCGTGTCCGGACTGGGCCAGCTGGCTGGCTGCGCGGAATGTGTTGGGCGTGCAATCGCGCCGGGGGCCCCGCTTTAATCAGGCTGTGTTGGTGATCGAGGCGGCGGTCTCGGGCCAGGGCGTCGCGCTGGCAAAGCGCGCGGTGGCTGCTGCCGATCTCTCTGCCGGGCGACTTGTTGCACCATTTGCAGACGGATCAACCTCAATCGATTTTGGCTACTGGCTGGTCTGGCCGAAGGGCCGACATTTGTCCGCCGATGTCAGAGCTTTCATCAAATGGCTGAAAGCCGAGGCCGCAGAAGGCGAAGTTGGCGGCGTTTAGAGCGCCATAATTGGCCCCGCATTCGCCCAGATCCGTCACGTAAATCTGCCCCATTTCCCGTGCTTGATACATTGAATGCATGGAGAAAATCGTTATGAGTACGCGCCGTTCGAATTACCTCGCCCTGTTGACGGCAGCTATTTTCCTGATGACCGGGCTGTTCACCGCTCAGGGACAGGACAACGCATCGCCGGCTCCCATCGTGACCACGGAGCGAGCGATCAATTTTGACGGATTTCTGGCCTTCTCAGAGCGAACGATGGCCTACAGGGCCGATCGGCTGATCAGCCTCGACGATTTTCTGACCTTTGCAGGCGAGTATGATACGATCATTCTGGATACCCGGAGCGCATCTGCGTTTGCAGAGGGGCATATTGATGGTGCCGTTCATCTCAATTTCTCCGACTTCACTGAACGTAAACTCGCCGACATCGTTCCGGACAGGGCGACCCGGATCCTGATCTATTGCAATAACAATTTCATCGAAGATGCAGAGCCGGTTCCCGCAAAGTCACCGCAATTGGCCCTGAATATCCCGACTTTTGTGAATTTGTTCGGCTATGGCTATCTGAACGTCTATGAGCTCGGCGAAATGGTGAGCCTGGATGACCCTCGCCTAACATGGGTCACGTCCGAGGATATGCGAGCACCTATTACGGCCCAAACCGCTGCCCCCTAAGCGAGCGACGGCTGATTTTTTCGAGAGAAAAAGACGCCTGTATCTCTTGTCCTCGCCTGTTTTTCAGCACATGAGAAGTTGCGAACGATACGCAACTAAAGGCCGACGCCATGACAGCTCCGACGAGCACAGCGCCAGTTAAGAAGGCAAACCCGAACGCACCGACGCCGCAAAAGGTCATTTCGGTGAAACACTATACTGATCGGCTGTTTGCTTTTCGCTTGGAAAGGCCCCCGGCATTTCGGTTTCGATCTGGCGAATTCGTCATGATCGGCCTGTTGAAAGAGGATGGGCGGCCCTTGTTGCGCGCCTATTCGGTTGCCTCACCGGCATGGGATGATGAGCTAGAATTCTATTCGATCAAGGTTCCGGATGGGCCCCTCACCTCCAAACTCCAGAATATCCAACCAGGAGATGAGGTGCTGCTCGGCAAGAAACCAACGGGCACGTTGGTGCTCGACGCGCTTGTGGGGGGCAAACGTTTGTATCTGTTCTCCACCGGTACGGGGTTTGCGCCGTTTGCAAGCCTCATCCGTGACCCGGAGACCTATCAGCGGTTCGAGCAGGTTATTGTCACTCATACCTGCCGGGACGTGGCCGAACTTGATTATGGCTATGAAACCGTCGAGGCCGCCAGAAATGACCCATTGGTCGGCGAGGAGGCGTCAAAACAGTTGGTGCACTTCACGTCCTGTACGCGCGAAACCCACCCGCAGATGGGACGCATTACGCATCTCATCGATTCCGGGGAATTGTTCGAGAAACTTGGTGTCCCACCCCTGAACCCCGAGACGGACCGTGCCATGATCTGTGGATCGCAGGACATGCTCAGCGACACAAAGGATCGGATGCTTGCCGCAAATCTTGTTGAAGGCTCGAATGCGGCTCCCGCCCAATTTGTTATTGAAAAAGCGTTTGCCGGATAGGCCTTCGGCTGGCGAATAGCCGGGAATGTGACACAGTCGCCCGTTTCCTTTGAGATCATTAGCGCCTAAATAGGCCCCATGGCCGACGACTTTTCCCCGCCCCGACACACCAGCGAGACTGCCGCTCGTGAGCCTTTGATACGCG
>JBCBUY010000069.1:0-17083 GCA_039817885.1 Pseudomonadota bacterium | reverse complement strand
AGATATCTTGAACTAAAAAGTCAATCTTGTCTTCTCTGATACCCAAACCGACTTCGCCTACAAAGTCGTGCGGATTGGAGCCAACAGGTTCGAATATCCACAAAAATTCGTCGAAGCCGTACGCTGTACTACGCCTGAATGACTCTTGGGATTTCACGTACTGGAATCCTTCAGTAACTGCAAAATCTTCGATTAATGACATTAGAGTGATGTGAGGTTCGTTCATTAAAAATCATCCGGATTTGGTATTTGAGGGCCGTTAAAACGCTCAACAGTCGTAGGTGCAATTATGGTCCCTGCTGGAAGCCCGATCCTCCTTCCTTTGTTTCCAGAAATAACGCCACCGTTCTGTTTCAATAGGGGAAAGCCAATTTTCTGATTGACTGTCAATGGAGAGGCATCAGAGAGTTGAAATTCAAGTGCTCGAAACTCTTGATTTGCGCGAAATCCGGCTTGATCTAGCACAAACCTGGGCGACAAACTTCCGTCATCCTTAAAAGCTCTCACTGAAAGACGTCGAACGGATGTGCCGGAGAATGCACTCCGTGCCGCTACCGAAACAGCGGCATTTTCAAATATGGCACCATTTTCAAGTCGGACGACCCGGGGATCGACAGCGAAACCTCTCAATGAAGATGAGACGGCCCCTGCTTTAGTGACTCCAATACCTGCCGTGAGCAAATTTAGCCCGATCTGGAAGTCTGGGTTCGTACGTCCGCGTTGGAAGGCGGTTACTTGTGCGTTTGAGGCGATTGCCGCTCGATTACGGGCTCCAAGTAGGCGCGCTGCGAGGACTAGAGGTCCATCATCGGCAAGATCAATCAAGTCGCTCACGGCGCTTGCTATTGCAGATCTACTCTGCACGAATTCGTTTCTGGACGTGCGAAACTCATTACCCCGCCTGCCGGTAAGCGCGTTGACACCGTTTCTAAGGTGGAAAAATCCTGTCCCGATCGTATCTTGAGCAAAGTCGAGGGTGGAGAATACTCCGCCGACGGTGTTTTCAACAAACGTTGACCCGAAGCCCAGTGCAAAATCTACGTGCCCACTGCCCGTTGTGAAGCCAGAATTGCCGCCCGCTGCGACCCTTTTAATATAATCCATCGACGCCGCCCCAAGTAGGGTGTCGACTTGAAGGTCGAAGATTTCGTCATCGCTGAAGCCGGCAATGGATAGGAGTTCTTCGATTGAACGCTCGCGACCCGCTGGAGCGCTACCTTCTGTCGGCCCGCCGCCCTCAAAGAAGCTCAGTTCTCCACTTTCAGCTAAGAAACGACCCGTAAATGTGAGGCCACTCGGATCTGCTGTTGCTCGTTCGTTGAGGGCTTTGGCGAGGCGCGCGCCGCCTCCCGCAATCGCCCCACCTACAGTTTGCCCGATGATATCCGGTATGGCGGCTTGGAGCTCGTCGCCGAAGGAGTTGCCCGTCAGTGCACTGCGGGTTGCGGCGTTAGCGATGCCACCTGCGGTATTGACGGCGAGGCTCGCACCGAACCCACCAAGACTTTCCCCAAGCGCATCACCAAACTGATGACCGATCCCGGCTCCAACGGCGCCGCCAATGGCAGATCCGGCAACACCAGCGAAGGAGAATTTGTCCTGGAGGCCCGTGGCGACGCCGATGCCCTGGGTCGCGGCGCTGGACAGCGCGCCGCGCGCCGCAGCTTTTCCAATGCGTGCACCGATTTTTGTGCTTTCCGTGACGCCCAGACCGGGGGCCTTGGTCAGGCCGCCACCGACGGCACCGCCAATGGCCGCGAGCGCAACGCTCTTGAAAGAGAACTCATCCTGGAGGCCCGTGGCGATGCCGACGCCCTGGGCGCAAGGTTATGCGTTGAGAACCGCGTTTCCGTCAGAAGGCATAGCTTGCGAAGAGAAAGAGCCGTTCCACGTCTGTTCCTGCGATGCCTGGAAGTGTATTGTTCGTGAAGTAGTTTCCGTATTTGACCTCAAGGGCAACATCCCCCCATTTGCCCCACAGACGAAAATCAAACTCTTCGCCAATGTTTATATTTCCCTCGTCAGTATTAAAATCGTGGTACCATGCAGTGAAACGCAAGCCCTTAATGGGGCCGATGTCTCCGAAATTTATTCCGGCCTTTGCATAGGCATCGCGAATGCCGCCGGCCGGCGTCGCAAGGAAGACGTCAGCAAAGCCCTGGAATTTGTGGAGCGTTGCAAAGGGGGTGGAAAAGCCGACACCATTGTCGCCGCCAAGGAATTCTACACCGCCGCCTCCAAAGACTTTCCCGACGCCGTATATACCATCCACCAAATAGTAGTTGGCATTATACTCGTTTGTGTTTTCTCCAAAATCCTGTTGGTTTGCATAGGAGAACTGATAGGTGAATTTGCCCGGGCCGACGGGCTGGCTGCCGGTGAAGCGCGCGCCATAGGTTTGCGAGGCGAGGTTTCCGCCGACCTCCTCAATGTCTATCAGATAAGCGAAAGCTGTCAGGTTTCCGAACCGGGTCGGGTAGGCGGCGTTGACCAGGAAGCTGTCGCCGTCGAAGGTGGAGGCTGCGGGGCCAGACAGCAGACCATTGGCTGGCGGTTCGTCGCCAAATATCCGGTTGGCTTGATTAAGATAGGTGGCATCAAGGGTAAGATCACCAATGCTTTTATTGGTGACACGAACCGCGTCGAATGTCTGCTCATTTTGGCGAAACCCGACATTGCCGATGAAGCGAGAGTCATCATAAATGATCCGTTGGCGGCCAATTGTCAGCGTGGTGTCCGGTAAGGATGTATTGGTGAATTGTAGTCTGTTCAGTTCGATGGCTTCTGGATCGGCAACAATCGGAAAGTCTGTGACGCCGTTTCGCGTGGAATTGAAATTATCATTTAGCGTTTCCACCCATTCAAATTCAGCAAGAAATTTTGTGTCCAGAAACTCGCCTGTTTCTGCACCGAGCCGTAGACGAAATGTGAAGGCGTCTGCCTTGTTTTCAAAAGAGCTGAAGTCGGCGTGTTCGTACCGGATTCGGGCATTTGCAATGAGCTTTGATTCTTTCAAAGCGCGAGCGAGCGCGCTGCTGGTTGCGACAGGTTCAGCGGATACGGACTCTTGGGCGAATGCAAGGGGACCCAGCAGGGCGGCAGTGATTCCAGCACAACCGACACGCATTATAAGACTTGAAGTGGGCATGGACACGAGCTCTTCGAACTGTGCCGCCGGACAGATATGCGGCGGCGATTAAACCTTCCCGCGTGAAAAACGGGGTCGAAACAGCGCCGTCGCCGATAAATTTAGTGCCCTTCGTCGGGCAAAGCAGACCTGATGTCTAAGGCAGTTATGGAGGCCGCTTTGAGGGGGGAGAAGGATCGTGGGATCGACTCGGCTGACAAATTTGCTGCGGTGCATAAAAACGGGACGAATTTTCATCAGATGCTTGTTCTTTGAACATGTTCCAATGTCCGCGCAGGTTTTCCAGACCTCTCAATGAATCGCATTTTTTGCATTGAAAACAATTGTGTATGTCCATGTGAGATGCTGATTCGAGATATTGTTTGATGAGCCGTCGGATCTTCTGTCGAATGTTGCGGCGCACACTGGGCCCGCCTTAGCCTTGTGCATCTGGCGAAATTCTGGACGAATTTTGTGCAGGCTCTCACCCATGACAGTCAGAGAGCATTTTGCGCGGTTGAATTATACGTCTCCGCCGTGCTCACCTCGAACTCGACGATGAAGTCAAAGGTAATCGACGTCCGCCGAAGGATGAGATGGATCAGGCGCACCATGCTCTTGATTCAAAGAACTCATAATCATTCGCCCGCCGAAATTGGGCGTGCACCGCAGCGGAGATCGATAATATGACCACCCCTTTAGCATTAGGTTTGTCTGGAATCAGGCGGTCTTGCCTCAACACCGTGATGGCGGCAGGGCTATTGGTTTTTACGGCCTGCGGGGGTGGTGAGCCGGCTCTAGAGACGCCGTCGCCGGAAACGACAGCTGACGTGGCTCCAGTCATCATTCCGATCGAGGGTTTAGAAAAAACGGACCTGACCTTCGGCTTTATCAAACTCACTGACATGGCTCCCTTGGCGATCGCCTATGAAAAGGGATATTTCGAAGAAGAGGGGCTGTTCGTCACACTGGAGCCACAGGCGAACTGGAAAGTGCTTCTTGACCGTGTGATCGATGGCGAGCTGGACGGTGCGCATATGTTAGCGGGGCAACCGCTGGCCGCTACAATAGGTTATGGCACTGAAGCGCACATCGTCACGCCGTTTTCGATGGATTTGAATGGTAATGGCATAACCGTTTCCAATGAGGTTTGGGAGGAGATGAAGCCGGGTATCCCCAAAATGGATGATGGCCGGCCCGTGCACCCAATCGGCGCAGAATATTTAAAGCCAGTCATCGAAAAATATACCGAAGAGGGAAAACCATTCAATATGGGTATGGTGTTCCCGGTTTCGACTCATAATTACGAATTGCGATATTGGTTGGCGGCAGGGGGCGTGCATCCTGGGTTTTATTCTCCCGATGATGTATCCGGTCAGATCCAGGCTGAGGCGCTGTTGTCCGTGACACCCCCTCCGCAGATGCCGGCAACCCTCGAAGCCGGGACGATCTATGGTTATTGTGTTGGCGAGCCTTGGAATCAGCAGGCCGTCTTTAAGGGTATTGGTGTTCCAGTCATCACTGATTATGAAATCTGGAAGGACAATCCGGAAAAAGTGTTCGGTATTACAGCCGAGTTTGCGGAGGAAAATCCGAAAACCACCAAGGCGCTGACTCGGGCTCTGATCCGAGCGGCCATGTGGCTTGACGAAAATGAAAACGCAAACCGGCCCGAGGCCGTCGAAATTCTCTCACGATCTGAATATGTGGGGGCTGACTACGAAGTTATTGCGAATTCGATGACCGGTACATTCGAATATGAAAAGGGTGATAAACGACCCGTTCCAGATTTTAATGTCTTCTTCCGCTACAATGCGACATACCCCTATTATTCCGATGCGGTCTGGTATCTCTCGCAAATGCGTCGTTGGGGACAAATCTCCGAGACCCAGACGGACGAATGGTACGATGAAGTTGCCAGGCGTGTGTACCGTCCGGATATCTATCTTGATGCCGCGCGCTCCCTGGTAGATGATGGCTTGGCGAGTGAAGCTGATTTTCCTTGGGACACTGATGGTTATCGCCCACCTCAAACAGAGTTTCTGGATGACGTCACGTTCGATGGCCGCGCGCCAAATGCTTATATCGACAGCCTGACCATCGGGTTGAAGTCCGGCGAAATCGTGAGCGGTGGCGAGGTCACCAATTAGGTAGGGGCGGCGGGCTGGCAATGGCCAGTTCACTCCCTTCTCATTTGTTACCCTTCCATTGACGGAGTTTATTATGGGCGCAGCCCTTGCCGAAAAAAATGAAACAGTAATGCCAGTCGTCCCGGCAGAGCCGACCGCCGAAGAACGTGCAGTCGAGCGAAAGGAGGCTCTCTTTTCGTCCATCAACAGGGCGTCGAAGTTTCTCGATGTCTTTGCGCTATCTTGGGTGACGCCGCTTCTAATGATGGCGGCGGGCGATAGCCCGCAGCGCAATATGCGGCTTCTATGGGAACGCCTCGCAATCCCCCTTATGGCGGTGCTTATTTTCGTGTTCGCCTGGGCGCAGCTTGCGCCGCAAGTGAAAACGTCTCTTGGTGCCATTCCGGGTCCTGTACAAGTTTGGGAGCAAGCAACTGTTCTTCATGCAGACCACCAGCAAGAGATGGCAAAAGCCGAAGCGTTCCAGGAACGGCAAGCGGCGCGGAATGCAGCACTTGTAGAAGCTGGCCGCGGCGACGAAGTCGTCGAGCGGGCGTATACAGGCAAGCGGACCTTCTACCAGCAAATCTGGACCAGTTTGCAGACTGTATTTTTTGGTTTTTTTCTTGCTGTAATAATTGGTGCACCCCTTGGGATCTTAATGGGTATGTCGAGCGCGATGAATGCGGCGTTCAACCCTCTTATTCAAATATTTAAACCCGTATCACCGCTTGCTTGGTTGCCCATCGTGACCATGATTGTCTCTGCTACGGTTGCGACTGACTCAGGAATCTCCAAGTCGTTTCTGACTTCTGCGATCACCGTAACGCTTTGTTCGATCTGGCCAACGCTTATCAATACGGCGCTCGGCGTGGCCTCGGTCGATAAAGATCTCGTCAATGTGGGGAAGGTGCTGAAGCTGAAAGCCTCAACCAAGGTGACGAAACTGGTTCTACCATCGGCGCTACCCCTCATCTTTACCGGGATGCGTCTGTCGCTCGGCGTGGGCTGGATGGTTTTGATCGCGGCAGAAATGCTCGCGCAGAATCCGGGCCTCGGAAAGTTTGTTTGGGACGAGTTTCAGAATGGCTCCTCGCAGTCTCTTGCGAAGATCATAGTGGCTGTTCTGGTCATCGGGATCATTGGCTTTCTGCTCGATCGCGTAATGGTCGCACTACAGACCATGTTCACCCACACAGCCACACGCTAGAGGAGGAACACTTATGTCAGTTCTCGAACTGAAAAATGTTTCGAAGCGGTTTGGAGAGGGACTTGAGCAGGTCGATGTATTGAAAGACATTGATCTTGCGGTGGAGGATGGCGAGTTTGTTGCCATCGTCGGGTTCTCGGGATCCGGGAAGTCGACCCTCATTAACCTGATGGCGGGCCTTGAGTTTCCGGATCACGGTGATGTGACGGCGCTTGGTGCCCCTGTCACGGGCCCAGCGCCTGAACGTGCCGTCTGCTTCCAATCTTATTCTCTGATGCCCTGGATGACGGTAAAGCAGAATGTTGGCTTGGCGGTTGATGCCGTGTTTGCAGAGCTCAGCAAAGCCGAGCGCGTGGAACGCACGGACCACTATATTGAGATGGTCAGTCTCAGTCATGCCGTAGATCGTCGGCCTGCTGAGCTTTCTGGAGGTATGCGTCAACGTGTGGCCGTTGCCAGATCTCTGGCGATGGATCCAAAAATCCTGTTGCTGGACGAACCCTTGTCGGCCCTCGACGCACTGACACGGGCCAATTTACAGGATGAGATCACGGACATCTGGTCAAAAGACAAGAAGACCGTTGTGCTGATCACCAATGATGTAGACGAAGCGATCTTGCTTGCGGATCGTATCATTCCGCTGAACCCCGGGCCAAACGCAACGCTAGGGCCTGATTTCAAAGTAGATTTACCTCGTCCGCGAGATCGAACTGAGATGAATCATAACGACACGTTCAAGACGCTTCGCCATGACATAACGGCATACCTTATGGATGTTGGCATCGCGAAGAAGAGAGATCAGGCTGAGCGCAGCCTACCTGATATTGTGCCGATCGACCTTGGCGCGCCGAAAGTCTATCGCGACGCTGCAAAATCAAGCGGACCGAATGATGAGCGATATCTCGAATATTCCGACGTCTGCAAAGTCTATCCGACTCCCAAAGGGCCGCTAACCGTCGTCGAAGGGTTCGATATCAAAATCAAGAAAGGTGAGTTTGTCTCTATCATCGGACATTCAGGGTGCGGAAAGTCGACCGTTCTTACCATGACGGCGGGGCTCAACGACGTTTCCCGCGGCGGCGTCATTCTCGATAATCGCGAAGTGGCGACGGCCGGACCTGATCGTGCGGTGGTTTTCCAAGCGCCCTCGCTCTTTCCTTGGCTGACGGCGAGGGAGAATGTCGCGATCGGGGTTGACCGGGTTTATCCGGATGCGACCCAGGGAGAGCGTCAGGACGTTGTTGAATATTATCTGGAAAAGGTGGGGCTTGGCGAGGCGATGAACAAACGCGCTGAAGATCTCTCCGGGGGTATGAAGCAGCGTGTTGGTATTGCCCGGGCGTTTGCCCTGTCACCCAAGCTCCTTCTTCTGGATGAGCCCTTCGGAATGCTCGACAGTCTTACGCGTTGGGAACTGCAGGAAGTTCTCATGGAGGTTTGGCATCGTACCAAGGTGACGGCCGCTTGCGTCACGCATGATGTGGATGAGGCCATCCTGCTTGCTGACCGCGTCATCATGATGACCAATGGGCCGAATGCGCGGATTGGCAAGGTGATGGATGTGGATATTCCGCGCCCGAGGTCACGCAAAGCGCTTCTGGAACACCCGGATTATTATCGATATCGCGAAGAGGTGCACCAATTCCTCAAAGACTATGAGGGCGGAGCCAATCCTACACCACCGGCAGATGAGACTGAACCCGAAGTTGGCGAATCCATCGAGGAGGCGGCTGCATGAACAAGAAACAGAAACTTGTTGTTGTGGGCAATGGCATGGTGCCGGGCCGGGTTCTTGAAACCCTTTTTGAGGCAGACCCTGACCTTTACGATGTGACAATTTTTAATGCCGAGCCCCGGGTCAATTATAATCGAATTATGTTGTCACCCGTTCTTTCTGGGGAGAGCGCGTATGAGGATATCATTATCCATGATGAGGCATGGTACGAGGCGAACCAGGTCACGTTGCATATGGGAGCCAAGGTAACCGGTATTGATCGCAAATCGAAGATTGTGACATCTGAGACAGGGATCAGCGCATCTTACGATAAACTGCTCATGGCGACCGGGTCGACCCCGTTCATAATTCCGGTTCCAGGTCACGATTTGCCTGGTGTTCTGGCATATCGTGATCTCGATGACGTTAATGCCATGCTGGGCTTTGCGAAGAGAAAGGGATCGAAGGCTGTTGTTATTGGCGGCGGGTTGCTCGGTCTGGAAGCGGCCGCAGGTCTCCACATGCAAGGACTGAACACGACGGTATTGCATTTAATGCCGACATTGATGGAGCGGCAGCTCGATCCTTCGGCCGGCTATCTTCTTGAAAAGGAGTTGAGCCGTCGCGGCATTAATATTGTGACCCAGGCTGCCACGAAGGAAATTCTTGGGACTGACAAGGTCGAAGGCGTTCTCCTCGAGGATGGTCAGGAGCTGGCGGCGGATCTGGTCGTTATGGCGGTGGGTATCCGTCCAAATGTGTCCTTGGCAGCGAGCGCCGGTGTGGAGATTGGCAAAGGCATTCTCGTTGATGGCCAGATGAAGACATCCGATCCTGATATCTACGCCGTGGGTGAATGTGTGGAGTTTGATGGGCATTGCTACGGCCTCGTCGCGCCGCTTTATGAGCAAGCACGAATATGTGCTGGCGCGCTCGCCGGATCGGGAGAAGAAACTTATGTCCATTCGGACACGTCGACGAAACTAAAAGTCACAGGCGTCGATCTCTTCTCTGCCGGTGACTTTGCAGATAGTGACAATCGCGAAGAGATCGTTTTTCGAGATGCCACGCGGGGCGTCTATAAGCGCCTTGTTCTTGAAGGCGATCTTCTCATCGGCGCAGTTCTTTATGGGGAGACATCGGACGGCGCATGGTTTTTTCAAAAGATCAAAGACAAAGACCCGATATTGGATGACGACCGGGACACGCTTATTTTCGGCCAAGCCTATTCGGGAGGCCCCCCGCTGGACCCTATGGCGGCCGTTGCAGCCTTGCCGGATGAGGCAGAGATCTGCGGTTGCAACGGCGTGTCAAAAGGTAAGATCTGTGGCGCAATCGACAAAGAAGGATTGACCAATCTCGAAGGTGTCAGAAGCTGCACGAAGGCGTCATCTTCGTGCGGGACATGCACCGGACTCGTGGAAAGTCTGCTCGCCTTCAAACTTGGCGACGCCTTCCAGTTGGACACCAAAAAGACCATGTGCGGGTGTACCGACCTCGGACATGATGAGGTTCGCCGACTGATCGTTTCGCAAAATCTCAAAACTATCCCGGCCGTGATGCAGGAGCTTGGATGGAAAACAAGCTGTGGCTGCGCGAAATGTCGACCGGCGTTGAACTACTATCTGCTTGCCTCCTGGCCGGGGGAATATGTTGATGATGGGCAGTCGCGATTCATTAATGAGCGCGTCCATGCGAATATTCAAAAGGATGGAACCTATTCCGTCGTCCCGCGTGCTTGGGGTGGTATGACGACGGCCGACGAACTTCGTGCGATCGCGGACGTTGTGGACAAGTTCAACATTCCTACGATCAAGTTCACTGGTGGTCAGCGCGTCGATATGTTGGGCGTTCAGAAGGAAGATCTGCCAGCTGTTTGGGCCGACCTCAACGCGGCGGGTATGGTGTCCGGCCATGCCTATGGAAAATCTCTTCGGACTGTAAAGACCTGCGTTGGCTCCGAATGGTGCCGGTTCGGCACGCAGGATTCGACAGGACTAGGTATCAAGCTGGAAAAGATGATGTGGGGGTCGTGGACGCCGCATAAAGTGAAGCTCGCAGTCTCAGGATGCCCTCGTAATTGTGCTGAGGCGACCTGCAAGGATATTGGCGTCGTCTGTGTGGACAGCGGTTACGAGATCCACTTTGCCGGTGCGGCGGGTATGGAGGTCAAAGCGACAGACATTCTCTGCAATGTTTCAACGGAGGCAGAAGCTTTGGAATATTGCGGGGCACTTCTGCAGCTCTATCGTGAGCAAGGGTTTTATCTCGAACGAATATGGAAATGGGCAGCGAGGGTTGGTCACGACAAGGTGCGCGAGCAGATTGTAGAGAATGACCAACTTCGTATCGATTTGTTCGAGCGATTTCTGCACGCACAGAGTTTTGCGCAGACAGATCCGTGGGCAGAACGTGCAAGCGGGAAAGTCGATGCGCACGAATTCGCCGCACTGGCTCATGTGCCTGCGGAGTAGTCGATATGGACGGATTGAGTTTGATGACCAGCCGCTGGATTGATGTGTGTGCGCTTGAAGAGGTTCCGATTAGAGGTGCGCGCCGTCTTGAAATTGGTGGGCAGACGGTCGGTGTGTTTCGAACAACGAGCGGTGAAGTATACGCTATTGAAAACAAATGTCCGCACCTTGGTGGTCCATTGAGCGAAGGCATTGTTCACGACAGCGCCGTGACTTGCCCATTGCACAACTGGATTATTGATCTCAATACAGGTCAGGCGCGTGGGGCGGACGAGGGGTGTGTCGCGCGGTTCGATGTTGAAGTTCGCGATGCCCGCATCTTTGTGAATATTCCGGTCTGATGTTCACGGGTTCCACCACCGAAACTTGTACGACATGCCCCTATTGCGGTGTCGGATGCGGTGTGATTGCGAGTGTTGGTCATGATCAGTGCAGCGTTGAGATACGCGGCGATGAGGATCATCCGGCAAACTTCGGTCGCCTGTGTTCCAAGGGGTTGGCGCTTGGTGATACGCTAGGTCTTGATGATCGTCTGCTTTACCCGCATGTCGATGGCGCGCGTGTCTCTTGGGAGCAGGCGCTTGACGCCGTTTCTGATGGTCTGCGATCCACGATCGACGCCCATGGACCAGATAGTGTTGCCTTCTATGTGTCCGGTCAGCTGCTGACCGAAGACTATTACGTGGCAAACAAGTTGATGAAGGGGTTCATAGGCTCAGCGAACATCGACACAAACTCACGCCTATGCATGGCGTCCTCTGTTGTCGGCCACAAGCGTGCTTTCGGAGCGGATACGGTCCCCGGCACCTATCGAGACCTTGAAGAGGCAGACCTTATTATAATGGTCGGCAGCAATTTTGCCTGGTGCCATCCCGTGCTTCATCAACGGGTGCTCGCTGCCAAGGCAAGGCGTGGTACAAGACTTGTGGTGATTGATCCAAGAGAAACGGCGACGACCGCAGCTGCTGATCTCCATATGCCGATCAAACCGGGAACCGATGTTGCCTTGTTCAACTGGTTATTCTGGCGCTTGAGTTGCTCCTCCGCGTTCGACCAGGCTTTCACCGACAATCACACAAAAGGGCTCAAGCCGGCGCTTCTAAAGGCGTGTGCGGTGGATGATGCGTCTGTCAGTGATCTGACCGGTCTGTCTTATCCCTTGCTGGAGCAATTTCTCGATTTGGTCGTCACCAATGAAAAACTCGTGACGGTCTACTCCCAAGGCGTGAATCAGTCCGTGGCCGGCACCGACAAAGTGAATGCCATCCTAAACTGCCATCTCGTCACAGGCCGCATTGGCAAGCCGGGGGCGGGGCCGTTTTCCATAACCGGGCAACCGAATGCCATGGGGGGGCGCGAAGTCGGCGGCTTGGCAAACCAGCTGGCTGCGCATATGGATTTCTCTCCGGAGGATATTGACCGTGTAGAGAGGTTTTGGAACGCACCCAATATGGTGTCAAAGCCGGGCTTGAAAGCTGTCGACTTGTTTGATGCTGTTGCTGCCGGACAAGTGAAGGCGATATGGATTATGGCGACGAACCCTGTCGTCTCCATGCCGCAAGCGGAGAAGGTTCGGGATGCGCTAGAGGCGTGCCCATTGGTGATCGTTTCCGACATTTCGGAATCTTCAGATACGGTCTCGCTTGCCGATGTGGCCTTGCCCGCCACTGGCTGGGGCGAGAAGAACGGGACGGTCACGAATTCCGAGCGGCGGATCTCTCGGCAGCGCGCCTTCTTGCCGGCACCTGGTGACGCCCGTCATGACTGGCAGATCATCTGCGATGTTGCCAGGCGAATGGGCTATTCTGGTTTTGCATATGAAACCGCTGCCGACATTTACAGAGAACATGCGGCGCTTTCAGGGTATGAAAATAAAGGCCAGCGGGATTTTGATATTGGTGGGCATGCGGACCTGTCTGATCATGCGTATGATGATCTAGCTCCTGTACAATGGCCGGTGATCGATCGCGAAAGCAACAATCCCGGGGTACGGGATGAGCATGGAGATCATCGCTTCTTTTCCGATGGGGCATTCTTTACCGGCGATCAGCGCGCGCGATTTGTCGCTACACCGTTCAAGCGGACAAAAAAGTCAACGAGCCGACATCGCCCGCTTGTTCTAAACACCGGCCGCGTGCGTGACCACTGGCACACAATGACTCGTACCGGCAACTCACCGCGGCTATCCAGCCATATGGCAGAGCCGTTTCTAGAATTGAACCCCAGTGACGCCCGAACGTATGGCATAGCCGATGCCACGCTCGTTCGTGTGCGGAGTTTTTACGGGGAATCGATTTTGCGCGCACTTGTTACGAATCGTATCTCTGTTGGCCAGGTCTTCGCGCCGATCCATTGGACACGTCGGTTCAGCTCTGCAGGATGCGTCGATGTATTGGTTGGGCCGCAAACCGATCCTCATTCAGGTCAACCGGATTCAAAGTTTACACCGGTTCGCATAATGCCACTCGAACCCAAATGGTATGCATGCGGCGTATTCGACGCGGAACCTGACAAGGCTGTGCTCGATCAACTCGATTATTGGGCTTTGGCGAAGATTGAAAATGGCTGGCTCGCTGAATTCGCGGGATCAAGCGCGGCAGGTGATTTCGTCAACAGATTATTTTCCGGTGAAGATTGTTGCGAGATCAACGTGGCGAACGGTGGTCAACGAATTGCGATGTTTGAAAAGGGACGATTGACCACTTGTGTATACGTCGCGCCCGGAGCGCCTGTCGCCGTCGACCGTAGCTGGTTAGCCCGCCAACTCTCAGCACCGCATGATCAATTGGAACGGTTTCGGCTTTTGGCTGGACGACCTCCTTCTGGTGCGGAGACGGGTGCGATCATCTGCGCTTGCCATGGTGTTGGTGTTGGATCAATTCGGAGCGCCATCGTAGAGGGATCTGATACATTGGTGTCGATTGGGCAAGTGACCTGCGCCGGCACGAACTGCGGATCCTGCAAGCCTGAAATCATGGCGCTGATTGAGGAAGCAAAGAAGATATTATCCGTAGCGGCCGAATAGGACACCAAGATATGAATGGAAAACTTGTATTGATTGGCTGCGGCCCCGGGGCGATCGACTTGATGACCTTGCGCGCTCTGCGCCGAATTGAATCCGCAGATCTTGTTCTCTATGATCGGCTCGTCAATCTGGAGCTTCTGACCTACGTAAAGCCGGGCGCAATTTATCAATATGTGGGCAAGCGGGCGGGGGATGGCGGTCGTCAGCAGACTGACATTAATTTGCGTATCCGTGAAGCGCTGGAAGCGGGGGCTACGGTCGCACGGCTCAAATCTGGAGACCCACTCATATTTGGTCGGGCGGCTGAAGAGATCGATATTGCTGAAGATTGCGGTGCCGACATCGAAATCGTGCCGGGTATTACATCATCGCTGGCAGCCGCATCTGATTCTCTGATCACCGTCACCGAACGCGCAGAGCTGCAGAGTTTTATTGTGACGACGGGCCGCACGGCTTCAGATCAGTCGCGGCCCGATTGGGTGCAATGCGTTCAACCGGGTGTTTGCGTCGCATTTTATATGTCCGTGGCGCGTGCGTGGAAAATACAATCCACCCTCATGGCGGCGGGTATTCCAGGTATATTGCCTGCCATTTGGGTAGAGCGGGCAGGGTGTGACGATACTCGTATGGTCTCAACGCAGCTCGATCGTCTGGCATTGGACGCTGAGCAGAACAAGATCAAAAATCCGGCAATCTTGTTGCTGCGCTACCCTCACAGCCTCGCCGGCGCGTTGAAAAACAGTGTCACATCGTCTTCGCAACAGGCGTAGTAGGCATTAGGCGCGCGTGACGGCCTGTAATCGGTCACTGTCTCCGAGGCGTGTGCTGCCAGCATAGCGAATCTGAAATCCTTTAACGTATTCAAGCACCTCGTTTGGATCAAAGATACGTCCGTCGATGAATCTATCCGGGCCGAATGCAATGGGTTTGGTCGCGTCCGTCATCAGCCAGGCATGGCTGTGTGAGCCTTCGCGTTTTTCGTTGGTATTCGGACAAGCGATGCCAAGACCATGGGCAGCCTCTCGATAGATATCAGGACGAAACGCCGCTACACTGACCTTATCGACATCCATGTTCATTGGGGCGTCGCCCCAACGGATCATCTGGGACAGAATCCATTTGGCGTGGGAGTGCCATGGAAAATTGGCGGCGTAGCGGTGGAAGACATTGAAATCAGGGATGTCGATGCGGAGCCGACCCCCTGTTTGTCTATTGCTGCCCGTCAGGGATCCAAGGACATCTTCAAGCGGAACATCAATCATATCTGGGGAGGCGACCAGTTTTGCGGCCTGCAATCGGTTGTCAGGCTGATCCACCCAAGCCGCCGCTTCGATCAATGCGCTGATCAGGACGATATGCGTGTCGTGGTTCTGCTTAGCCCACTCGGTTCGAACTGCGAGCGCCTTCTCAGGACTGTTTGACCATATCTCCGAAGATGTAATCAGTGTCTTGCCAACGCCGGACGTAACCGCCACGCAATTCCATGGCTCACCGACGCAATAGCCGTCGATCTCCCCCCTGGTGAGCGCATTGACCATTTGCGAGGGAGGAATGACGACAAGTTGAACGTCCTTTTCGGGGTCGATGCCAGCTGCCCCCAACCAGTAGCGCAATTCGTATGCGTGCATGGAATGGGGAAAGACATGGGCGAAGACCAATGGCGGCAGTCCCTTTTCGCGCCGCGCGCCGCTAATCGTTTTCACCCCGGAGGCGGTCATGGGGAGCGTTTGCATGTGTCCGGGTGCGTGAGACTGAATTTCGTCGAACAGGGCAGTGGATACGGTGATGGCGTTGCCGTTTAAATTGAAGATGAAACCGGTCGTGAATTGTCCAGGGAATGGGCCAAGGTGGGCGGCGGACGCGACAACCATCGGGGCCAGCATGTGTGCGGCTGTTATTGCGCCGGTTCCAAGTGCATCCCGCATGGACGCCCAGCTTGAGAAACGCTTTAGGGCGATGTTGAGTTCGTATTTGTCGAATGTCCTGTGTTTCACAGCGGCGGCGAGGGGGGCAGCATCGGATAGACGAACGAATCCAATGGTTATTTCTGGTCTACTCATTCTTTTGTCTCCGGTGCCGAACGGGTTTCCAGCATGTCGAGCACCGAGATGATGTTTTCAGCGATATCTTTGAGAGGCTTGCCCTGGCGCTGGGACATGTCCCGCATGGTGCGGAACGCCTCGGCTTCCTTGATGCCCTGGCGTTCCATCAGAAGGCCTTTCGCCCGTTCGATAACCTTACGAGCTGCCAGATCTTCCTTGGTCTGCCTGAGCTCCGCCTTCAGGCCATCAATGTGCTTAAATCGAGCTATGGCGGTGTCGATGAGCGGGCGCACACGACTGGGTGTCAGACCGTCGATTACATAAGCGCTGACGCCAGCCTCTATGGCATCTTGCATAAAGCCGCGGCCATCTTTCTCAACAAACATGACGATCGGTTTGGGGTTGGTCTGTGCAACTTGTCTCAGACTTTCAATTGTATCGCGGTCGGGAGAGTTACACTCCATTATGATAACGTCGGGGTGCCAATTCGAGATTAGATCGAGCAGGCCCCGGCCATGCATTTGGGTGGCCATTTGGACCACCGCATCGTCAAGCAGGCCTTCTTTTACCAGCTTCGCGCGCTCAAGGTCTTCGTCGATGATCAGCACCCGCAACGGAGCTTCGTCAGAAGGCGAAACGGTTGAAGGGGGCAACGCGCTGGTTCCTGTTATTGACTGCGCCTAAAGACGGATTGCTTTTCATTTTGACCCAGCGGGCACAGCGTTAGCGCTCCTTTAAAGCCAAGAAGTGCCGACTGTTTCTTGAGCTAAATTTCGGCCACGCCGGTAGATCAATGGCCAGGGCGACAGACGGGACTGCTTTTGGCTGGGCGTGCCCAAAAAGTGTGTGCAAATGCGGAATGTTGCTCGCGATATGACCATGGCCTGACGCCATAAAAGCGGGCTGCCAGTCTTAGGTGCCGGTCTCAATTTCTCGCGAGCAGATAAGCTCTCGAACGAGACCAGGGCGGGACACAACTCACATCGCCTTGTGTTTAAGCTGACAACGTCCCGTCAAGCATTCGAGTTTGGATGCCTGCGCTGGATATTGGCAACAATTCCCAATAGGAACAGCGGCCAAGCGATCCATGCCACAATGCGGGACGCCAGAGCCCAACTTGCCGGTTTAAAAGGCAGGCGGGACATTTGGTTCGTGAAGGGGATTTTAAGCTCCGCATTTCTGTCGTCCCGAAATTCCCATCTGGGCTGAGAGACCAAAGCAACGATCGGAACGTGGTTTACGGCCAACAATTGCGACACATGCACCAAAGACCAGAGCTCTTCGGGGGGCATATCTGTGCGGCTGGTGACCCGCTCCCGCCAGTCTGCCGGCGCTTGGGCGTCTTGCTCGATCATTTCCTCG
>JBCBUY010000068.1:0-17120 GCA_039817885.1 Pseudomonadota bacterium | reverse complement strand
GTGATGCCGGGCTATTTGAACAGCCCGGAGAAAAACGCCGAAGCGTTCGACGAGGAAGGGTTCTACTGCCTGGGCGATGCGGTGAAGCTGGTGGATGAGAATGATCCCAATCAGGGGATCATATTTGATGGCCGCGTCGGCGAGGATTTCAAGCTCTCTTCTGGAACCTGGGTCAGTGTCGGCGTCTTGCGGCCCGATTTTGTCGCCGCATGCTCCCCGCTCATCTTCGATGCGGTGATCGCAGGCCAGGATAAGAATTATGCAAGCGCGCTTGTTTGGCCCTCACCCGCCGCAGTGGAGCACTACATTGCCGAGGCTGGCGGAGACATGGCGGCGGCCATGGGGAAATTTGCCGGCGATCTTGCCGCGAAGGCCGCAGCGTTTAATGCGGCGGAACCTGGATCATCGCGGCGGTTGAAACGCATGCTCGTCATGACCGAGCCGCCGTCCATTGACGCAGGTGAGATTACCGACAAGGGCTATGTAAACCAGCGCTGTGTGATCGATGGGCGGGCGCATCTTGTGGATGCTCTGTATGCTGAGCCACCGGGCGATGGGGTGATTGTGCTTTAGAGATCAATCCGCTTCGGATTGTGGAGATGCCTCCGTCGCTGCCCACACAAAGTTGCGGCTTGCGGGGGTGGCCGGCCAGAGCGCTATCTTTCCTGCTTGAGGAATAGGGTGTTCTTCTCAAGCGTGTCAGTGCTGAGCGCGGCACCGGTTTCCAGGCTGAAGGGGACATAGCCGCGCTCTGCCAGAAACGTGCTGAGATCGCCAGCTGTCTGATTGAACCGTTGTTCCCGGCCGTCAATCTCGCAGAGCAACGCGGGGCTGTATCTCTCCAGTGTCTGTTGCGCACCGCGGAGCACATTGAGTTCGCCGCCTTCCACATCGATCTTGATGAGTGAAACGGGCCCAAGATCGAGCCGGGTCAGAACATCATCGAGCCGTGCGACGGCAACGAGCTCCTTCTTGATCTCGAACCGGTCGGCAAGGTCGTCATCCTTGCCCATATGCGCAAGCCCAATGCCCACAGCGCCGCTTTGTTTGATCGGAATTGTCAGGTTCATAAGGCCCGCCTCAGCTCCGAGAGCGAGGGGGAGCACCAGAATGTTATTTGGCTTGCGGAAAAAACCGGCCATGTTGAACACGGAGCGCGGCAGGCTTTGCGGCTCAAAGGCGACGATCGTGCAATCCGGTGCGAGCGCGGCAAAGCGCCGTGAGAACACACCCACATGGGCCCCGACATCAAGAACCACGCTGCCCGGTGCAATGTGTTCGCGAATAGCGACGAGTTCAACCCGGCCATCATTCATCATCGCTTTGGCATTGGAAAACAGAGTCTTGAAAAAGTACTCCTGCGCGGTGCGCCGTGCGCCGAGAAAGAAGGCATTCTCGCGAGTGATCATTTGAAAAGCCTCGTCCTTTGGCGGAATCTGCCGGGATGAATGACACCTTGGCTTCGATGACACAACTGATGCCTAGAGCAGCTCATCCTCTCGTTTGGCAAAGGTCGCCAGTAGATAGGCATCCGTATCTTCCAGAGGCTCCAGTTTGCCGAAGGCAAAGGCATTGCGATCCATGACAAGGTCGCGGGGCATCAGCGCACGAGACAGCTCCAGCCCGTCCAGATTGCGTGCGCGGGAGAGCGCGACATAGGCCTGTCCGTGAGCGAACATTCCGTAGTCGAAGTCGATGAACACTTTGTCGAGTGTGAGGCCCTGCGCTTTGTGAATTGTGACCGCCCAGGCGAGGCGAAGTGGCATTTGTTTGAAGGTTCCAACAATCTCGCGTTTGATCTTCTTTGTCTCGGCATCAACCGTATACCGATATTTTTCCCAGGCGGCCGGTTCGATCTCATAGGCGCGGCCTTTCACAGAGACGATCACGCTCTTCTTACCAAAGCCTTCCACGGTCCCCAGGGATCCGTTGACCCAGCGTCCGTCGGGATCATTGCGGATCAGCATCACCCGCGCGCCCTCTTTGAGTTCGAGGTCGGCTTCGGTTGGGAAGGTGCGTTCTTCAAATTGGCCATCGACCTTGGCTTCATAAGTCTGCGTGCGCCCGCTAAGGTCTTCAAGACGTGCCTGGTTGATGCGCGCTGCATTGGCATTGTTCGGTGTCAGGACGATATGGGTCTCGCTCGCCTCAAGGGCGGATCGCCCCGACACCAAGGTTTGAAGCAGATCCGCGTCAGGCTCAGTCAGCCGTCCGCGGCGGATGGCACCCAGCAGAGCCAGGAACTTTGGATCGTCCTGACGGAAGATGTGCTTCAGCGCGAGGAGGGCAAATTCGGCCTCGCGAAAGGCAGGCGCATTGAAGAAATAGCTGCCGCCATAGCGATCCTCAAGGATCTCGGTCTCCTCGCCGCGCACGACCGGTGGCAATTGATGCAGGTCTCCTGCAAGGATCATCCGGACCCCACCAAACGGGCGCTTTGAGCCACGGTTCAATTTCAGTGATTTATCGATCGCATCCAGCATATCGGCGCGCACCATGGAGATCTCGTCGATGATCACCGTCTTGAGCGTGCGGATCACTCGGCCATTGCGTAGGCGTTTGATATCCGTCGGTTCGATCAGGCGTGGCGGTAGCTTGAAGAAAGAATGGATCGTCTGTCCGCCGGCATTCATGGCCGCGACCCCGGTCGGCGCGAGGACAACAGCATCCTCTCCTGCCGCCTCGAGAAAGCGCTTCAATAGTGTTGTCTTGCCGGTCCCAGCCCGGCCCGTCAGGAAGAGATTTCCCTGCGCGCCGGCTCCCTGGCTCACCCATTCGGCCGGGGTCGCATAGATATCTTCAGGTTCAGATGACATGCCGGGACGCGCTCGCTTCAAGGCTGAACATAAGTCGAACAGATAATTAGCCGCGTCGTATCATGCGTCGTATGAAGCGCAAAAGCGGGGCAGGGTGCTGCGGTCACATCAAACAGCTGGCTTTCGCGCACTGACAATATGATAGCCATATTGGCGGCGGTGCAGGCCCATCAACACGCCATAAACCGGCGCGATGAAGTGACCCATTTGGATGTGTGTGTCTTTCTTTCTCAGAAACACCGATTTGAAAAAGTATTTCAGCGACACCCAAGGCACATAAGACACACTCAATGCGACGCGCCACGACGCTTCCTGCACCCTTATGTCCTCATAGCCGATGTCCCGAAGAGCTGAGGTGAACTGGTCTATTCCTGCGAAATCCTGCAAAGCCCAGCCATCACAGACTTTTCTGTAAAGATAATTGAACAGCCGGGTATGCCGCTGGCCTTTGGTAAAGCCGTCGGCAACCACCAAACGCGCGCCGGGTTTTAGCACGCGAAAGGTCTCCTCCAAAAACGCGCGCTTGCCCTTTCCCTCATCATAACAGCTGCTTTCAATCGCATAGGCACCGTCGCGCGACGCATCCTCGAGATCGAGATTGCAATAATCCATCAGCTCAAACCGCAAGCGGTCCTTGTAAATGTCGTCGGTTGAGAGACGCTCCCCCATTTCAACCTGCCAAGGCACAATCGTCGCAGCTGTAACAGAGACATTAGGGAAATTCTTAATCGCATAACGCGCGCTGGTGCCAACGCCGCAGCCGAGATCGATCACCCTGTTATCCTTTGATGTATCGAGCGCAAGGCGACTTACGACCTGTCGGTTCATTTCATCAAGCATCTGCTCCCGATCAAACGGGTTCAATCCCCATCGAAAATAGCCAAAATGCATGTTGAAGCGACGGCTCCAAGGCTCATAATCCATCCCCGCTTCGGAGTAATATTCGATGATCCCCTGGCGATAATCATGCTTTGGGGTTTCGTCTGGGACGGGTCTGAAATCTGTGTCTGCCTTGGCCATTATTTTCCCTTTGCAACAAAGAGTTAGGATTGGCGGTGCGGCAGGACAATGCGCGGTTTTGTAGCGTCGGTGGCAGGTATCCATCGCCCTGTTGAAAGAGGTATTTGCGGGGCTTGGACGGGCTAAAGCCCCAGCACGCGCTTGGCGATAATATTGCGCTGAATTTCGTTCGTGCCACCATAGATCGATTGGGCGCGCCCGCCGAGATAACTTGACAGGCCGATACTGGCCGAGGCCGGTATGCTCGCCCTCAGAGCCCAGTCTGGTGCGACGGTGTCATCGAATTTCGGTTGGCCATAGGCCCCGCCCGCGTCGATGAACAGCTCGGTGATCTGCTGATGGGTTTCGGTGGCCATGATTTTTACGATCGACGCCTCATTGCCAGGCGAACCGCCGGATTTTATCGCAGACAGTATACGAAGCACCTGGGTCTCCAGGGCGGTCAAAGCCATCTCGGCGAGGCTGATGCGGCGCGCAAAGGCCTCATCATCGATCAATCGGGTATTGCCGCCGGTCGGCGTTGCCGAT
Source organism: Pseudomonadota bacterium (assembly GCA_039817885.1). GTDB lineage: Bacteria > Pseudomonadota > Alphaproteobacteria > Caulobacterales > Hyphomonadaceae > CALLCD01. The sequence continues at coordinate 12,756 of JBCBUY010000068.1, read as the reverse complement.
GCAATCTCGCGCACGCTTTGGATCATCATCTTCTTGCCCCCAATGCGGGCATAAGACGTGCGCTCAAAGCTGAGGAGATATTGGGAATATGTCCAGCCCTTGCCTTCCTCACCAATGAGTTGGTCGGCCGGCACCCGGACGTCGGTGAAGTGGCATTCATTCAACACATGCTTGCCGTCAATTGTGATGATCGGGCGAACCTCGACGCCAGGTGCGGTCAACTCACAGCAGATGAAGGAGATGCCTTCCTGCTTCTTCCCAGAATTATCGGTGCGGGCGAGAAGAAAGATCCAGTCGGCGTGTTGTGCGGCTGAGGTCCAGATTTTGGTGCCATTCAGGACATATTCGTCGCCATCCCGAACGGCAGAGAATTGTAGCGAGGCCAGGTCCGATCCAGACCCGGGTTCAGAATAGCCCTGAGCCCAACCAACAGATCCGTCACGGATGCCGGGTAGCCAGCGATCCTGTTGGTCTTTTGAGCCGAACGTATAGATGACTGGTCCGACATAGATGACACCCATGGGCGTGACGGTGGGCACCCCCGCACGCTCCAACTCCGCATCGAACACATATTGCTCTTCCAGGCTCCAGCCGGGGCCGCCATGCTCTATAGGCCAGGCCGTGGCGAGCCACCCCTTGGCCCCGAGAGCCATTTCCGATTTGCGCACCTCAGCGGTCGTCAGCGAAGCGCCGCGCGCTGATTTCTCGATGATGTCTTTCGGGAACTCTGTCTCAAACCAGTGGCGCACGTCGGTACGGAATTGTTCAATGCCGGGGGTCGGGTCGAGATTCATTGTCGTTCATCCTCAATTGTGCAGCGAGGTTAGCGGGCGCGGCCACTGGCGTCATCCCCCTCGGACGCGCTAGACAGTTAGCCGGATTTAAACCGCGTTTGGAAAGCCGCACAATGGACGCCGCCAAAGCCCCAACCCTGGATGCAGATCGCGTCTGCCTACGCGCCTATAGATTGGCCGATTTCGAACCGTTCGCAGAACTGCTTCAATCGGAGCGGTCCCGATACATTGATGGGCCCGTGGGGCGAGAGGATGCGTGGGACCTTTTTGCGTCTGGGGCAGGGCGCTGGCAGCTGGTGGGCTACGGCGCGTGGACGATTGAGTGCAAGGATACAGAGCGTGCGGCGGGCTTCGTTTCGCTGAACTACCCCATCATCGAGAATGAGGCGGAGCTTGGCTATGGCCTCTATTCAGGGTTTGAAGGACGGGGGCTCGCCTCTGAGGCGGCGCAGTGCGCGCTCGCTTATGCCAGAGACACATTGGGCTGGCGGGAGTGCGTCAGTTACATCTCTGAGGACAATCCAGCGTCGATCAGGCTGGCTGAACGGCTTGGTGCCACACTCGACCGCAATGCCGTCTCTCCCGAAGAGGATAATACGCTTGTCTATAGGCATATATTGGCAAAATGACCTCGCTTAAAACGCCAGACCTCGAACGCCATAAGCGGCATCTCCTGCTGAAGGAAATTGGCGGCCCAGGCGTACAGAAACTCAACGCGGCGTCCGTCTCCATTGTCGGGGCAGGGGCCTTAGGGGGACCGTGTGCCATGTATCTTGCGGCCGCAGGGGTCGGCGAGATCGAAATCTGGGACGATGATCTGGTCGATCGCTCCAATCTCCAGCGCCAGGTGCAGTTTGGAGAGGCCGACATTCGGAAGGAGAAATCGAAGACCTTAGCCGAACACTTAAACGCGCAGAACAAGGCTGTGTCTGTCGTCCATAGGGCTGAGCGGTTTGCAAGTGGAAGACAGCTCGCCGGCGATATTGTTGTCGATGCAACAGACAATTATGAAACCCGCTTTGCGCTGAATGCGGTTGCCCATGAGATCGGTCGCCCTTTGGTTCACGGTGCCGCATCGCGATGGACGGGGCAGGTGTCGACATTTGCATCTGGGGTTGAGAAAGGGGCACCCTGCTATCGGTGCTGGGTGCCTGAGATGCCGCCGGAGGCGGAGGCCTGCGAGGATGTGGGTGTCGCGGGGCCTGTGACGGGCATTGTCGCGACACATATGGCACTTGAGGCGCTGAAGCTAATCACCGGTGCCGGGGAGCCTTTGATCGGCCGCCTCATGCTGCTTGATGGTTTGCGCGGGACATCGCGCGAGATCCGGTTACGGGCCGACCGGCAATGTCCAGTCTGCAGCTGACACTTGAAACATAAGGCGATCCATCGTTACTGAGCAGTAGGGGAATGGCGCACGCACGCTTTTGGAGGGAAGACCGCTGTTTCGCCGTATACTGACAGTATTGATCGTCTTGGTCCTGATCTTAGGTGCAGGTTGGTTGGCGCTGCGCCGGGGCGACATTCCCTATGCATCCCTCGAAGCAATTTATACGTCTACGGAGTCAGAATTCACGACCCTGTCCGACGGCGTAAAGCTCCATTACCGCGATGAGGGAAATGCTGATGGGCCGGTGCTGGTGCTCGTGCATGGGTTTTCGGCATCGCTTCACACTTGGGAACCCTGGGTCGCACGGCTCGAAGATGACTACAGGATCATTAGCCTCGATCTGCCAGGCCACGGGCTGACGCGGACGCCGGACCTCGCAAAAATGCATCCCGGTCATTTTGGCGATGTCATAGAGGAAGTGACGCAGGATCTGAACATCGCGGCATTCACGCTGGTGGGGCATTCCATGGGCGGTGCGACGGCGTGGCAATACGCATTGCGTTATCCAGACCGTCTTCAAGGTCTGGTACTCGTTGCCGCGTCAGGCTGGCGGCAGAACAGCGAAGACAGAAATCCGCCTCTGATTTTTCAGCTCTTGGGCAATCCAGTTGCCCGCGCAATTTTGCGAGATCTGGACACCACGCGCTTAACGCGTGATGGCCTGCGAAACAGCTTTGTCGATCAGAGCATCGTGACCGAGGAAATGGTGACCCGCTATGTGGACCTCTCCCGGGCCCCAGGCCATCGTGACGCCATCATCGAATTGACGACGGGGCGAAACGGACGCGTTGAAGCGACAGACGAGCGTCTGGCACCGCTGAGCGATGTTCCGACGCTGATCCTTCAGGGCGACAATGACAATCTTGTTCCGTTGAGCAGCGGCGAATTGTTCAACACGGCGATTACAGGTTCAGAATTGAAGATCTACACCGATGTTGGTCATGTCCCACAAGAAGAGGTCGCGTCGCAATCTGTTGCCGATCTCGAAGCCTTTCTGAATAGCCGGGTCTATCTCCCTGTAGAGGATGGTCCGGACGACGCAGCTGAAGACTAGCCCTCGGCGGGGCGCTGCCGTCTCACGCGCTTATGACTCTTCCTTGGCGGCGTCCTGCTGGGTGTCGTCTTCAATGCCGGCTTGCGACGTGGAAATCGCTGCATCCGCGCGGTCGAAGTCGGCATAGATGATGCGGGTAAAACTCTCCGCGGACATAAACGATCCCTCGGGAGCCCAGTCCTCTGCCCAATCCGCAAGGATGTTTGCGGCGACCGCCTGGTCCACGGTCATCCCCTCATTTCGGGCTGATCGGACGGCGTCGCGAACGCCTTTGAGCATGGCAATGCTTGCAGCCATGTCGTCACGCCCTGCCAGGGGGCCTTGGCCTGGGATGACTTGCGTCTCCTCATCGGTCAATGCGTAAGCCGCTTCAAGGGCTGCGATATAGCCATCAAGCGTCCCCCCCGTCGAAATGTCGATGAAGGGAAAACGTCCGCTGGAGAACACATCGCCCATATGCAGAACATTGGCCTCCTCCATCATCACCATGGCATCACCGTCTGTATGGGCAGCTGGAAGATGCACGATCCGGATCGTCTGCCCATTCAGGTGAAGGGTGAGATCATCATCAAAAGTGATCACCGGCCAGGCTGCCGGTTCTGCTGCGGGTGAGGCGCGCTCATTGCCGAGAAGCACGAGGGTCTGGTCCGTGCTCACCCTGGTCCGGACATTGTCATGGGCAATGATCGTCGCGCCGAAATTCGCGTTTCCACCCGTATGGTCGCCATGCCAGTGGGTATTGACGAGAAAACGTGGGGCGGCCCCGGAAATCTCGTTGATTTTGGCAAGATTCTTGGGGGCAATATTCGCATATTGGCTGTCGATCACGAACACGCCGTCAGCTCCGATAAGAACGCCGATATTGCCGCCCTGACCGGTGAGCATATAGACATCTGAGCCGAGATCCGTCGCTTCGACGGTCACATCCTGTTGGGCAGATTGAGAAAGATGAAGCCCTGAATGGGCGGTTGCAACTGGAGCGAGTGGACCAAGGCTGACGGCAAGCGCGATGGCGGAGGCGGCAGTGCGAATCATGAATCGGCCCTTCGATAAGTTGACTAAACCATACTGGCGCGCGCGCCCGATGGCCAACCTATCCTGCAGGCGCACCCGATTGTTTATGTGGGGTCGGACCTGCGCTCCAACTCCCCAAAGAAGCCAATGATCTGAACAACTTTCCCGGCATCATTCACCTCAGTGACGTCGAATCCCGCCATCAGCAATTGATCGTTCGAGTGTATAGACCAGTGATATCGGCAGAAATTATTCTGAACGTCGACCTGGCTCGCGCGAGAATAGACCGCGCCGGGAATATCCCCCTGGACCTGATTGACCATATCGAGAAATGCTTTGCGGCCGATAATGTTGTGATTGGGGTCTACGAAGTGAACATTGTGTTCAAGCGCTGCATCAGCCAGTGCGGCTTTTTCGGCCTCGTCTGTCGTGTTCCAGACAGCAAGCATCTTGTCCAAATTTTTTCGATGGGCAGACATCATGGGATCCTCGTTTAAAATAAAACCGACCGACGGTTTGTTTTACATTGCGGACAGACCTCTGTAAAGAGAAGTCATGGCAACGCAAAAGCAGCGATCAGATGCCACCAGGGCGCAGCTATTGAAGGCGTTTTGCACGTCATTTCTTCGGCGCGGCTTTGAGGCGACCACGACCCAACAGGTCCTCAATCAAACAGGGTTGAGCAAAGGGGCGATGTATCATCACTTCAAGAGCAAGACGGAAATCGCTGAAGCGCTCTATGCGGAGGAGTCCAAGTCGGCGATTGGACGTGCACTACAAAAGGTCGAAAACGTATCGAGCCCAATCGAAAAATTGAAGGGGGCATGCCTGGCATGGACGGAGGAAGTGCGCGTACCGCGCGTCTCCAAAATTCTATTCGAAATTGGACCCTCGGCCCTGGGCCCCGAAAAGGCAAAGGAAATCGAAGATTCCCTGAGTCTCAAACTCATAGAACGACTTTTGGAGGAAGCCGTGGATGCTGGGGACATTGGGACCACGCATCCGAAGCTCATCGCGGCATTCTTAAACTCGCTTGTCGCTGAGGCAGCCCTCTACTCATTGCGCACAGGAAAAGAGTCGGTCGATATCCTTGCTGCAACCATCGATGCGCTATTCGCGTCTCTGCGCGATTAGTGGGCGAGGTCCGAACCACTTTCAGCCCGTGGCGAGCGCAAAAAAAGCCCGCACCAGGAAGCGCGGGCTTTCTCAATACAAGTGAAGACGGATCTGCCTAAGCGGCGGCCATCGCATTTTCAAAATTGTCCGCGACAGCCTCGAGGAATCCTTCCGTCGTGAGCCATTCCTGGTCTGGACCGACCAGGAGGGCGAGGTCTTTCGTCATCTGACCGCCTTCAACGGTTTTGACGATCGTGTCCTCAAGCAACTGGGCGAATTTTTGAACGTCCGGTGTGCCGTCCATCCGGCCGCGATGACCAATGCCGCGGGTCCATGCGAAGATGGAAGCGATGGAGTTCGTAGAGGTCGCTTCGCCTTTCTGATGGTTGCGATAGTGGCGGGTAACGGTGCCATGAGCCGCTTCGGCTTCAACTGTATTGCCGTCCGGCGACATAAGAACCGAGGTCATCAGGCCGAGAGAACCATAGCCTTGGGCCACCGTGTCGGACTGAACATCGCCGTCATAGTTCTTACAGGCCCAGACATAACCGCCAGACCATTTCATGGCGGCGGCGACCATATCGTCGATCAGGCGGTGCTCATATGTACCGCCGAATTCCTTGAACTGAGCTTCGAACTCGTTCTCATAGATTTCCTGGAAGATGTCTTTGAACCGGCCATCATACTTCTTCATGATGGTGTTTTTCGTAGACATATAGACCGGCCACTGGCGCTGCAGGCCAAAATTGAAGCTGGCACGGGCAAAGTCGCGGATCGACTCATCATGGTTGTACATCGCCATGGTGATGCCGGAGCCTGGGAAGTTGTGGACTTCTTCTTCGATGGTCTGGCCGTCATCGCCTTCCCACTTCAAGGTGAGTTTTCCGGGGCCGGGGACAAGGAAGTCGGTGGCGCGGTATTGGTCACCGAACGCATGACGGCCGATGACGACGGGACGGGTCCAGCCCGGCACGAGGCGCGGAATATTGGAGATGACAATCGGCTCGCGGAAGACAACGCCGCCGAGAATGTTCCGGATCGTGCCGTTGGGGGACTTCCACATTTTCTTGAGGCCGAATTCCTCAACCCGGGCTTCGTCTGGCGTAATAGTGGCGCACTTGACGGCCACACCATGTTCTTTGGTGGCATTGGCGGCGTCGATCGTGATCTGATCATCCGTCTCGTCGCGCGCTTCGATGCCGAGATCGAAATACTTCAAATCCACGTCCAGATAGGGGTGGATGAGTTTGTCCTTGATCATCTGCCAGATGATGCGGGTCATTTCGTCCCCATCCATTTCAACAATGGGGTTCTCGACCTTGATCTTTGCCATCTGCACTTTCCTTAAATCTGCAAACAAGTTGCAGCGCCTATAGCAGGCTGAGCGATGGCGTCAAAAGGCTGTATGGGCGCAGGCGATCCTACGGCGCTGAACTCACCGAATTGTGTTTGACGAATGCGGCCTGCTCAGGCAGTCAGACCCGCCATGGCCCAGGACGTCACCCCGCCCGCAATTATCCTTGTTCGCCCGCAATTGGGCGAAAATATCGGGTCGGCCGCGCGGGTGATGCTGAATTTCGGGCTGGTGGATCTGAGGATTGTGCGCCCCCGGGACGGCTGGCCGAGCTTGCCTGCTGCGACACTGTCCGCTGGGGCCTTCGAAAGCGGTGTGTCGGCCCGCATCTATGACAGGGTGGAAGGCGCGATTGCGGACTTGTCCCATGTCTATGCGGCGACGGCCCGGCCGCGGGAAATGGAAAAACCGGTAGTTGGGGCAAGTGAGGCGGCCGACGAGATCAGCACGCGATCAGGGGCTCAATCTGGCATTCTGTTCGGATCGGAGAGTTCCGGGCTGACAAATTATGAAGTCACATTTGCCGATACGATCCTGACCTATCCAGTGAACGCCGAGTTTGCTTCGCTCAATCTCGCCATGGCCGTCGGCGCATTTGCCTCCGCTTGGGGGGAGGCAGCGATTGGCCCGCCAGATGAGTTCGAAACAGGCTCAGAGCCGGCCCCGCGCGAAGAGCTCATCGGCATGTTCAGACATCTGGAACAGGAGCTGGATCGCGCTGGATATTTCCATCCACCGGAGAAAACACCGGTCATGATCCAGAATCTCCGGGCAGCCTTCATTCGGGGCGACTGGACCTCCCAGGAAATCCGCACGTTCCGCGGTGCGATCAAGGCGCTAGCGATGGGGCGGGGGAAGGCGAGGGTGGAGCGGGAGTGACGAAGGTTTGGCTCCATTTGGGTCCGGGAGGGCTTGTTCAGCCATCACAAAGTTGACGCGCAACATATACCCCTATAGGGTATGCTTCATGAAGTCAGATACCAAAGCTGCCGCGCTTAAGCGCCTTGCCCGGATTGAAGGGCAAGTTCGCGGGGTGTCGCGCATGGTAGATGATGATCGCTACTGCATTGATGTCGTGCGGCAGGTTCAGGCGATCAAGGCAGCGCTCGGCGGTTTGGAAGGGATCATACTCGACGATCATCTCGGAACTTGCGTCGAAGATGCACTCGCCGGTCCAAGCTTGGACGCCCGCCGAGAGAAGGTCGAAGAGCTGGTGGGAGTGCTCGGAGGTCGCAAGAAGTGAAGCTGATCGCGAGCCTCTTTTTAATGGTCGTCTTGGCCTTAAACGGCCCTGGTTTCTGCGCCCACAGCTTAGCAATGGAGACCGCGGCTCCGTGTCAGCATCACATCTCCTCAATCGATGACGACGATCACGCGCATATGGCCCATAGTATGACGCACCAGGACCATGAGATGCCCGAAGAGCGATCCAGCCATTGCCCAGAGGGCTGCGGCGACGGTGATGAGTGCCATGGCTGCATGGCCGTTTCTTTTGCGGTTCTGTCTAACGTCAGCATTCAAATGCATACGTCGCCAGAGGTGACCCTCGTCGGTCTAACGGACGGCCAGTTGCAAACATCGATTCCATTCGAACCACCTCCACCCAAACGCCTTTTCTGATCTGAGACCACTTCTCTTTTCACGAAAAGGATTTCGCCATGGTGCGCATATGCATCGCGGTGACGGTCATGGGGCTATCGACGGCTCTACCAGCAACAGCGCGACCGGTATCCTATCCGGGCGGCTGGACCGTCATCGAAGAAACAGACCGCCAGAGCACCTCGCTTTGGGTGCATTACACGCTCTCGCCAAAATGGTCGCTCGGCGCACGTTCCGAGTGGGACCGCCAGATGGACTTTGTGTTCAATGGGGCTCAGGCCACCTATCTCGCCAAGAGATGGTTCGGAGAGAACTATCAGGCCAACCTCTACGGAATTGGCGGGGTCGGCGTGGCCACGGCCGTCGAGGACAATGCCGGCGGGACAAATGCAGCCGGTTTTATCGGAGCCTTGGCTGATTGGGAAACAAGGCGTCTCTTCACGTCCTATCGCATCCGCTATCTGGAGGCGGGCGATGTCGGCGACAATTTTGTGCAGGCCCTGCGGTTCGGTTTCGCACCTTATGAGGGTGACACCGGCGACCTGCACACCTGGTTCATGGTTGAGGTCGACCATAGACCTAACAATGACGACGAGATCGGCGTCACCCCGCTGATCCGTTTCTTTAAGGGCGCAGCCCTGTTCGAGATCGGTTGGTCGATCACCGACAGCGAACCGCTCGTCAATTTCACCTACCGGTTTTAATTCAAGGAGATCACAAAATGATCCGTATACTTCTTATAACAACGGCATTGGGACTCGCGCCCATTGCCACAGCTCAGCACCAAACCAGTCATGATGACCACACAGCGCACGGAGGCGCTGTCGACCATGCGACCGACTATGTCACCTTGTCTCGAACCGACGAGATCGACATCGCCCTTTCGGCGGGCGGCGAGCCGGTCGTCGTTGAAGTTCTCGGCGTGGTTTGCGATTTTTGTGCGAAAGCGATGAATCGTACCTTCGGACGCCGGGATGACGTCTCCGCTGTCCATGTCGATCTTGATACCAAAACGCTGAACCTTGTCCTCGTGTCCGGAGCCGCAATCGACGACGCCGAGATCAATCGTGTGGTGGAAGACTCCGGTTACAAGACCAAAGCCATCCATCGCCGTGAGCATATCCGTGGAGTCGGCAATGCGCCTGATCCTGCGTGAGACGGCGGCTCCAACGCTTGCGCTGTTTGCGAGTGCATCAACGCTTCTGTGTTGCGCCTTGCCGGCATTGCTCGTCACCATCGGAGCGGGGGCGGTTATGGCCGGCCTCGCTTCGAATGTGCCCGGTTACATATGGTTGACCGCGCACAAGGTAGAGCTGTTTGTCCTAGCGGGTTTTCTGCTCTCTGGAGCGGTCTGGGCGAGGTGGTCGACACGCAATGCGCCATGCCCCATCGATCCAAAACAGGCCCGCGCCTGCACGCGTATGCGCCGGGCAGGCGGCGTCATTCTATCTGTCGCGATCATGGCGTATCTGATTGGCGGTTTCTTCGCGTTCTTTGCGGCGGATCTGTTGCTTTGATTTATTGAGGTGGACTGTGTGAGCGCTCCGCCGGCGCTGGCAGATATCCCTTAGTGCTGATCCGACCGAGGGGGTATCTTGTGCCACCGCGCTCGAAAATCTAATCATAAGGGCGTGGCAAGCACCTCAACGTTTCAAAACCGGCTGATTTCAGCTGCGGACTCTTTCTGGGTGCTGCCAGTCCTGCTCGTCATTGAGATCATCGAGACCACGATCTTCCCGCTTCCCTATGAGGCCTTATTTGTTGCCCTGTGTGCCGTGGCAAAAAGCCGGATCTGGCTGTTCGTTCTGATCACCGGGATCGGCAGCGCCATCGCCGGATCGATCATGTATGGACTAGGCGCATCCTTCGCAGAGCCTGTTGCCGCATGGTTCGGTGCCGAAGCGACATTGGCCGAGCTGACGGCCGTCATTCAGGAACGTGGCGCGTCCTTTATCCTCCTCGGTGGAACCACACCGGCCCCCTCATATCTGATCAACCTTGCGGCGGGAGCTGCAGGCTTTTCCTTCTGGCAGTTTCTGTCGATTTTCTTTTTCAGCCGGACGCTCCGCTTCGCTGTTCTCGGCGCGGTGATTTACTTTTTTGGCGACACCATCGCGACCTACTGGAATCGCTTACCGATCTGGTTGAGACGCGGGTTTTGGATCGTTTTGATCGCGGCGCTGATTTACTGGTTTGTCTCTGGGTTCTTGTAGACGTTACTCGTCATCGTCCCTTTGATACCTCGCCCGGATGCGGTCGGATGTGGAGACAGCATCATAGCCGTCCGTGCCGAAGGGCATTTCGCCGTAATGGACCACAATCTCGAGGGATTGCGTGACGAAGGGCCGGCTTTCTCGCACCCGTTCAATGTCGCCTGAACCCGGCACTGGCGTGGCCGACGTTGTGCAACCGAGCACGCCGCAATTGGCTGTCTGCTGGACACGCCGGGCAAACGGGTCAGCCTGGAACGCCGTTTCCTTGCGGGTGCCGGTATGGGTGTAATCGGTAACGACTTCGAACCAGTCGCCACCTTTTTGCAAGGTAATGGTCGACGCCCTTAGGAGCGCAAGATCGAACACTTCTGAGGCCGGCGCGTTCGGTGCCCCCCGATACACAACCGTATATCGGTCGTCCGGAGCCCGCTCAGAGGTCGCCTCTGGGTCATAGGCCGTCGGAAACGGTGTGACATCTTGCGAGACGCAAGCCGATAGGGCGACGGCTGCCGCAGCGAGGGCAAGGTGAAGGCGCATGGGACGGTGTCCTTTCTAAGTGTGGCCCGCCCCCCGCGAGCTTGGGTTGTCGGCCTTACACGGTACGCTTGGCCTTATCCTTGTCATTTGTTGCCATGATGGCGGCTTTCGCCATTTCCCATTCGGCATCTCCCCAGGCGGCAAGCTGACTGAAATTGCCACCGGAGGCGTTATACATGGCTCCATCAATCGCGATGGTCTGTCCGTTTACATACTCTGCACCTGGCCCCATGAGAAAGGTGGCAAGGTTCACAAGCTCGTGCATCTTGCCAATGCGTCCCATCGGATTTTCGACACCCCGGCCTGAGCCCATATCTTCGGTTGTCTCCGCCTGGGGCGCGAGGCGCTTGGTCATGCCGTCGGTCGGGAAGGGACCGGGTGCAATCGCATTGAATCGAAGCCCATAACGCCCCCATTCCACGGCGAGGGATTGGGTCATAACGTTGACACCGGCTTTCGACATCGCAGACGGCACCACGAAGGGTCCGCCATTCCAGATCCATGTGGTGAGGATGGAGCAGACATTGCCCTTGTCGCCCGCCTTGATCCAGCGCGTACCGATATCATGGGTCATGTAGAAGGTTCCGCGGAACACGATATTCGCGATCGCATCGAAGCCGCGAATGGAGAGGTCTTCTGTGCGGGCGATGAAATTGCCCGCTGCATTGTTGACGAGGCCGGTCAGCGCGCCATGCTCGGCCCAGATCTTATCGTTCATGTCCGAAATGGCATCTGCCACCCGGATATCGCACGCATGAGCGACCACTTTGCCGCCATGAGCCTCCATCAGCTCCGCAGCGGTCTCCTCGCAGACCCCGCCGCGCCGTCCGCAAATATGAACTTCGGCTCCGAGCTTGAGAAAGCCTTCCGCCATTTCCTTGCCAAGGCCGGTGCCACCACCGGTGACGAGAATCCGCTCGCCAACCATCAGTCCGTCGCGGAACATGAGTTGAGAAATATCCATGGGAGCCCCTCCATTGTCTGACTTGGGATGTGCCATGGATATGGGGTCAGCCCGAATATGGGCAACATAACAGCCGATTATTGGGCAGGGCGCTACTTACGAAATGGCAAGGTGGCGAGCCGCCACAATACCCAGATGGGCAAGACGATGCTCGCCCCTGTCAGCGCTGGGTACCAGAAATTAACGACGGCCAGCCGAGCGGCATTGACAGCATTTTGAGCAAGCTCACCGATCGCAGCGCGCGCATTGAAGGCAGGATCGGTCGGATCAAATTGCATTGCGAGCATCACAAAGCCGACCAGAATACAGACAAGAACAAGTTTAACTCCGCCCCAGACGGATACGCCAAACAGCCTGACCAGCAAGGCACGTTTTGGCTTTTTCTCCCGTCGCCAGAATTGCCAGCGCGACGTTGATACGGCTGTCTTGCTGGCAACGGGTTCGGGAAGATCTGGTGTGTCGACCATCATGGGCGCGAGATTACTGTCTTTCACACGTGGATGCCATGGGCGAGCCGTGGCATTGAGCGGAAATGAGGGCCAACCGCTTTGATTTCCTTCGCCTTGTCTTCGCGTCGACCGTCTTCGTCTACCATTTGGTGACATTGGCGGCGCTGGATGTTCGCGGCATTTGGGAGCTCCATTTGGCCGATCTCGCGGAGATCTCCATTCAAGGCTTCTTCGTGATTTCCGGTGCTTTGGTTTACGGGTCCTGGGAGCGA
>JBCBUY010000067.1:0-17152 GCA_039817885.1 Pseudomonadota bacterium | reverse complement strand
AGGCTTTCCTGCTCATCCACATGGCTGAATGTGGTGTTGAGGAACACCGCATACTCATCGGTGATGGGATGATAGAAGTCAGCGCCGACCGTATAGTTCACATCTGGCGAGAACAGAAGATCCTCATCCATGAAGATGCCACCCGGGAATTCTGGCAAGCCCGTGGTTGGATCCAAGGGCGAGTTGAAGGCCTGAATTTCGGCATCGTTCAACGACACCGCACCGGTCAGTGTCAGCCACTCAAACGGAGCCCAGCTTGAGTCGATCTCGATGCCTCGGGTCCGCACATCGCCAGCATTGGTCAGACGCGTGATCGTTACGCCCGTCGATGTATCGAAGGCGTTCGCCTGGAAACCTTCAATATCGGTCGTATAGAGCGCGATGTTGAACGCGAAGTTCGCGATCGCATATTTCCAGCCGATTTCGAAGGAGTCGGAGTTTTCCGGATCGATCGGCACCGTGTCCAAAGTGCCCTGGTTGAAGAACACATTGAAGGCTGGGCCTTTATATCCTTGGGCATAGGTAAAGTAGGCATTACCAAAATTGGCCCCGCCGAACAGAACTTCACCCGGATCAATGCTGAAGCCGGTCCGGACGGAGAAATCATTCTCGTCGGTTGAGCCGGTGAAGGCTGGAACATCCACCAGGATGGGGTTGCCGTCGGCATCCAGTTCACCTGTTGGAACGTCCGTGTTCGGAATTGCAAACCCGCCGCTCGCAAATGGGAATTGGCTGTTAGGCAGATCCGGCCGCACGCCCACGCCCTGACGTCCGAACGGGTCATTGTTGATCCGGCTGTTGATGAAGTCGACTTCGTCGCGCGTCCACCGGGCACCGAAGAAGATGTTCAAACCATCAAGGACATCATAGTCGACATTACCGAAGACGGCATAATTGTCGAAATCGACATTGGCGAAGTTCGTGGCCGAAACAATGTCATTGGCATTACAGGTCAGGCCCGGATTGGCATCCAGGATTGCTTGGTTCTGACCGCCATTGTTCTGACAGCTGGCATCCCGCGTAAAGTCACTCTCGATCGAAAGATCGAAATAATACGCCCCGAATTGGTAGTTGATTGGAAAGTCGGCGGGAGATTGTACGCGGAATTCCTGGGTAAACTGGCTGTTGTCCCGTGTCCCTACATCGTGAAGCAGGAAGGGCACGCCAAAGACCGGTTCGGCATCGAACCCGCCGGTCGACGTGAAGTCACCTTCCCGAAACTCGGTGTTCGACCATTCGCGGAAAGAGCTGATCGAGGTGAAGATGTGGCCGCCCAGGGCTTCTTTTTCCAAGTTCAGTGCGAAGGCATCGAAATTGTTGATTGTTCGAGTTTCAAAATCCTGATCGATCACGCGTGTGTCGAGTTGGATGTCTGCGACGGGCCGCGACCCGTCACCTGGATCGACAATTCCCAAACCTCCTGGAGGTGCGAGGCTATCGGCAAACCGGCCATTGTTCGCTGCCAGAGCAGGAATGTCCGCACAGCAATCATCATCAGTTTCATTGTGTTCGTATGTGAAGAGCGCGCTGAAGGTCGGGTCGGGCTCCCATAGCAATTGTAGCCGGCCACCCCAGCGGTCATATCCGTTGACGTCGCGATTGTTGAATAGGTTTCGGATAAAGCCATCGAACTCTGATCTGCTGACTGTCAGGCTTGCCGCAACCGTATCTGATATCGGCCCGGAGATTCGGCCCTTTACCTGATACTCTTGGTCCTCGAAATAGGAGGCCGACAGATAGCCGCCCCATTCGTCTTGGTCCGGACGTTGTGTGACGATGTTGATCACACCGGCTGAGGCGTTCTTGCCAAAGAGTGTGCCCTGGGGACCGCGCAACACCTCTATCCGCTCGATGTCGTAAAGATCGCCAAATGCCTGGCCTGATCGGCCGAGCACGACGCCGTCCACGACAGTGGCAACACTTGGTTCTGCCGCATCTGAGAACGAGATTGTGCCGATGCCGCGTACCGTGATGGCCGAGTTGGCATTGGTTGAGCCCTTCCGGAAACTCACAGAAGGGATCAGCGTGGTCAGGCTCTCCAGATTGTTGCTTGGAAAGGCTGTCTCGATGGCCTCTGCACTCAGAACACTGACAGCGATTGGGACTTCTTGCAGGTTTTGCTCAGTTCTCTGAGCTGTCACCATGACGTCGTCCATCATCATTCGCGTGTCTTCAGCAGCCTCATCTGCCTCCTGCGAAAAGGCTGCTGGGCTTACAGCAAAAGCTAGCACGCTCGCGCAAACTGATGCCAAGGCTAATCGTTTGACCATTGGGTCCTCCCTCTTTTGTGAAGGAAGGCTGTCACAAAATTAGCAACTGATCCACCTGTGACGAGTGTTAGGTATCAATTCTTTCAACCAGCGTGATATTTCTGCGTGATGAGGGCCCTGTCAGGCGGGGGCGACGAGTTCCATCAGGGTTGCGCAAAGAATCGCCCCATATGTCCCGAGCGCATAACCGAGAACGGCAAGTAAGACTCCGACAGGTGCTAGAGCAGGGTGAAATGCGGCAGCCAAGACAGGTGCCGATGCGGCTCCGCCGACATTTGCTTTTGATCCCACGGCGATAAAGAAAAATGGCGCGCGGATGATCTTCGCCACGACAAATAGAAGAATGGTGTGAAACAGCATCCAGATGATTCCCATCAGGAACAATAGAGGCTGTTCTGTTACAGCAAGAATATCCATGCGCGTGCCGATCACGGTCACCAAAAGGAAGATAAAAACCGTGCCGATTTTCGAAGCCCCTGCGCCTTCAAGGCTGCGGGCGCGCGTAAAGCTCGCCATGAGGCCTAGGGTTGTTGCTGTGACCACGACCCAAAAGAAGCCACTTGCCAAGATTGTATTGGCTGTCGCGTCCATCGATCCGAAGAAACCTCCCACGACCATCGACACCAAATGCGAGATCCCTGTGCCGCCGATGGCAATGGCGGTGAGATACATCAGATCATTGCCGGTTGCGGGTCTGGCCACATCCGCGGTGTAGCCGGCCATCTTGTCTCGCAGGCGTTCGATGGAAGATGTGTCGGCCTTCAGCCAGTTGTCGAAGGGTTTCGGGTTGCCCGCTCCAAATAAGAGGAACGCCATCCAGATATTTGCCACTACGATATCCACCGCCACCATGGCGGAGTATTTTTCAGGATTGTAGCCGTAAATCTCCAGCATAGCGGTTTGGTTCGCGCCGCCGCCAATCCAGCTTCCGGCGAGAGTTGCCATGCCCCGCCAGACCGCATCGGGCCCGGCACCGCCAACCGTTTCCGGGCTGAAGGTCGACATGATAAGGATAGAAATAGGCCCGCCGAGTACAATACCGACCGTCGCGGTAAAGAACATTATAAGTGCTTTGGAGCCCAGGCCGACGATCGCTTTCAGATCGATGGAAAGCGTCAATAGAATAAGGCTCGCCGGGAGGAAGTAGTCCCGTGCAATCGGCCATAGGTTTGACGTCTCTGATGACGCTGAATGGATCAGGCCGAACGTCGCCATCAGCGACGGGATCAGATAGCACATCAGTATGGTCGGGAAGATTGTATAGAATTTGTCCCAGATGCCACCTTGGCTTTTCGTGTAAAAAACCAGGCCGAGCACAAGCGCCAGGAGCCCAAGTACGACGGCGTCATTTGTAATGAGTGGCATCAGCTTTCCCCATATTCCCTGTGAGTCATCCTAGGAGGTTCTCGCGCGCAGCGTAAACATGCGGACTCAGTGATGGCTTGGATGGTGCGTTCGACCTCTCCCAACGTCAATCAAACCGTCCATTGACAGAGGTTTGCAGGCGGTTTCCAATTGGCGACAAAGAGATTCAGGGAGCCCGCTGTCATGATGAAATCGCCAATCTGCGACATGTTGGACATCGAATTTCCGCTACTGGCCTTCAGCCACTGTCGGGATGTCGTTGTCGCTGTTTCCAAGGCCGGAGGCATGGGGGTGTTTGGTGCGGTGAATTTGCCGCCCAACCGACTGAAAGAAGAACTCGACTGGATCATGGACCATATCGGCGACAAACCGTTTGGGGTTGATCTCATCGTTCCGAACAAATTTGAAGGCAAAGAGAAGGCTTTCGATTCCGGAAAGCTGGTTCAGGCGGTGCCCGACGAGCACAAGGCGTTCACATCAAAGGTCATGGCGGATCACGGTATCGACCCCATCGATCTTGAGGGGGAGCGTATGAAGTCGGTGAACTTCGCCAAGAACCTTCGAGACGAGGGGGCAGCTTCGGCCATGGAAGTTGCGTTTGAGTATCCCATCAAGCTGATCGTGAATGCGCTCGGTGTTCCTCCGAAGTCCATGCTCGACATGGCCAAGCAGCACGGCGTCGCGACGGGTGCGTTGGTCGGTGCCAAGGAGCACGCCGTGAATCAGGTCTCGGCCGGCGTGGACATGCTGATTGTTGCTGGCGGCGAAGCGGGCGGTCATTGCGGCGACGTCTCGACCATGGTGCTGATCCCCGAGGTCTATGGGGCCGTACGCGATATGGGCGCGACCACGCCGATTCTCGCTGCCGGCGGGATCACCACAGGTGCGCAGATGGCTGCCGCCATGTCCATGGGGGCCGACGGGGCCTGGTGCGGCTCGGTTTGGCTGACGACCGCCGAGGCTGAGACCAATCCGGTTGTGAAGGAAAAAATGCTGGCGGCATCCTCTCGTGACACAATTCGCTCAAGATCCCGCACGGGCAAGCATTCCCGTCAGCTCAGATCACCATGGACCGACGCATGGGAAGCCGACGGTGCGCCGAACCCGTTGCCCATGCCGCTTCAGTCCTTGGTCTCGGAACCTGCGCTACGCCATATCGATAAGCTCAGCGAGGGGGGGCATGAAGGCGCAAAGGAACTTGCCACTTACTGGGTCGGCCAAGGTGTCGGCTTGATGAACCAATCGATGTCGGCCGGGCAGGTCGTACAGGCGTTTAAGGAAGACTATCTCAGCGCCTGCGAGCGATTGTCAGCGACGCTGGACGCCTGATCTTCCAACTCTCGAAAAGGACACACCATGCCCCAGATAACTGCCAATGGCATAAGCTTTGAGTATGACGAGTTTGGCCCCGCCGATGGTGAGCCAATTGTTCTCATCATGGGGTTTGGGGCCCAGATGATTTTCTGGCCGGATGGATTCTGTCAGGCGCTTGCGGATGCGGGATACCGGGTGATCCGTTTCGATAATCGCGATATTGGCTTGTCGCATCAGTTTGACGATAAGGGTGTGCCGGACATTGCGGCGGTGATGCAGAAATCGCTCGCCGGCGAAGACGCGTCGGATCTTGTGCCCTATACACTGGACGACATGGCCGCAGATAGTGCGGCGCTTATTGAAGCGTTCGGGGCAAAGCCAGCCCATATTGTCGGCGCATCCATGGGCGGGATGATCGCACAATTGCTGGCGCTTGATTATCCGGATCATGTTCGCACGCTGACGGCGATGATGACGACGTCCGGCGATCCGTCCTTACCGCCATCCCAGCCAGACGCTTTGGCAGCGCTGACGGCCCAGCCAGCCAGTCCAGCCCGCGATGATGTCGTCAAAGTTGGTGTTCATGCCCGCAAGACCATTGGGTCGCATCCGGATGTCCGGGATTCTGACGATGTCATTCGCGCAAAGGTTTCCACAGGATATGACCGGGCCTATCGCCCCCTGGGCGTGCTGCGTCAGTATGGTGCCATTATGGCGCAAACGCCCTGGTTCGATCGGCTTGGCGCGGTCGACATGCCGACATTGGTTGTCCATGGCGTAGAAGACCCGCTGCTTCCGATAACATCGGGCCGTGATGTGGCGGCACGCATCCGGGGCGCTGAAATCGCTGAGATTGAGAAATGGGGGCACGATATGCCGGATGTGCTGATCCCAGAGTTGGCTGGCACCATCAGTCGTTTCCTGTCTCGCGCCTACTCTACAACCTGACATTATACCTTTTTACACGTCTTGCGTGTATTCCAGAGTGTTCTAATGCGATGATGAACACGGACGACTCTTGTGGCGTCGTGCCCTGTCATATGGTGGATGGGACGTGCGCTTTGTGAGGAAGGTAAACGCGATGAGTGAGCGAGACTCTTTTGACTATTATATGAGATTTGCTGAAGTGACCGAACAGCTCATGGAAGCGCTCAGCCAAACAATACCAGATATTCCTTCAGAAAATCAGGCACTTGATGAGGAAATTCAAAAGGCGCTCTGGATCACACAGAGCTTGATTCGTCGCTGGCGGGAGTCTGCGAGGATGGGGCCACTGGCGACCGAATCCGAGGCTGTAAGTGCATCGGCTATCGTGGGAACTGCTCCGTATCACCCTTCGAATAAATCCCGTATTGCGGGAAAAAAATAAAAAATCGCGCTGTTAACCAATAAGTAATAATACAACTATAAGTTTGTTTTTGTTGGGCTATGGAGGCTGGCTAATGCAACGCGATCTTCGTGTGAAACATCTCGACCGCACTGCTATTGCAGCGTGGAAGAACCACCATCCAATTAACTCAGTTCGGACAGCTTGGACCAAAGTCATGCTTCACTCGGCCCACTAGGCTGTCTGATCCGGGCGGGCACGTTTTATCCGCCCCTCTGAAGACGTGCCCGCCCATTTTCTTTTGCTATACTAATCCTCGAAGATGATCGCGGGCGCAGGCCTGCGCTTCAATTTGCCCAGCTCCTGCAGGATCTGTTGAGCTGTGTGCGCAAATATCTCCATTGCCGGGCCGTTGGTGAAGGCTGCTGGTCGTCCCATATCACTGCCCTCTCGGATTTCCATTAGAATGGGCAATTCGGCGAGTAGGGGCAGTCCAAGGCGCTCTGCCATTGCGCGGCCGCCGCCTTCACCGAACAAAGCATGGCGTTGCCCGGTAGGGTCTTCAAACCAACTCATGGTTTCGACAATACCGATGACGGGGACGGCGGTACGAGTGAACATGGCAACACCACGCGTCACGTCGGCCAAAGCAACGGTTTGCGGTGTCGTCACAATCACTGCGCCATCGAGGGGGATCTTTTGCGCAAGGGTCAGGGCGGCATCGCCGGTGCCTGGCGGCGTGTCGATTATGAGAAGATCAAGCGGATCTTCCGGCGTGCCCCAATTGGCGTCGGTCAACATTTGCGTCATCGCGGACATGACCATGGGCCCGCGCCAAATCATGGGTGCATCTGGTTCGGTCAGATACCCGATAGATAGCGACTTTATGCCAAAGGCCTCGACCGGTTCCAGTTTCCCATCGGCCCCTGTTTGGGGGTCAGCGTCTGCCGTTCCCAGCATGGTTGGTACCGAAGGGCCGTATACATCCGCGTCCAGCAACCCCACCTTGTATCCCTCCTTTGCAAGGGCGACAGCCAGATTCACGGACACGGTCGATTTTCCAACGCCCCCCTTCGCACTGGCTACGGCGATGATCTGATTGATTCCAGGAACTGGATCTATTTGCAGAGTTTTGCGTGGCTGTCCGTCGTGTATCGCCTTGTCCGAAAGTCGAGCGCCGCGTCGGACACGTTTTGTGCCCGGCCCCTGGGGTGATTCGCGCGGCACGGCGTCAGTTTCCATTCGTTCCGCCGTCATGACGAGCCGCACATCTTCAATACCATCAACGTTGAGTGCTGCGTCTTTGGCCAAATCGCTGCGCCTTTCCGACGCAGGCAAATCGTTTGGATCGGCGCGAAGGATCAGCGTTGCGCGTCCATTTTCGTCTATCTGCAAGGATTCAAGCCAATCGGCATTGCCAAGTGCTGCGTTCACGGCTGCGGTAACGTCTGCGATTTGAGCGTCTTTTGACCGAAACATACCGCCAACTCCTTGAAGCGCGGGGGGTGACATGCACATATCCCAACGATCAAATAGATTTCAATGTATTGCATAAGGAGGGGTCCTCCCCATGCCTTGGAAGGACAACAAAGATTCCGGCGCGTCCAATATGACCAGTGGCGGGCCCTGGGGCGGCAAAGGGTCGAACGGAAACGGCGGCGGCAATGGCAATGGCGGTTCCCCGTGGAATCGCCCCGGCGGCAATCCTGGCGGCGACGGCAATCGCCCAGACCTCGAAGAACAGATGCGCCGGATGCAGGAGCGTTTTCGAGGCCGCAGCGGCGGGCGGGGTGGCCGCGGCGGCGGTGCCGGACCCAATATGGGCCGCGGTGGATTTTTCCTCCTTGCAACTGTTGCGTTGATTGCTTGGTTGGCGAGTGGTGTTGTCATCGTCGATGCTGGTCAACAGGCGGCGGTTTTCCGCTTTGGAAAATGGACGACGAATTTCGGGTCGGGCCTCCACTTCCACCTTCCGTCGCCGATCGAGACCCATGAAATTGTTCCGGTGGAAGAGCGCCAGGAACTCTCTATCGGCCAGACCACGGATGAGAGTCTGATGCTGACCGCCGACGAGAATATCGTCGATATTCAGTTTTCCGTCTTCTGGAAGGTTAAGACTGACGCGCCGCAAGATTTCATCCTCAATGTGAAGCAACCGCGCGAGTCAGTTCGTCAGGTTAGTGAAAGCGTGATGCGGGAAGTTGTCGGCAAGAGTAATCTTGAGAATATTATCACGAATGACCGGGCTGCGGTGCAACTTGAAGTCCAAACCCAGGCCCAAAGTCTTCTGGACGAGTATCGCGCCGGCATTGAGTTGCTTGATGTGCAGATCAGAAAGGCCGATCCGCCGGGGCAGGTGATTGCGGCGTTTAACGACGTGAATGTCGCCGAGCAGGACGCCGAAACACGTATCAATGAAGCGCGCCAGGAAGCGAACCGGGTTGTACCGGAAGCGCGCGGTACAGCCGAGCGCCTGTTGAGAGAGGCCGAAGGTTATCGCGATCAGGTGATTGCCGACGCAAACGGTGAAGCCGAGCGCTTCAACCTGATCTATGACGAGTACCGTCAGGCACCCCGTGTGACCCGGGAACGTATGTTCCTCGAAACTCTGGAAAAAGTTGTCGGTCAGTCTGAGGTCATCATTCTCGACAGCGAGTCAGGGGCTGTGCCGTATCTGCCGCTGGACCGGACGCGCCCAGGACAGGGAGGATAGGACCGTGCGATTTTTGGGATGGACTTTACTTGCCTTGCTCATCATTGGTGCAATTATCGCCACCAATGCCTTTTATACCGTTCGGCAGGATGAGCAGGCGCTCGTGCTTCGGTTTGGTAATCCGGTTGCGGTCCGAAATGCGCCCGGCACGGATGAGGCAGGCCTTTACTTCAAGACACCTTTTGCAGAACAGGCGGTCTTAATGGACCGCAAGAATTTGGGCCTTGGTGTACAAAACCTCCAGGTTCTTGCATCTGACCAGCGGCGTCTCACGGTGGATGCGTTCGTGCGGTGGCGGATCAGCAATCCGTTGAAGTTCTATCAGCGTCTTCGAACGGAAACAGCGGCCAGTGCCCAGATCAATCGGGTCACAGAATCTGCGATCCGGGAAGCGCTTGGTACCGTGCCGGTGCCGGAGATCGTATCAGGCCAGCGGGCTGCGCTGATGAACCGGATCCGCGGAACCGTAAACAACGACCTCGCCGAAGATGGCATCGATATTATCGACGTTCGGATTCTCCAGGCAGACTTGCCGGATGAAGTGGCGGCCGGTGTTTATGATCGTATGAGCACGGCACGTCGTCAGGAAGCGGAAGGGATCCGTGCCTCTGGTGAGGAGCGCGCGCGTCAGATCCGCGCGGAAGCGGCACGGGACGCGCTTGTTATCGAAGCTCAGGCGCGCGAACAGGCTGAGATCATTCAAGGTCAGGGAGACGCCCGGCGGAACGAGATTTATGCGGCGGCATATAGTAAAGATGCCGACTTCTTCCGGTTCTATCGTGCGCTGATTGCGTGCGAGGCGGCGGTGACGCAGGGCACGCGCATCATCGTCTCACCCGAAGATCTCAATATTTGCCGTGTGTTTGAGGATCAGGCCGGCGCGCGGTGACCCTTTCGGCGATCGAGCTTCTTCTCTTCGGCGTCGGCGCATGGATGCTGATGGATGGGCTCGTTTTCGGCCTGCTGCCGGATGTGATGCGGCGCATGTCGGAATTCCTCGCCAATGTTGAGGACGGTGAGATTATGCGCGCAGGATTGCTGACCGCGTCTGCCGGTGCCGCAATTGTGTTTATGACATTGCGCTTCTAGGGCTGCCATCTTGTTGCCGTGAGCGCCATGCACCTCTAGTTCTTATTGTGTGCTGCGGACGCGACGACGGAGATTGCGCGAATGAAACGAGTGCTCATTGGACTGGCTGCTGCCTTGGTGTTGACGGGCCCAGCATTGCCCCAGGAGTCGATGGACCTGTCACAGGGACCGGTTGAGAATGCCCAAGAGGCACCGGAGAGTTTTTCGCGTTTGGCCAAACGCCTGATGCCTGCGGTCGTCAACATCTCGACAAGCCAGACCGTTGCAACAGGTCTTCCAAACTTTGGTGAAGGCAACCCGCTGGAACGCTTCAACCCGTTCTTCAATCGCGATGATGATGGGTTTCGCCGGGAAGGTTCGCTCGGTTCCGGGTTTGTGATCTCTGATGATGGTTTGATCATCACCAATAACCATGTGATCGAATCCGCAGACGAGATCGAAGTTGTGTTCTCAGACGGTCGCAGTCTGTCGGCGACATTGATCGGGCGGGACTCCGACACGGATCTCGCCGTTCTGAAAGTCGACAGTGATACCCCGTTGCCGTTCGTTCGGTTCGCCGATAGCGACAGCGCTGAGGTGGGCGATTGGGTCATGGCGATTGGCAATCCGTTTGGGTTCGGTGGTTCGGTGTCAGCCGGCATTATCTCGGCTCTTGAGCGCGATATTCGGTCAGGCCGCTATGACAATTTCATTCAGACAGATGCCGCCATCAATCGGGGCAATTCCGGAGGGCCGCTCTTTACACTTGGCGGCGAAGTGGTCGGTGTGAACACCGCGATTATCTCTCCCACGGGCGGGTCGGTCGGGATTGGGTTTTCGATCCCTGCCAATCTTGCAAAGCAAGTAACCGACCAGATCATTGCCTACGGTGCGCCGCGTCGCGGATGGCTCGGTGTCAACGTGCAGCCGGTGACGGCTGACCTCGCGAAGTCCTACGGCCTTGACGACGCCAGGGGCGTTATCGTGACCAATATCTCTGAAGATGGGCCGGCGCTTGAGGCGGGTCTCGAAGTTGGAGATCTCATCACGACCTTTGATGGCCGGGACATCGAAAATGTGCGGGGTCTGACACGGATTGTTGCCGACACAGAGATTGGCAAGACGATTACCGTTGCGTTCGTTCGCGATGGCCGGGCGCGCACTGTTGAGGCCACGCTTGGTGAATTGGAGCGTCCGGAAGACGAAGAAGACCGCCCTGAGATCCCCGATGGCGGTCTCGCCAACAATTCTGTCGGCCTGCAGACCGGCACCATAGATGACGATGCGCGCCGCAATTATGGCATCACAAGCGATGTTCGGGGCGCACTGGTTCTGTCTGTTTCGCCTCGTGGACCCTCCTTCGGCAAACTTCAAAAAGGCGATGTTATTGTTGAAGCTGCGTTCCAGGAGATCTCGGGACCAGCGGATTTCCGCGACGCCGTGGGCCAGGCGGAACAAACGCCAGGGACGCCGTTACTTCTGCACATTGTGCGCGAAGGCCGGGACCAGTTCTATTCGATCCAGCTCGACGTTACGGGGTGACAAACTCGTCTTCGGTATATCCTTGAAAAAACAGCGCTGCTCTCAGGTCTGAATGATCAATCGCTGCGTCGGCTGCTGCTGCAACGACGGGCTTCGCACGATAGGCAATGCCAAGACCAGCGGCGTTGATCATCGCAAGATCATTTGCGCCGTCCCCCATGGCGAGGGAGTGTTTGAGCGAGAGGCCGAGTTGTGCTGCAGCTTCGGAAAGGGTCTGAAGTTTTGCCTCACGGCCGAGGATTGGGTCTGCAACCTTGCCGGTTAAGGTCGACCCGTCGTGGAGCAGTTCGTTGGCATAATGCTCATGGAAACCGGCGGCTTTAGCGACCTTTGCCGTGAACGCCGTGAAACCGCCTGATACCAAAAGGCAGCGCGCGCCGTTTTGGGTCATTGTGGCGACGAGCGTTCGCGCGCCCTCCGATAGATCGATCCGATTGCTGTAACAGTCTGCGATGGCTGAAATGGGCAGCCCTTTCAGCATGGCCACGCGATGTGTGAGCGCGTCTTCAAAGTTAAGCTCGCCACGCATGGCGCGCTCGGTGATTGCCGATATCTCTGATTTGAGACCGGCAAAGTCGGCGAGTTCATCCAGGCATTCTTGCTGGATGATGGTTGAATCCATATCGCAAACGAGCAGCATTTTGCGACGGTCGCCTGCCGGAATGATGGCGGAGTCGACTGCCTCTATGGCAAGGGCGTTCCGCAGATCAGCCAGATTCGCGTCGGTTGGCCTGGATATCACCACTTCCGCGGCGCGCGCTCCCAGGGATCGAATATCTTTTGTTGCCGTGAGGCCAGCGGCATCGATCGCACGCCGTAAACTCTCGTCCGGCGCGACTGAGTTAGCGGCTGCCACGCTTACAGCTACATAATCCATCTGGGGCAACTCCTTGCACGGACGAAATGTCCCAGAAGGGTTTTCTTCCGCCTGTGGAGTGTTTACCCCTGAACCTATGCTGCCTGCAATCCTCATTCACGGTCCCACCGCAAGTGGGAAATCTGCACTTGCCGCTGCCGTTGCCGGCCAACTCGGCGGGGAGGTCGTGAATGCAGACTCCATGCAGGTCTATCGGGATCTCTCGATATTGACCGCACGACCGACGGTTAACGAGATGGCGGGCGTCCCGCATCACCTGTTTGGCCACGTGGATGCGGCGACGCGCTATTCGACTGGGAAATGGTTGCTGGATGTGGGTGAGGTGCTGCGAGATTTGGAGCATAGAGGGAAAATTCCGGTGCTTGTCGGCGGCACCGGGCTTTACTTTTTGGCGCTCACAGCAGGTCTGTCGGAAATACCGCCCGTACCTGAAGACATAAGAGCGGATGTGCGGATTATCGCAACTGAGGAAGGCGGGGCGGGGCTCAAGGCGCGTCTGAAAGAGGTTGATCCGGAAAGTGCAACCCGCCTTGCCGAAGGTGACCGCCAGCGCTTATCGCGTGCTTATGAAGTCTGGTTGGCCACGGGCAAGCCATTTTCGAGCTTTACCGGCAAACGTCGAGCGCCTCTCTTGTCGGAGGGCCGTTGGCTTGGCGTCGCGCTGACCCCACCCAGACCCATTCTCTATGGCAGGATTGAAGCTCGCTTTGATGCGATGATGACGAATGGGGCGATGGACGAAGCCAAGGCTCTCGTCAATCGTCAGATTGATCCGGAGCTTCCGGCCATGAAAGCGCACGGTATGCCTTGGTTGGCCGCATATATTCGGGGCGAGATCGGTGCTGATATGGCGATCGACTATGCAAAGCGCGATACAAGGCGTTATGCCAAGCGGCAGTTCACGTGGATCGGTCGTCAGTTTCCATTTTGGCCAAGAATTCCGTCAATTGACCCTGAAACACGGAAAAAGGTTATTTTTGCCCTTTATGATGATGTTGACGGCCCTTAAAGGGCAGGTTATGCCTCAAATTGAAAAGGGAGGAAACGCTTATGCGTTTACGCAAAGTGGTACTTATTAGGATGCATCTGCACGCTGAGTAAAAAACAGCGGCGGATGCATCAATTATTAGGGCTCTTCTGGGAGCCCTTTTTTTTGGCAGTTTTTCACGTAAACAAGACCGAGGAAAAGAAGGCAGCTCCGATGTCGAAACCCATCACCGCCAAAGATGCGAAACTCACCGAAGCCCGGACGATGACCGGTGCCGAGATCGTCATTTCAGCTTTGCGGGAGCAGGGTGTGGAGGTGATGTTCGGCTATCCGGGCGGTGCGGTTTTGCCGATATACGACGCGCTCCATGAAGATACGGCCCCCGGTGCCATCCGCCACGTGCTGGTTCGTCATGAGCAGGGGGCCGGCCACGCCGCCGAAGGGTATGCCAGATCTACCGGACATGTCGGCGTGGCCCTTGTCACCTCTGGGCCTGGCGCGACCAATATGGTCACCCCGATTGCCGACGCGATGATGGATTCCATTCCGATGGTCGTCATTACCGGACAGGTGCCCAGCCACCTGATCGGAACCGATGCGTTCCAGGAGTGCGATACGGTTGGCATTACCCGCTGCTGTGCGAAGTATAATTACCTCGTGCTCGATGTTGAGGATCTTGCCGGGACGATCCACGAAGCGTTCCATGTCGCGCGTTCGGGGCGGCCAGGGCCCGTGGTGATCGACGTTCCGAAGGATATACAATTTGCCCTCGGCACCTATCGCAGCAAAGAGTGCGTCGATATTCCGACCTATAAACCTGTGACCGTGCCGAACGGCGAGGCGATCCGTCAGGCTGTTCAGTTGATGAAAAAGGCCAAACGTCCGGTCTTCTATACTGGCGGCGGGGTTATCAATTCAGGTCCTGAGGCCAGCCGCCTGCTGCGCGAACTGCAGGACGAAACGGGCTTTCCTGTCACGTCAACACTGATGGGGCTCGGTGCATTTCCAGCCTCCCATAGGGATTGGCTCGGTATGCTCGGCATGCATGGCAGTTTCGAAGCCAACAATGCCATGCACGATTGTGATCTCATGATCTGCGTCGGCGCACGTTTTGACGATCGTGTCACCGGCCGGATTGATGCGTTTTCGCCCGGGTCGAAAAAAATCCATATCGACATCGATCCATCGTCCATCAACAAGACGGTCCGTGTTGATCTGCCGATTATCGCCGATTGCGGCGAGGCGCTTCAGGCCCTGCTGACCGAGTGGCGGGCCTCAAATATGACACCCCCACAGCTTGAGGCGTGGCACGACCAGATCAATACGTGGCGCGCGCGGGATTGCTTCGCCTATGCGGGCTCGGACACAGAGATCAAACCGCAATACGCGATTGAACGCCTCCACGCGCTTACCAAGGATCGCGACACCTACATCACCACCGAAGTTGGTCAGCACCAGATGTGGGCCGCCCAGTTCTACCATTTCGAGGAACCAAACCGATGGATGACCTCTGGCGGCCTCGGCACGATGGGTTATGGTTTGCCCTCTGCTGTCGGTGTTCAAGCCGCCCATCCAGACAGTCTGGTCATCGACATTGCCGGCGAAGCCTCCGTCCAGATGGTGATGCAGGAAATGTCCACAGCTGTGCAACACCAGCTGCCCATCAAGATTTTCATCCTCAACAATGAGTGGATGGGCATGGTTCGCCAGTGGCAGCAGCTGCTCCATGGCGAGCGATATTCCCATTCCTATTCCGATGCCCTGCCAGATTTTGTGAAACTCGCCGAGGCCTATGGCGGGCACGGCATTATCTGCGACAGTCCCGCCGATCTCGACGCGAAGATCCAGGAAATGATCGATTATGATGGCCCGGTGATCTTCGATTGCCGCGTCACCAAGGCGGAGAATTGCTTGCCCATGATCCCGTCAGGCGCAGCCCACAATGAGATGATCCTCGCCGACATCACCGGCGATGAAATCGACGAAGAGGGCCGCAAGCTTGTGTGATAGACCAAGCCGGTCCATCAACACGCGAACGCATTCCAAGAGACAAGATATGAGCGCCGACGACCTTCCCGAAGACGATGATCAGGCCGCAAGCCCAGCCTCGGCCTATGACATGACCCATGAGGACGAGGTGGCGGAGCGCCGCACCCTGGCGATCATGGTGGACAATGAGCCCGGCGTGCTTGCCCGCGTCGTCGGTCTGTTTTCCGCCCGCGGCTACAATATTGAAAGCCTCACCGTGGCCGAGGTCGATGAGACCCGCCACCGCTCGCGCATCACCGTGGTCACCTCCGGCACGCCGCACACGCTCGAACAGATCGAAGCTCAGCTCCTCCGCCTTGTGCCCGTTGGCCGGGTTACCGATATCACCAAATCGAAGCGCGGTGTCGAGCGCGAGCTTGGCCTCTTCAAAGTGGCAGGCGAGGGCGAGAAGCGCGTTGAAGCGCTGCGCATTGCGGAAATCTTCCGCGCCCGCGTGATCGATACCACCAATCAGAGCTTTATCTTTGAGCTCACCGGTGCGTCCGAAAAACTCGACCAGTTCCGCGAACTGATGCGCCCCCTCGGCCTCGTCGAGCTCTCCCGCACCGGCGTCCTCTCCATCAAGCGCGGAGCGGAGAAGGGATGATTGTCGAGCAACACAAGAGTGGCGAGATTCAAATCTTCGCGTCTGACGAAGACATTGAAATCCTCGTCGCTAATCTAAACCACCTGCTTCAGCGGAAGACCGACCACTTCCATCTCTTCTCCGAAGGTTGGGGTGGAAACGATATTGAAGACGCAACGGTATCTCCAAACGCGTCATCCATTCCTCACATCAAATTCTATTCCAAAGACCAAATTCGACCGAACACCCAGGAGTAACCCCAAGACATGAACATCTATTACGAACAAGATGCAGACCTTGAGCTGATCAAGTCCAAGAAAGTTGCTGTCATCGGCTATGGCTCCCAGGGCCACGCCCATATTCTGAATGCGCGCGATAGCGGCGTTGAGAATGTTGTCGTTGGTCTCCAGCCGACCAGCGGTTCCCGCGCCAAAGCGGAAGCCGAAGGCCTGAAGGTGATGACGCCGGCGGAAGCCACCCAGTGGGCCGATGTGGTCATGATCCTCGTGCCGGACGAGTTGCAATCTGTTCTGTGGGCGAATGAAATTGAGCCCCATGTCCGCGATGGTCAGCATATCATGTTCGGACACGGATTTAACATCCATTACAATCTCATCCGTCCGTCTGCGAATGTCGACGTCTCGCTCTCCGCGCCAAAAGGGCCGGGCCACACGCTGCGTGCGCAATATCAGATGGGCTTTGGCTTGCCGGGGCTCGTCGCCATCCATCAGGACGCGACCGGCACCGCGAAAGATGTCGCGCTCTCTTACTCAAAAGCGATCGGCAACACGCGCGCTGGCGTCATCGAGACAAGCTTCAAGGAAGAGACTGAGACGGATCTTTTCGGTGAGCAGGCCGTGCTTTGCGGCGGCATTGTGGAGCTGATCAAGGCCGGCTTTGAAACGCTGGTCGAGGCGGGCTACGCCCCGGAAATGGCCTATTTTGAATGCCTTCACGAGACGAAACTCATCGTCGATCTCATCTATGAGGGCGGGATCGCCAACATGAATTACTCGATCACGCGGGGCCCGGAGACATATTCTCCGTACTCGGCCGTGTTTGAGATCGAGTAAT